>DATMNV010000148.1:0-10149 GCA_035568535.1 Bradyrhizobium sp.
CAGCGTAAAGAAAAAACACCTGACCGCACAACCGGCCCCCGTTCGCAACGCGCTCGACACCTCCGATGACATTGAAAGTCCGGGCACATGCCCACCAAAAGGGCGGCGGTGCCTGCGTTGCAACGCGCTTCGCGCCGGAACGACAAGCGAAGCGTGATGTGCCTTCGATTTCGATACACGGCGCTTTCAGGACTCCCGCGACAGAGACACTGCTTATGACGACTGCGTGACTGCTGTGACGGCGATCGCGTAGTCGTATCAGAACGACATTCGTCAGGGAATCACCAGTGTCTTTCAGGAAATTTCGGGCATTCATGCCACGCTGGTTCGGCATGAAGGCCGCCTAGATCGTATCGAGCGGCGACTCGAACTCAGCGACGTGCACAGTTCGTGAAATCGGCCGTCCTCGTCTTTCCCGGAATCAATCGCGAGCGCGACATGGCGCGCGCGTCGAAGCTTGCCTCGGGCCGAGAGGCCGCGCCATCTGATCAATCGAAGGATATTCAACGGCGAGCGAAGAGTCCTTTGACTCCGCATGATGGCGGATGGTGTCCAGCATTTGAGCGATAATTTCGGTCGTATCCGCATCTCCTTCGTCGATTGACTCGATGTGATCAATAATTTCGGTCAAACCGATTTCGTTGTCTGAATCGGAGTTGGTAGCGAAATCGGGACCGCGGCTCCCGCGCGACTGGCTCAGGACGAGGAAGCGGGCTTTGGGTGCAGATTTCTCCGGCTAAATAGAACGTTGCGACCAGGTGTGGCGCAGCCATCACACGGCGCATTGAAACGGCCGCCATCATTGCCCTGTCATCTTCGCATTCGCATTCAAAGGTCATGATCGTTGTCATGTTCCGTGTGGGAGAGCTGTGATGAATGCGGTGCGAACTCTCGTTCTTCTGTCTTCGGCTGCGAGCCTCGCAGCTGTGACTGGTGCGCGGGCGGCCGACCTGCCGGTCAAGGCCAAGGCGATCGAATATGTGCGGGTCTGCTCACTGTACGGCGCCGGCTTCTGGTTTATCCCGGGCACCGATACCTGCATCAAGATCGGCGGCTATCTGCGTGTTGACAGCACCTTCGACGGCGGCGGCTCCCATGGTCAGCCGGCGTGGAGCGGCGATTCCGGCCAGCGCAACCGCTACTTCGACTATTTCGTGTCACGCTCGCGCATGGCGCTGCAGGTCGATACCCGCACCGCTACCGAATATGGCGTGGTGCGCACCTATGCGCAGGCCAACTTCCAGTTCAACAATTTCGGCACCAACAACGCCGTGATCGGCGCGGCACCGGTGATCCCCAATGGGCTGAGCGGCAGCTTCCTCAATGGCGTCGGCGGCGGCTATGTCGCGGTCGAATACCTCTATATTCAGTTCGCCGGCTTCACCTTCGGCCATTCGGCCTCGGCCTATGAAACGCCCTGGCAGGAAGCTCCGGCCAACATCTCGTCGTTCATTCTGGGCGGCCACGGCCAGAACACCGACACCGGCGTCAATAATATCCAGTACACCGCCAATTCAGCAACGGCGTGACCGGCACCATCGCGCTTGAAGATCCCAGCGTGCAGGATCGGACTTCGGTCTATAACCTCTCGACCGGGCTCAACGCGGTCGGCACCAGCGGCTACGCCTATGGCGGGACGCATGCGCCCGACGTCGTCGGCAACCTCAAGGTCGACCAGGACTGGGGCCGCTTCCAGCTTTCGGCGGCCGCGCATGAGGTCGATGCGTCCTACAACATCCTGGGCGCCGGCGCTGTGCCGACCAACCTGTCGGAAATCTCCGGCCATCCGGATACCAAATGGGGCGGATCGGTGCAGGCGGCGTTGAACCTCAGGAATATCCCGACCGGCCCCGGCGACGATATCAAGATCGAGGGTAGCTACGCCAAAGGCCTCACCAAGAACATCATTGCGACCTCCGCGCCTTCCCCGAATTTTGCGATGTTCGGCGGCAGCGGTCGCGCCTACCAGAGTGTCGGCTTCGGCGCGACCACGGATGCGGTGTTCCTGCCGGTGCTCAATGGCGGCACCGGTGACCTGAAGCTGACGGAAGCCTGGGGCTTCCGCGGCTCCTTCACCCACAATTGGGATGCCTACTGGAACTCCAGCATCTTCGGCACGGGATCGTGGGTGCACTACAACGGCACGGTCGGCGATCTCACGACGGCCAAGGGCCAATATTGCTTCCAGTATATGGCCAGCAACAAGCTGTCGGCCGCGGCCGGGACCATCTCTGCCGACTTCAGCTGCAACCCCGACTTCGCCGTCTTCCAGATCGGCTTCAACACCAAATGGACGCCGGTCAAGAACCTGACCTTCACGGGCGAGCTGCAGTATGTGCATCTCGACCAGAATTTTGCCGGAACGGCGGTCCTGACCCCTTCGGCTCCCAAGCCGACGGCATCGTACGAGTTCAAGGACCAGAACACGTTGCTGCTGCAGGTTCGCGCACAGCGTAATTTCTGACGGCGAAGGTCCTTCCTGCCGCGACCGGGACACTGAGCCCGCGCTGCAACATGACTGGGGGCAAATCCCTCCGGCCAAAGCCGGATGTTGCGACCATGTGTGGCGCATCGATCACACCGCCCAGTAATCAAGCACCGTCACCCTCCCGTCATCATCGAACTCGCCCGCAAACGTGATTATGATCATCATGTTATGCCTGTGGGAGAGTCTCTCATGAAAGCGGCGCGATCTCTCGTTCTTCTCTCTTCGGCCGCCAGCCTGACGGCCCTTGCTAGCGCGCAGGCGGCCGATCTGCCGGTCAAGGCCAAAGCGGTCGAGTATGTGCGGGTCTGCACGCTGTATGGTGCGGGCTTCTGGTACATCCCGGGCACCGACACCTGCATCAAGATCGGCGGCTACCTGCGTACCGACGTCACCTTCGATGGCAGTTCCGCCCATGGCGCGCCCGCGTGGAATGGCGATTCCGGCCAGCGCAACCGGTTATTCGACGACTACATCGCACGTTCGCGCATGGTGTTGCAGGTTGATACCCGCACCGCCAGCGAATATGGCGTGGTGCGCACCTATGCGCAGGCCAACTTCCAGTTCAATAATTTCGGCACGGCCAACAACGCCGTGATCGGCGCGGCCCCGACGATCCCCGGCGGCCTCAGCGGCAGCTTCCTCAATGGCGTCGGCGGCGGCTATGTCGCGGTCGAGTATCTCTACCTCCAGTTTGCCGGCTTCACCTTCGGCAGGTCGGCCTCGGCCTATGCCACGCCCTGGCAGGGCTTTCCCGCCAACATCTCGTCGTTCCTGATGGGCGGCCAGAACACCGACATCGGCGTCAACAACATCCAGTACACGGCGCAATTCGGCAACGGCGTCACCGGCACCATCGGCCTCGAAGACCCGAACACGCAGGGCCGTACTGCGATCTACAACCTGTCGGTCGGCCTCAACGCCGTCGGCACCTCCGGCTTTGCCTATGGCGGCGGGCACTCGCCCGACATCAACGGCAACATCCGCGTCGACCAGACCTGGGGCCTGTTCCAGTTTTCGGCCGCGGCGCACGAGCTCGATGCGTCCTACAACATCCTGGGCGCAGGCGGTGTGCCGACCAATCTGTCGGAAATCTCCGGCCATCCCGACACCAAGTGGGGTGGTGCAGTGCAGGCGGCATTGAACCTCAAGAACCTGCCGACGGGACCGGGCGATGATTTGAAGATCGAAGGCGATTATGCCAAGGGCCTGACCAAGTATGTGGTTGCGACCGCCTCCGTGTCGCCGAACTTCGCGATGTTCGGCGGCAGCGGCCGGGCCTATCAGAGCGTCGGCTTCGGCGCGACCACGGACGCGGTGTTCCTGCCGGTATTGAACGGCGGCACCGGCGATCTGAAGTTGACCGAAGCCTGGGGCGCCCGAGGCTCGTTCACCCACAATTGGGATCCGCACTGGAATTCCAGCATCTTCACCGGCCTGTCGTGGGTGCATTACGACGGCTCGGCCACGGACATCACCACGGCCAAGGGCCAATACTGCTTCCAGTATATGGCCAGCAACAAGCTGTCGGCCGCGGCCGGGACCATCTCCGCCGACTTCAGCTGCAACCCCGACTTCGCCGTCTATCAGATCGGCTTCAACACCCGCTGGACCCCGGTCAAGGGCCTGACGTTCACGGGCGAAGTGCAGTATGTCCGGCTTGACCAGAATTTCGCGGGGACCGCGGTGCTGACGCCTTCGGCGCCGAAGCCGACGACTAGCTATCAGTTCAAGGACCAGAACACCGTGCTGCTGCAGGTTCGCGCGCAGCGCAACTTCTGACAGCGAAGGGCTTTATGCATCGACCGGACGCTGAGCCGCCGCGGCCGGTTCGCCGGCGAGACGTCCTTGACTAGTTGCGGCCAACTCTTTTGAACATCGCCCGGAATTTATCCCACAATTCGATCCGGACGCCATTCCTGCGCATTACGATGCTCTGCTGAATGACAGACAGGGAATTGTTCCAAGTCCAATAGATGACCAGGCCCGCCGAGAATTTCGCGAGCATGAACGTGAAGATGACGGGCATCCAGTTCAGCACGGCGGCTTGTGCCGGGTCGGATGAGGCTGGCGTCAGTTTCATCTGCAACCACTGGGTCAGCCCCATCAGAAGCGGCCAAGCCCCGATCACCAGGAATCCGCCAAGCAAAGGCAGGGACACCGGGTCATAAGGGATCAGTCCAAAAAGATTGAACACGTTGGTGGGATCCGGCGCGGACAGATCCTTGATCCATCCGAAAAATGGCGCCTGACGCATCTCGATTGTGACAAACAGCACCTTGTAAAGCGAGAAGAAGACCGGAATCTGGATCAATGTCGGCAAGCACCCCGCAATCGGGTTGATCTTCTCTTTCCTGTAGAGTTCCATCGTGGCCTGTTGCTGCTTCATCTTGTCGTCACGAAAGGCCTCGCGGATCAGTTGAAGCTGCGGTTGTATCGCCTTCATCTTCGCCGTCGACGCATAGGATTTATTGGCGAGCGGAAAAAATGCGATCTTGAGCATCAGCGTCACGATCAGGATCGCCACGCCAAAATTTCCGACCAGTCGAAAGATGGTGTCGATCAGCGTGAACATCGGCTTGGTGATGAAGCGGAACCAACCCCAGTCGATTGCGAGGTCGAACCGGTTGAGATGGAGCGCCTTGTCATAGTCATCGAGGATCGCAACCTCCTTGGCGCCGGCGAACAGACGAGCGGTGGCGCTCGCGGTGCTGCCCGGCGCAATGGTTTGCGCATCCTGTAGATAGTCGGCCTGATATGTCTTCAGTGTACCCAGCGTGCTGGCGGAGAATTCGGCCTGCAGACGCGAAGATGTCCCAGGCAGCAGCACGGCTGCCCAGTATTTGTCGGTAAACCCGAGCCAAACATTGTTGGAGTTAAATGCTATGCGCTTCTTTTCATCGAGGATCTTGTAGGTAACCTCTTGCAAGCCGTTGTCCCCCAAGACGCCGATTGCACCTTCATGGAGCAGATAATAGCCGAGCGTCGGCGGCGGACTGTGGCGGGAGATCAACGCATAGGGCGCCAGCGTGACAGCCGTCTGCCCGCTATTTGCAACCTCGTCATGAATACTGAAGAGATATTTGTCATCAACCGAAATCCTTCGTCTAAATTCCAGCCCCTGGCCGTTTTGCCAAACGAGGGTTATCGGGTGCCCCACCCCGAGGCTATTCGATCCCTGCTGGAGCCAGACCGTCTCTGAGGTCGGCACGTTGAGATTGACGCTGGAGCCATCGACCCAGCCGAATTCCGCGTAAAATGGCTGCGGGCTGCCGGAGGGTGAAAGCAACTCGATCGAAGGAGACTTGGGATCAGTGGTTTGGCGATATTGAACCAGGGAAAGATCGTCGATCCTTCCCCCGGTCAACGCAATTGATCCTTTCAGCCGGGGCGTATCGATGGCGACGCGTTGTGATCTGGCAAGTGCCTCTTGCCGCGAGGACGGCTGAAATCGTTGCTTGTCCGATATTGTTGTGGTCTGCGTTCCCAAGGCTTGCGTCTGCGGCCGGACGATCTCGATGCCGGGTGCAACCGCGCGGGCCTGCGAAGTTTGAGGTGCGGTCGGCTTGCTTCGGAACGACGTGACGAAGAAATACTGCCAGGCTATCAGGATGACGGCGGAAAGCGCGATAGCATAGAAGACATTGTTCTGATCGTGCATCGCAGAACTCCATTTCGGTCCAGCAAGTGGGCCTTCGACGAAACGATTGGCGACCGTCAGCCGGGCTAGTCAATTTTGTTGATATATAAACGGCTTTTCCGATATCCAGCTCCGCTAAGGGGCAGCCTCGGACGTAGCAAGCTCGCAATAGCGAGGGGGCCTCTGATCGCGGGCGCGCCGAAATAGCGCCGCTCGATCGTCATCATCTGTTCATACTAAACGGGCTGATACGGCAACCGGGGATTGTTCGGTTGTGCGGGTCGCGATATTTCGATGGGCGGCCGACGCTGCCCAATCATTCGCTGGAAGATCGTCATGCCCGTTGCTTTGGTTATTTTGCTGCTCGATATCACGTTGATCTATCATGCTTCGCGCACCGGGCGCCTGCAGCCCTGGGCGTTCATCATCCTGATGGTGCCGTTCGTCGGCGCACTCGCCTACATCTGCGTGGAGCTGGTGCCGGAATGGTTTTCCAGCCCCGGTGCTCGGCAGGCGCGCCAGCGCGTGGCCAACCGGCTCGATCCGGACAAGCGCTACCGCGAACTCTCCGACCGGCTCGCCGACACCGACACCATCGCCAACCGCGCCGCGCTCGCCGCCGAGTGCCAGAAGGTCGCGCGCTTCGATGAAGCCGAGCGCCATTACGACCACATTCTGACTTTGCCTATGGGCGACGACCCGCAATATGCGCTCGGCAAGGCGCAGGCCCAGTTCGCCGCCAAGCGCGCGGCTGATGCGCTGGCGACGCTCGACGATCTGCAAAAGCGCTGGCCGGATTTCCAGTCGGCCGACGGCCATCTGCTCTATGCCCGTTCGCTCGCTGAAGTCGGGCGCGTCGACGAGGCGCTCGAAGAGTACCATGCCGTGTCCGCCTATTTTCCCGGTGCCGAGGCACGGGTCCGCTACGGCCTGTTGCTGCGCATGGTGGGACGAACGCCGGAAGCGCGGGTGGTGTTCAACGAACTGCTGCTGCAGATGAAGCGCGCGCCGAAATATCTGCGCGACGCGCAGGCGGAATGGCTCGCGATCGCCGAGAAGCAGCTGTCGGCCTGAGCCGGCTTCGCAAGAGCGCTACGACGGACGCAACACAACAGCGCGTGAGCGACGCCCTGCCGCAGCTTCGCTGGCCCGGAATTTGCTCGTCTCTGCCTATCACCGATCGTGTCTGCCGGATGGGAGAGATCATGCTTATTCGCAAGGCTGTTTGCACGCTCGCACTCACTGCCGCTTTATTGAGCGGCCAATCCGCAATCGCCGAGACCACGCTGCGCATCGCGATGACGGCCGCCGACATCCCTACCGCAACGGGATTGCCCAACAACGGCTTTGAGGGCATGCGCTTCCTCGGCTACCCGATCTTCGAAGGGTTGGTGCTGTGGGATCTGACCCGAACCGACAGGCTGGCGACGTTGCGTCCCGGGCTTGCCGAGAAATGGGAGCAGGATGGCGAGGACACCAAGACCTGGATCTTCCATCTGCGCCACGGCGTGAAATTCCACGACGGCACCGATTTCAACGCCGACGCCGTGATCTGGAATCTCGACCGTTACTTCAACAAGGACAGCCCGCAATTCGAGCCGCCGAGCTCGGCGATGTCGCGCGCCCGCGTGCCCGTGATGGGCAGCTACAAGAAGATCGACGACTTCACGGTTGCGATCACGACGACGCGGCCGGCGTCGTACTTCCCGTACATGTCCGTCTATCTCCTGTTCACGTCGCCCGCGTCGTTCGAGAAGGCCGGCCATGACTGGGCCAAGGTCGCGACGTTGCCGGCGGCCGGCACGGGTCCGTTCCGCATCACCAGGATCGTGCCGCGGCAGGAGGCCGATCTTGCGCGCTGGGAGCAATATTGGGATGCCGCCAGGATAGCGAAGGTCGATAACGTCGTGCTGATGCCGATCCCGGAAGCGAACACGCGGCTGGCCGCGCTGCGCTCGGGGCAGGTCGACTGGATCGAAGTGCCGCCGGCCGACGGCATCGAGTCATTGAAGGCGGCCGGCTACGCCATCACCACCGGCTCCTATCCGCATGTCTGGCCCTGGTTCTACAACATCGGCGCGACCAATAGTCCCTTCAAGGACGTGCGCGTGCGCCAGGCGCTGAACTATTGCATCGACCGCGACGGACTGGTCGGCCTGCTCAACGGCACCGCGGAGCCGTCGGTGGGCTGGCTCAAGAGCAGCGATCCTGATTTCGGCAGTCCAGCCAACCACTACAAATTCGATCCGGCGAAAGGAAAAGCGTTGCTGGCAGAGGCCGGATACACACCCGCCAAACCGCTGTCGTTCAAGGTGATGATCTCCAATTCCGGCTCGGGACAGATGTTGCCTCTGCCGATGAACGAGTTCCTGCAGCAGAACCTGAAAGAGGCCTGCGGCGTCGCGGTGGCGTTCGACGTCATCGAATGGCAGGTGCTGCTGACTGCGGCGCGCGCGACGCCCGACAGCCCCAGCCTGCAGGGAAACATGGCGCTCAACATCTCCTCGCCATCGTCCGACCCCAGCGTCATGGCGCGCTATTTCTCCTCGGCCAATTTCTCGCCGAACGGATTCAATTTCGAGCAATGGAAGGACGAGGAGTTCGACAGTGCGTTGAAGACGATCGAGACCTCGACCGATCCGAAAGCGGTGGACGAGGCCTATCGCAAGGCGCATGAGCGCCTCGTCGACAATCCGCCATGGCTCTACATCGTCCACGACCTCAACCCGCGCGCCATGAGCCCGAAGGTGAAGGGTTTCGTCTCGCCGCAATCGTGGTTTGTGGATTTGACCCTGGTGAGCATGCGATAGCGCATGATCCGGAAAAGTGGGCACCGGTTTTCCGAACAGATCATGCGCAAAAGAAGAGGGCGCGTTATCGCGCCCGCCGCAGCCATCGCTTGATCCGCTCGCTTGGGATGGTCATCGCGGCAACTCCGGCCATGACCAGCACGAGGCCCGCCGCGAGATGGGGCGGCACGGCTTCGCCGAGCAGCAGGACGGACAGGCCGACGCCGATCGGAATGCGCAGATAGGCTTGCGAATTGGTCGTGAGCGTGCCGAGCCGAATGAGGCACATGTAGAACATCATCAGTCCGAGCGCGCTCGAGAATATCGCCATGGTGACGGCGGCCACGACCGATGGCATGGTCGGATGCAAGGTCCAGGGATGCTCGAGGATCAGCGCTGCCGGCAGGAGCAGCAAGCCGCCGAACAGCAGCGAGCCTGCCGCTACCACCGTCGGATTGTAGCCGGACATCCGCAGGCCGAAGATCGTGGCGCAGGCAAAGGAGAGGGTGGCGAGCAGGATCGCGATCTCGGCAAAAATCTCGTGGCCGAAGCTCGTCAGCGCATCGAGGCCGATGATAACGGCGGTGCCGGCCAGGCCAAGGATCGCGCCGGCGAGTTTCAACAGCGTCGCCGGCTCGTGCCGCGTGATGCCCCAGGTGATCAGGAACGCAAAGATCGGCGTGGTCGCGGCCAGCACCACGGTATTGGCCGCCGGCACATATTGCTGCGCCCAGGTGATGATCAGGAACGGAAAGGTCGAGTTGATGATCTGCTGGAAGGCAAACAGCTTCCAGGCCATCAACTCCGTCGGCAAGGAGAGGCCGCGCAGCCGCAGCACGGCGAGCAGGAAGACCGCCGCGATCAGCGAACGCGATACGATGAAGGTGATCGGCGGGATCGACTCCAGGCCGATCTTGGTCAGCGGGTAGGTCGAGCTCCACGCGCAGGCCAGCGCCAGCAGCAGGAGATAATCGCGCAGGCCGGGGTGAGGCCGGGCCGCGGATGCCGGCAGGGCGGCCTGCGCATCGATTGTTGTCGTGCTCTTCTGCAAACGCACGTTCCCTGGATTTTGAGCCTAGGGGCTGACGGGGGGAGGCGGGACCTTGCGTGCGACGCGCTTGATCGAGCCGGAGAACGAGAACACCGGCCGCTCGGCGGAGGTGAGCACGCCGCGCAGGAAGATGATGGAGTTGCCGGCGCGGGTGATCTCGCAGCGGCCTTCGATCAGTTCGCCT
>DATMNV010000149.1:0-94414 GCA_035568535.1 Bradyrhizobium sp.
GGTCGCGAAATACATTCTGCTCATGTGAGAGCTCCATTGGTATCAGGCAGCAAAAACTGCCTGCTCAAAAAGACTCGTCTTTTCGAAGTCGGGCCGCAGCTATAGCGCGGCGCATTACCTGTCTTGGTTTACCGCGACAGAAAGCCGGACCAGCATGAACCAGATCACACCTTGTCGCCGCGCACCTCGCGCGGCGTCAGTCCGTATTGGCGGCGGAAACGGCGGTTGAAATAGGACAGGTCGCCGAAACCGGCGTCATAGGCGATGGTCGAGATGGCATTTGGGCTCGCCCCCGGTTCGCACAACAGCCGGTGCGCGCGCGCCAGCCGCTGTCCGGTCAAGAACTCGGAGAAGGTGGTGCCGTCCGCCTCGAACAGGCGCTGCACATAGCGCGGCGTCACGTTCAGGCTCGCCGCCACGCTGCCGACCGAGAGGTCGCGGCGATGGCAGTGCGAGACGATGAAGGCTTTCGCCAGTTTCAGCCGCGCTGCGCGCAATCCGCGCGTCCGTGCGGTATCGGCAAAATCGGCGGTCGGGCCGAGCGTCAGCGCGAGCAGGTCCTGGACATGCCGGACCGAAAGATTGAGCAGCTGCGCGTCGAGGGGACCGGCGTTGAACAGCCAGCTCGCGTAATTTTCCATCAGCTTGAGCGCCCCCTGCTCGGGGCGGATCGGCCGCATCAGCGCATCGTCGATGCTGACGACGGTCGATTCGAACGTCGCGCGCGGCACCCGCATCGTGAAGGCCTGGCCGGAGTTGGTGCGATCGAAGGAGGCGGCTTCGCCGCCGCTCAGCGCGATGGCTTCGCCGGCGCGCAAGCTTTGCTCGCGGCCGCCGGACTGGACGACGACCGAGCCTGAGCGAAGGATCACCAGCATGACGTCGTCATTGCCGTCGGCGAGATAGCGGCCGCAGCGCGAGACCTTGACCGGCGACGAGGCCGACTCCATCAGCTGCAGGCCCGGCAGCGCAAGGCAGCGGTTGCGTGCCTCGAATATCCTGCCGGGCGCGGGTTCGAGATCCACGCGAAGCATCACATGGCCATAATACTCGCGCCATGTTGCCATACGATCCTGCTCGGGAACGCCATCGGTTGAAAATTCAAAAATACGAGGTGCAAAATCGGTCATCCGTGTAAGGCCTGAAAGCTGGAGTCATCCTGCGTCCCCACGCTTGAATCATTCCTCGCCCGCGATGGCCTGTTAGCGGATCATCGTCCCTCCCGCGTCCCCCGATCAGATGACAATGTGAACTACCTCACACTCAAACAATATTTGACTGCCAATGTCGCTCCAAGCTGAGGCTTGGTCGCAGCAGTCCAAGACAGGCCGCCACATGCATGATCCGTGGGTTGCTCTTTGCCAACGGAGATTCCTCGGATGAAATTGTCTGGAAAATGTTTCTGCGGTGCGGTTGAAATCGAAACCTCCGGCGCGCCGGAGGCGATGGGCTACTGCCACTGCGCGTCCTGCCGTTCCTGGTCGGGCGGCCCCGTGAACGCCTTCAGCCTCTGGAAGCCCGAGACCGTGCGAATCACGGCGGGCGCCGAACATGTGGCGATGTTCCAGAAGACCAAGCTCAGCCAGCGGCAATATTGCCGCAGGTGCGGCGGCCATCTCCTGACCAATCATCCCCCGCTCGGCCTGGTCGACGTGTTCGCTGCGACGCTGCCCGACCTGGATTTCCAGCCGGGCGTTCATGTCAATTATTCGGAAACCGTGCTGCCGATACGCGACGGCCTGCCGAAGCTGAAGGATTTCCCGAAAGAGTTTGGCGGATCGGGAGAGGCGGTCGCGGAGTGATCGCGACAAAAGCCCGGGGCCGGTCAGCGGCTCCGGGCCACCGATCGCCGAGCTGTTTCATTGAGCATGATCCCTTCGGAAAACCGTTACACACCCGGCATCAAGAGCGGACCAGACTTTTTCCGGATCATGCTCTAATCCGCCAGTCTCTTGTCGAAGCGTACCGCACGCCAATCGGGCGAACGCGTGAATTTGAAGCCGGCCTTGCGTGCCAGGCTCCTCATTTCATCATTGCCCTTCAAGGTTTCGCCGAACAGATCGAGACAGCCGAGGCTGATCGCACGAGACTGCAGCGCGCAGAGCAGCGCCGAGCCCAGGCCCCTGCGCCGGAAGCGGTCGGCCACCGACATCGCGAACTCGCCAGTTCCGTGTGTGCGGTCGAAGCCATAGCAGGCTTCGCCGATGATGGCATCGCCATGAGGCTCGCGCGTTTCGACGAACAGGGTGAACCAATCAGCCTTCCGTGTCGGCACCAGGCAGCCGCGGGCGATGGTCGCAAAATTGCTGGCCGCGCCCATGAAGCGGTTGTAGCGCGCCGAGCGGGACAACCCCTCAAAATATTGCGCCAGGCTTCCGAGGTCGCCCTCGCTCGCGGTGCGGATCCAGACCGGCTGCGAGGCGCCGGGCAGCAGCGGCCCCGGCCATGGCAATTTCATTTCGGCTCCGCGCGATCCGCAGCGACGCCGGAGGCCTTGTCGAGCAGCTGGCGCTGCTCGCGAACGATCCGTCGCGCCATGCGCTCGCGCGACTGGTGCAAAGCCGCCAGTATGGCCAACGCCGCACGCCGCAACCGCCGGGACCGATGGCTGAAGTCGGCTTGTCGTGCACGGGCCTGTATCTCCGGAAAGATCACCATGTTAACCCTCGCGCATGGTTGCCTGCTCGTTCACGGACACCTAATGCGAGCGGCAAAATCGCGCTTGGACAAACGCGCCAATGCTGCGGTTTGCAGCGAAGGCTTTGCGGCCTAGAGCAAAATTCCAGAAAAACTAAAGGAAAACTTCATGCGAAAATGGGCCGAAGCTGGTTTCTGCTGGGAATAGCGGCGCGGGGAATTGCATCCCCCAACCGGGGTTACACAGACGGCGAAGGCGGGAGATCGGCGGCCTGATGCCGGCGCAATTCTGGAGAGACAATGTCGGACGATGATGTCTACGTGCAGGCCGTCGAAGCGATCTATACCCTCGGCTCCGGAGAAGATCGGATATCGGAGGCGCTGAGCGCGACCGGACAGCGCCTCGCAATTCCCGCCCCCACCCGCGAAGATTTGTTCGAGAACGCGCTCGATCTGCTCAGTGACGGCATCGCGCTTCTGCGCCGCGACGGCGTCATCGTCTTCGCCAACACGGCGCTGCGTCATCTTGCCGAAGGCAACAGCGATTTCCGCATCGACCGCCACGCGGTCGAGTTCGCGACGCCGGATCTGCGCAGCCGCTTCGCCATGGCATTGAGCGCCCTGGAGCGCGTCCGCAACCCGCGAACCACATATCTCGCCACCGACTTCGCGGTTCCGCGCGGAGACGGCCTGCCGCCCTACACGGTGTCGGTGCGGCCGCTGCAGCGCGCGGGCGAGGAAACCCACCCCGAGGCCGCCGCGATGCTGCTGGTGCACGACCCGCTGCAGCAGAACCTCGCCACAGGGCGCATGCTGCAGGAGCTCTACGGCCTGACCAATGCGGAAGCACAGTTGGTCCAGGCGCTCGGCACCGGCTTGACGGCGGTCGCCTATGCGAAGAGCCGCGGCATCAGCGTCACCACGGTCTATACCCATCTCCGGCGCACCCGCGAGAAGACGGGCTGGAAGAGCGTCGCCGAACTGACGCGGCGGTTCCACGAATTGAACGTCTCGCTGCGGGCGAGCTGAGTGATCCGCTCACGCTATTTCCGCATCACTCCCATGATGCCGCCGGCCATTGCGATCGGCCGCAAAGCATAGGATTTTCGCCCCCACCGACGAGATCGATGGGGAGGGTTTATGAAGCCGTTGCGTTTTGCCGCCGCCGCGATCGCCTTGCTGATGGCAGTTGCGGCGAGTGCCGATCCGATTCCGCCGGGCGGCGTCGGCCAGAATGTCGAGGCGATCGGCTACAGCAGCCTCAACGACAAGCCCGGCTTCAAGATGTCGATCCAGAAGGTCGGCGAGCGCTGGTATCTCTACATCGGCATGCTCTGGAACGAAGGCTGGCAGATCGTCGATGTCACCGATCCCAAAGACCCGAAGGTGATCAAGGAGATCGAGGGCCCGGCCAATACCGCGACCGACCAGATGGAAATCGCCGACGGCAAGATGATCACGGCGCTGGCGAAGATCTCGCCGGGCTGGGGCGGCGATCCGAAGAAGCCGTTCGATGAGGGCGTGCTGATCTGGGATCTGAAGGACCCGCTCAATCCCGAGAGGCTCGGCCAGTTCAAGACCAAATCGCTTGGCACCCATCGCAACGGCTACCAGGGCGGCAAATACATGCACCTGTCGGCGGCCATGCCGGGCTACAAGGGCAACATCTATGTGATCGTCGATATCTCCGATCCCGCAAAGCCGAAGGAAGCCGGCCGCTGGTGGGTGCCCGGGCAGCGCGACGACGAGACGCCGCCGCCGCCTCCCGGCACCATGCTACACGGCCCACCTTTCATCGTCGACAACACCGTCTATCTGCCTTACGGCGGCGCGGGCATGATCATCCTTGACATTACCAACGTCGCGCGGCCGAAGAAGATCGGCCAGCTCATGATGAGCCCGCCTTTTGCCTCCAACATCGGCGTGCACACCGTGATCCCGGTGCCGGATCGCAAGCTCGCCTTCATCAATTCGGGAGCCATCGCAGAGGACTGCAAGGAGCCGCTGCAGCAGGCTTCGATCGTCGACATCGAGGATCCCGCAAAACCGCGGCTGATGGCGCTGTTCCCGCTGCCGCTGCCGCCGGCGGACTGGCCGATCAAAAGCTTCTGCGAGCGCGGCGGACGTCTTGGTCCACACAATCAAAACACGCTGCTGCACAACCCGGACGTCGCGCCGCAGGGCAACCTCGTCTATCTCACCTATTTCAACGCGGGCTTGCGCATCTACGACACGACGACGCCGAGCGCGCCGCGCGAGGTCGGCTACTTCCTGCCGCCCGACCCGACCCATCGCTACGGCGTGTTCCCCATGGGCAAGCTGGTGGCGCAGACCGAGGACGTGCTGGTCGACACCCGCGGCTACATCTACATCACCGACGAGAACCAGGGCCTGTATATTCTGCGATATACGGGGAAGTGAGTAGTGCGGCGCCTTCGCTTCACCTCTCCCTTTGGGAGAGATAGCACTTCCGTCGGTGCTACAGCCTACGCTTGCGGCACGAACGCCGCGACGAGCGGCTTCAGCTCCTCGCGCACGCGCGCGAGCAGCTTGGTGTAATCGCGGCCTTCATCCTGCCGGAACAGCGTTGCGCTGGGGTACCAGGGGCTGTCGTCGCGGCCGAGCAGCCAGCGATAGTCCGGCGTAAAGGGCAGCAGGATCCAGGTCGGACGTCCCTGTGCTGCCGAAAGATGCGCGACGCTGGTATCGACCGTGATGACGAGATCGAGGCAGGCGATCAGCGCTGCGGTATCGACGAAATCGCCGAGATGTTCGGTCAGGTCGACGATCTCAGAGCGCTCGGCAAGCATGGCCTTGTCAGCCTCGCGCGGCTCCTTCTGCAGGCTGTAGAAGCGGGCGCCGACGTCAAAGAGCGCCGACATCGCCTTCAGATTCGTCGAACGGTTGCGGTCATTGTCATGCAGGGGATTGCCGGACCAGACCAGGCCGACGCGTAATCGGTCATGCGGACCGAGCCGCGCCTGCCATTCCCGCACGCGCGCTTCCGGCAGCGGCGGCAGGTAGGCGCGCGGCGCCGGTATGGTCTCAAGCCGCGTCTTGAAGGCGAGCGGCAGGCTCGAGAGCGGACAATGCAGGTCGAACTCGGGAAGCTCGACGCCTTCTGTCTTTGGCAAGCAAAGCGCAACGCCTTCCATGCCCGACAGCAAGGCATGCAGCGGAAGTTCGACCTCGAGGATCACGCGCGCGCCGAGTCGCGACACCATGGCCGCATAGCGTGAGAACTGGATGGTGTCGCCCAGCCCTTCATCGCTGTGGAGCAGGATGGTCTTGCCTGTGATCGGCTCGCCCAGCCATTGCGGCTGCACGAATTTCCGGTCGACGAAGCCGAGTACCGCGACTTTCCGCCCCCACTCGCGCCCAAGCCAGCCGGCGTCGAATTCGCCGATCCGAAGCCGCATCAGCGCGAGATTCCAGTGATAGTCGGCGCACTCCGGATCGACCTCGGTGGCGCGGATGAGGTCGGCGAAAGCCGCTTCGGAGCGGCGCAGCTCGAACAGCGACGTACCACGGTCGTTGAGGGCCGAGGCATGGTTCGGATTGAGCGCGAGCGCCTTGTCGAGCCAGGCGATCGCTTCCTCGTGGCGGCCGAGCTTCTGCATCAATAGCCCGACATTCTTGTTGAAGTCGGGATGGTCAGGCTCGAGCGCGACTGCGCGCTGGCAATCGGCCAGCGCTTCCTCATGCCGCCTCAGGCGGGAACGCGAGATTCCGCGCAGGTTGAAAGCGGCCGCCTGGTTCGGATCGATTTCCAGCGAGCGGGTATAACGGGCGATCGCCACATCATATCGCCGGGTTTCGAAATAGAGCATCGCGCTGGAGTTGGCCGCTTCGAAATAATCCGGCTTGACGTTCAGCGCCTGGTCGAAGCTCAGGATCGCCTCGTCGAGGCGCCTCTCGTGCTGCAAGAGTTCGCCCATCATGCACCAGATCGTCGCCTGGCCGGGATTGAGCACCAGCGCGCGGTCAAAACTCTTGATCGCCTCATCAAAGCGGCCCTTGCGGTGCAGGGCAGTGCCGAGATTGACAAAATAGTCGGCGATGTCGGCATTCTGCCGGATCGCCAGCGCAAACCACTCGATGGCGAGATCGTATTGCTTCGCGGCCATGGAGAGCAGGCCCATCAGATGCAGGGAATCGGCATGGCCCTGGTCGAGGGTAAGCGCGCTGCGGCCGCATCTCTCCGCTTCAGCAAGCTGCCCGGCCTGAAGCAGCCGAAGCCCCGCCTCGAACCAGGCGGCGGGCGCCTCCTTGCGTGGGGGAGATGCCGAATTGTTGGACTGCCGGGCGGCGGCGCGTCGCTGCTGACGATTCATTGGCGCTGGGTTGACGTGGCCATGGGCTCAGCGATAGATGATTCCCGGATTGGCGGAAAGGCTTGGAGGCCCGCTCAAGAGGCCGGAGGCGTAAACGCGGCGCTACGCACGTTCAGCTCCGAGCGAACGCGACCCAGCACCTGCGCATAATCCTGGGCCGCGCTCGCGCAACACCCAGCCACCTTCGAAATCGCCGAGCAAAAGCCGCGTCAGCGCCACGTTCCAGTGCGCGTGGTCGAAGTCCGGGTCGATGGCGATGGCCGCTTCCAACGCCGCCATAGATGATGTGCGCGCGGGGTATCCTTGTCGCGATCGCGGCTGCGACCTCGGCGATCACGGGATGTCCGGAGGTCGGACCAGAATGGCCGAACAGCACCGCATCCGGCGCGAAACGCTGCGCCTCCGCGACGATCTCCGCGGTCGGCATCGGGCCGAACTCGGCGTCGATCAGCCTGACCGCATGGCCATCGTCAAGCAGCGGTCCGCCGATCGCGAGCAGCCCGAGTTGCGGCAGATGGTCGTCGGGAATCCGGCTGCCGATCGAGGGATGCGGCACGTTGATCAGGAGGATGCGTATGACGGCCCGGTCCGTCCGCGATTCAGAGGCTCGGTACCGGCTCGAGCGGCAGCGATGGCAGGGCGCCGAAGCGGCGTTCGCGGCGATGGAATGAGGCCAGCGCCTCGGCCAGAGCATCGCCATCGAATTCGGGCCACATCCGCTCGGTGAAATACAGTTCCGCGTAGGCGCCTTCCCAGAGCAGGAAATCGGACAGCCGCTTCTCGCCGCTGGTGCGGATGATGAGATCGACGTCGCGCAAGCCCGCCTCGCCGGTGACGAGCTCGGAGAACAGCTCGCGCGTCGGCGCGCTGATGCCGGCGAGCTTTGCCGCGGCATTGAGGATCGCGTCTCGCGCGGAATAGTCGATCGCCATACGCAGGTTCAGCGTCTCGCCGTGCGCCGTCGCCGCCTCCGCGCGCGCGATCGCCGATGCGATGCCGTCGGGCAGACGGTCGCGGCGGCCGATCACGGTGAGGCGAACGCCGTTCTTGACGAGAGCCTCGACCTCGCTCGCGAGATAGAAGCGCAGCAGCGCCATCAGCGCCGCGACTTCCGCCCTCGGCCGGCGCCAGTTATCCGTCGAGAAGGCATAGAGCGTCAGTGCGCCGACGCCCCGGTCGGGCGCGGCTTCGACGACACGTCTGATCGCTTCGACGCCGGCCTCGTGCCCGCGCAGCCGCGACAGGCCACGCCGCGTCGCCCATCTTCCGTTGCCGTCCATGATGATGCCGACATGAAGTTTGGCGGCAAGTTTGGTTGGGAAACTACTTTGCATTGCAAAGCTCCGGGTCAAAAAAGGGGAAAAGAATTCAGGTCGACAGGATGCCGAGGCGGGAAAGCGGTGAGCTTTCCCTGCCGGCGGCCTTCGCCGCGTCGCGCACGAGGCGCTCCAGCACGGCGAGATAATCGAGAAAGCGACGGCGGCCGGTTCGGGTGAGGCGGCAGGAGGTGTGCGGCCGGTTGCCTTCATAGCCCTTGATGAGTTCGACCAGCCCCGCCTCCTGCAGCACCTGCAGATGGCGGCTGAGATTGCCGTCGGTCAGGCCGCAGAGCTGTTTCAGATCGGCAAAGGCGAGCCCCTTCGGATGCGCCATCAGCGAGGTCAAGACGCCGAGCCGCGCCTTCTCGTGGATGACGCGGTCGAGCCCGTCATAGGAGAACGGCGCACTCGCGCTTTCACTCTTCGGCATCACTCTCTCCGGAAGCAAAATACAGGATCGTCGCCATCAAGGACTGGCCGACGACGAACGGCAGGCCCATGGTCCAGGGCGACAGCGCGTGGCTCTGGCTTGCGAGCAGCAGCACGATAAAGCCCGAGACAAAATACCAGCCGCCCGCGATCGCGACCGTGCGCGGCAGCGAGCGGACGGAGGCGAACACGCCGAGCGACACCAGCACCTGCCACAACCCCGGCAAGAGCCACAGCGATTCCGGCGCGAACTTCCACAGCACCACCGCCAGCAGCGTGCCGGCGACGGCGGCGGGCAGGAACTGCTCGACGGCCTGGTGGATCATCGCGTCGGCAAGACCCGAATGATGCCGGCGCGAGCGCGCGATCATCTCGGTCAGGATGATCGCACCCGAGAGCAGCGCCGCCAGCGCCCAGCCGAACAGGAAAGTCAGCGGATAATAGGTGGGATCGTGGAGCCAGAGATATTGCGCGGCCGCCGTGACCAGCGCGACGCCGGCAGTCGCCGCAATCGCCGCCGGGCCATAGCCCGCAAAGGCGGTGCCGGCCGCGAGCTGGCTGCGGATCGCAATGATGTCGGCCAGCGCCTTGTCGAGATCACGCATCTCTTCGGTCTGCACGCCCATGTCGTCCTCTGCGCGTTTACTTTGCATCGCAAAGCATATCGGACCGTAAAGCGATTGCAAGGGGTGCGGCGCCGTGGGGCGGCGGACCACTTCCGGTTGCCTTCCCATTGTACCTTCACGTAGAATGCGGCCGGGCTGGGGACAAATTGTATGCGTAGAACGCTTATTCTTGCATTTGTTGTGCAGATCGCGATCGCCTCGATCGCCAATGCCGCGGGACCTTACGGCAACATCCATGTCGGCAACTGGAAGGGCGGCGCCTTCACCGACGACAACACTGGCGCCTTCTCGCATTGCGGCGCGACTTCGAGTTACGGCAACGGTGTCATCCTCGTGGTCGGCCTGAATGCCAACAACAATTGGCTGCTCGGCTTTGCAAACCCGGCCTTTCACCTGACCAAAGGCAACACGACTCCGATCGACCTCACGTTTGACGGACAATCGCAGGCAAGACTTTTTGCCACCGCAACCTCCGAGATCATGACACTCGCGATCCTGCCGCCGAACGTCGCTCGCGCCTTTCAGAAGGCGAGCCTGATGGTCGCTGTCTTCGGCAACATCGCCCTCAATTTCAATCTGACCTCGACGGCGCCGCTGCTCGCCGTGCTGGGGAATTGCGTCAGCACGGTGAAGGCCGGCGGGATCAACAGTGCCGGCGAGTTCACGGCGCCCAAGCCCGTCGCAGCGAAGCCGGATGCGCCGAACAATCCCAAAGCGGGCAAGACCGGCAGCCAGACCGGCACCGGTTTCGTGATCAGTGCGAACGGCCACATCATCACCAACCATCACGTGATCGATGGCTGCGCCGGCGACATCAAGGGTAATCTCACCGGAGAAGCCGCAAGCACGCTGAGGATCGTCAACAGCGATCAGGCCAACGACCTTGCGCTGCTGCAGGGGCCTGCGGACTCGTTCAAGGTTCATGCCAAAATACGCGACCGTGCGATTCATTCCGGCGATTCGGTGGTCGCGATCGGCTTCCCCTATCACGGCCTGCTGACGTCGGATTTCACGGTCACGACGGGCATCGTGAGTTCGCTGAGCGGCATGCTGAACGATACGCGTTTCCTGCAGATCAGCGCCGCGGTTCAGCCCGGCAACAGCGGCGGGCCGCTGCTCGATACCTCAGGCGACATCGTCGGCATGGTCGCTGCGAAATTGAACGTCATGAAATTCGTCCGCTACACCGGCACCATCCCGGAAAACATCAATTTCGCCATCAAGACCGGCGCGATCCGCGATTTCCTCGACAACAGCGTCGTGGCGTACGAGACCGCGGCTCCCGGCAGCGAACTCAAGACCGCCGACATCGCCGGCAATGCGCGCGCCTATACGCTGTTGATTTCCTGCACCGCAGGCGAGCAGGCGGAGAACGCGAAGCGGTAGCCCGCCGATCCATCAACTACGCTCGTCATGCCCGGGCTCGTCCTGGCTCGTCCCGGGCATCCACGTCTTGCCGCTTGACCAAGAGAAGTCGTGGATGGCCGGGACAAGCCGGCCATGACGAAATCAACTAATGTCAGCACGCCGCCTTTGTCGCGTCCGGCTGATACTGGTCGCGCAGGCGCACCCAGTCCATCGGATAGGGCAGCTCCTGCTCATGCCGGCCGAGCGGGGTGAGGTCGAGATAGTGGTAGGCCGCATTCATCATGTCGAGGCCGCGGGCGTAGGTGGAATAGGTGTGGAAGATGTTTCCGGCCTCGTCGCGATAGAACACGCTAATGCCGGGCAATTCGGGGCCGTAGAGCCGCGTAGTGCCGTAGTTGTATTTCGCGTCGCCTGCCTTGATCTGTTCAGGCGTAAAGGAAACGGCGTAATCGTAGTTGAAGTCGTTGTTGCCGGACGAGACCCAGTCGAACGTCCAGCCCATCCGTTTCTTGAACGCCTCGAGCTTGGCGACCGGCGCCAGCGAGACCGCGACCATGGTGGTGTCGCGCGCGGCGAGATGCGGGACCATGCGCTCGAAGCCGTCGGCCCAGAACGAGCAGCTCTTGCAGGCCGCCTCCCACTCCGGCGCGTACATCACGTGCTGCACGACAAGCTGGGGCCTGCCCTTGAAGAGATCGGCAAGCGTGACCTTGCCGTTGGGCCCGTCGAAACCATAGTCCTTGTCGACCTTGACCCAGGGCAGGTTGCGGCGCTCCTGGCTCAGGCGGTCGCGCGCGCGGATGAGCTCTTTCTCATGGGCCATGTGCGCCTTGCGCGCTTCGATCCATTCTTCTCGCGGGACGATCTTGTGCGGTTGCATGGGACACTCCTCTGCTGACATTCAGGCGACGAACTGTTCCAGATAGTCGAGGAACTTGCTCCATCCTTGCCGGTGGTTGTCGCGGGCTTTTTCGTCGGCGAACTGCTCGTGATGGAAGGTGAGCAGCGTGCCGACCGGATCGGGCTTGAGCTCTACCGTCACCAGCGACTCGCGCTCGGGCGTCGAATGCCAGGCCCAGGTGAATTGCAGCCGCTCGTTGGGCACGACCTCGCGATAGGTTCCGCCGACCTCATGATATTCGCCGCTCTTGTCGTCCGTGAAGCTGATGCGGTAGCGCCCGCCGACGCGAACGTCGAGATCGGCGCGCAGCGAGCCGGGCTTCGCCTGCGACATCGCAAACCACTTCATCAGGTTTTCCGGCTCGCTCCACGCGGCGTAGACTTTTTCCGGCCGCGCGCGGAGCCGCCGCGTGAGGGTGAGGCCGGGGCGGTTGTCGAGTTGGGCTGCGCTTGACGATTGGGCCATGTTTCTTCCTCCACAAAGGCGGCAAGGTGATCGAGATTGTCGGACCAAAAGCGCTGGTAGCGGTTGAGCCAATCCATCGCCTGCTCCATCGGTTTCGCGGTCAGCCGGCACGCCACGACGCGGCCGGTCTTCTCGCGCGCGATGAGACCGGCGTCGGTCAGCACCTCGAGATGCTTCATGATCGCCGGCAGCGACATCGCAAAGGGCTGCGCCAGCTCGCTGACCGAGAGCGTGTCGCGGTCGGAGAGCCGCGCCACCAGCGCCCGCCGCGTCGGATCGGCAAGTGCTGCAAAGGTGCGGTCCAGGGCTTGATCGTTATACTTAACCATATGGTTTACTATAAGCGCGCGCACACGGATGTCAAGCGAGCGCAATCACGAAATGGAGATTCGGCACCGACAGCGCAAAAAGGAACCGGCCGCAACGCCACGGCTGCGGCCGGTTCCGTGTCACTTCAGCCTTTTCAGACTAGCGGACTCTACGTAGCCCGCATGAGCGCGGCGATATGCGGGGCTTTCCCGGGTTTCGCTTCGCTCACCCGGGCTACGAAGTTGGGTCAGCGATAATAGCCGTATTGATAGCCGCGGCGGCCAAGCGGCACCTGCTGCTGGCCGTACGCCACGAACGGGTTGAGTTTGCAATAGGCGTAGCGGCCGGAGGCGCTCGCCATGCACTGGGCGTAGCTCGTGTAAGTGCAGTCGCCGGGATACCCCATGTCCCTGCCCGTCACGCACCAGGGATAATCATAGGCCGCTGCGGGAACAGAAGTGGTGAGCGTCGCAGCGCCGGCCGCGATGAGGGCCATCACAGCCAATAAGAGTTTACGCATGATCATCTCCTTCGCGCCGAAAGCGCTTCGTCTTTGTTTAGACTATCCAACGCGGAGAAGGTTCAGCCGTTCACTCTACCTTGAGACCGGCGAATTCGACCACTTTCTTCCACTTCTCGGTTTCGGCGACGATCTCGGCGCCGAACGCTTCCGGCGTCTGGATCCGCGGCTCGCCGCCGAGCTCGACCAGCTGCTTCTTCACCGCGGGATCGGCCACGACGGCGTTCACCTCGGCATTGAGCTTGCCGATGATTTCCTTCGGCGTCTTCGCAGGCGCACCCATGCCGAACAGCGCGCTCGCCTCATAACCCTTCACCGTCTCGCCGATCGCCTGCACGTCGGGCAATTGCGGCGACCGCTCGGCGGTCGTGACCCCGAGCGCGCGCAGCGCGCCGCCGCGGATGTGCTGGATGATCGAAGGCATGTTGTCGAAGATGACCTGCACCTGGCCGCCGAGCATGTCGGTGATGGCAGGTGCCGCGCCGCGGTAGGGCACGTGCTGCATCTTGCAGCCGGTCATCGCCATGAACATCTCGCCGGACAGATGCACCGAGGTGCCATTGCCCGATGACGCCATGTTGATCTTGCCGGGGTTGGCTTTCACATATTCGATGAACTCGGCGACGTTCTTGGCGGGCACGTCCTTGTTCACGGTCATCACATTCGGCACACGGTTAAAGGACGCGACCGCGGCGATGTCGCGGACGAAGTTGAATTTGAGGTTGGCGTAGAGCGTGGCGTTGATGAAGTTCGCCGGATTGACCAGCATTACGGTATAGCCATCCGGCTCGGAGTTCACTGCCGCCTCCGTGCTGATATTGTTGCCGGCGCCCGGCTTGTTCTCGACCACGAATTGCTGGCCGAGCTTTTCCGACAGCCGCTGGCCGATCAGGCGCGCCAGGATGTCGGTGGCGCCGCCCGGCGGATAGCCGACCAGGAACCGCACCGGCCGCGTCGGATATTCCAGCGCCGCCGAGGCGCGCGGAAGCGCGAAGGTGGAGACGCCGGTACCGATCAGGCCCAGCGCGGTGCGGCGTGAAATCATTGCAAATACTCCCGTTTTTGCTTGTTGTTGAACGAATGGCGTGGCGCTTGTAACAAGCATGGCGTGGCGCTGGAAGTGCGACACGTGCGCATTTGATTGTACGAAAGGATAAGTCATGCCGGTCAAGGTCAACGCACTGGACCATCTCGTCATCAACGTCTCCGACGTCGCGCGCTCGGCGGAGTGGTACGCCAAAATCCTCGGCATGGAAATCAGGGTGTTCGACCCCGGCGAAGGCAAGACCAAACGCACGTCTTTGGTGTTCGGCAACCAGAAGATCAATGTCCGGCCGAAGAACGCCGACAAGGTCGAGTGGTTCACCGCCGATCACGAAGCGGCCGGCAGCGACGATCTGTGCTTTCTCACCTCGAGCACACCGGAGCAGGTGGTCGCGCATCTCAACGCGCATGGCGTAAAGATCGAAGAAGGTCCGAGCAAGAAGCAGGGCGCGCGCGGGACGCTGCTGTCGGTCTATTGCCGGGATCCCGACGGCAGCCTGATCGAGATTTCGTCGTATGAGTGAGGCGACCCGGACATCCATCAAAGCATGCGCAGGGTGGGCAAAGGCGCGACAGCGCCGTGCCCACCCTTTTCGGCTTCGGGATACAGACGGTGGGCACGCTTCCGCCTTCGCTCGTTGAGTTACGGCGGACGCAGTCGCTTTTGAGAGGCTGCCCCATCTGTGCCATGCGCGCTTCGACATCCGTGCGCGGTCGGCCCGGCCAAATTCTTCTTCGCCTCGCCTCACCGGCAGAGCGCCGCTCGTGCGACGATTTGCCCATTGCGGTTTCCGGTGGCAAAAGGACGCCAGAACAAGAAAATGAGGAAACGAAATGTTGCGCCTTGCCCTCGCTCCCCTTCTCGCCGGCCTCTGCCTCACCACCGCCGCTTCCGCGCAAACCGCCGACACCGTGCTGTTCAACGGCAAGGTCGTCACCGTCGACAAGGATTTTTCCGTCCGCGAGGCGATCGCGATCGGAGGTGGCCGGGTGCTCGCGACCGGCAGCGCGGCGGCAATGAAAAAGCTCGCCGGCGACCATGCGCGCGTGATCGACCTCGGCGGCCACACCGTGATCCCGGGCTTGACCGACGGCCACATCCACGGCATCCGCGCCGCGCTGACCTTCGGCACCGAGGTGAACTGGATCGGCGTGCCGACGCTGAAGGACGCGCTCGCGAAAATCGCCGACGCCGCCAAGAGTCAGCCCGCCGGCAGCTGGATCGTGATCGCAGGCGGCTGGACCGAGGAGCAGTTTGCCGAGAAGCGCCGCCCGACTCCGAAGGAGATCGCCGAAGCCGCGCCGGACAATCCCGTCTATATCCAGCATCTCTATGATTGGGCGCTGCTTTCGCCCAAGGCAATGGAGGCGCTGAACATTCACGACGATGCCGCCGTCGCGCCCGGCGGCAAGCTCGAGCGCGATGGCGACAACAAGCCGACCGGCGTGATCATCGCGGGCGGCAACGCGCTCGGAAAAATCTTCGACAAGCTGCCGAAGCCAAATCTGGCGCAGCAGGTCGAAGGCTCCAGGAAATTCTTCCGCGAGATGAACTCGCTCGGCATCACCGGGATTGTCGATGGCGGCGGCGTCAGCATGTACCCGGCGAACTACGAGGCGGTGTTCAAGCTCTGGCACGACAAGCAGCTCACAGTGCGCGTCGCCTACCACCTCTGTGCCCCGAAGCCCGGCAGCGAACTCAGTGACCTGAGAGATCTTACGCAGCTATCGCCGCAAGGCTTTGGCGACGCCATGCTGCATTTCAACGGCCCCGGCGAGATCCTGATCTGGGCGGACTGGACCGATGGCGACATCACGTCTGACGGCAAGGAGAAGCTCGCCGAGTTGCTGCGCTGGGCGGCGTCCAAGGGCTATTCGATCCAGCTGCACTGGAATCCGGACCGCACCGTCCACGATCTGCTCGACGTGGTCGCGAACGTCGAAAAGGACTATTCCGTCCGCGACCTGCGCTGGAGCGTGCTGCATCTCTACAACGCCTCGGAAGACAGCCTGAAGCGGATGCAGAAGCTGGGGCTGATCTGGGGCGTGCAGGACGGGCTGTATTTCGGCGGCGAGCGGTTCCAGAAAGAAGTCGGCACTGATGCGGCAAAGCAGATGCCGCGGATCGTGACCGCGATGAAGCTGGGACTCGTGGTGACCGGCGGCACCGACGCGCACCGTGTGTCCTCGTACAATCCCTTCGTCTCGCTGCAATGGTATCTCGACGGCACCACCATCGGCGGCGTGCAGACCCGCGGCGAGGCGGAGACGCCGAGCCGCCGCCAGGCGCTGGAGATGTACACCCGCAACACGGCTTACGCGGCCAATGACGACGACAAGCGCGGCACGCTGGAGCCGGGCAAGTTCGCGGATCTCGCCGTGCTCTCCGCCGACTACCTGAGCGCGCCGGTGAAGGAGATCGGCAGGATCAGATCGCTGCTGACGCTGGTCGGCGGCGATGTGGTGTATGCCGCCGCGCCTTTCGCCGGTCTTGAACCGCCGGCGAAAAAGTAGCCGTCAATAACAGCCGAATGCGACCGGGCGGAACGCCTGCAGCAATTGCTGGTCGAGCTTGCCGCCCATGCCTTCCATGATGCCGAAGGCGCGCGAATGCGTGAACGGCAGGCGGTAGGCGCGCTTCTCCACCAGCGCCGCATAGATGTCGACGATGGTGGTGAGCCGCACGATGTCGCTGATCTGGCTGTTCGACAGGCCATGCGGATAACCCGTGCCGTCGAGCAGCTCGTGGTGATGCAGGATGACATCCAGCATTTCCGGCGGGAAGCCGCCCTGCTTCATCAGCGCATCGTAGCCGAGCTGCGGGTGCTGGCGGATGATCTCTTTCTCCTCATCGCTGAGCTGGCCCGGCTTGTCCAGGATCGCGAGCGGAATGAAGGCCTTGCCGACGTCGTGCAGCAGCGCGGCGCGGGTCAGCCGGCGCTGGTCGGCCTCGCGCATGCCGAGATGCTGCGCGAAGGCGACGGCAAAACCGGTGACGAACAGGCAGTGGCGATAAGAGTCCGCGTGATGGCAGCCGACCGTCGTCAGCCATTCGCGGATCGAGGAATGCTTGATTGCCTTGATGATCTGGGTCTCGGCCTGCTGCACTTCCTGGAAGGTCAGGGGCACGCCTGCGGGAAGCTTCTGGAAGATCTTGACGAAGATCGCGTGCGCGGCCGCGATGCCGCGATTCAAGGTCTTGCCGCGCTCGCTTGCGTCGAAACTCTGGCTGTCGGGAAAGGCGGCGCGGACGCGCTGCAGGATGGCGCCGGCGTCGAGCGGCCGCGAGATGGTGTCGGTGGCGCCGAGCGCCCAAGCCTGCATCGAGGCGTGGTGCAGCGCGTCGGCGAGCACGAACAGCCGCGGCATCTGGCTGTAGGCATCGGACTGCAGCTTCTTGCGCACCGTCTGCACGCTCTCGGCCGAGCGCAGGTTGATGTCGACGATAACGCCGGAGAGGCCGGAGGGCGCGGTCGGAATGCCCGAGGTGGTAACCGTATCGACTTCGCCCACCGAGCGGAGGATGTCGGCGAGTTCGCTGCTCTGGTCGCTGCGGTCGGAGGCCAGCAGCAGGCGGCGTTGGAGCGAAGGCTTCTTGGCGATAGCGGTCATGGAATTTCCAGGCTCGCGGTGATGACCAGCAAAGCCTAGCCGGCAACGTGTTCTTCCCCGATTAATAGGCGTTATGAATGTGCACCTAGCCCAAAGCCTAAAATTTTAACGAGTGAAAAAATCCGCCGGAGCAATTCCTCCGGCGGATCGTGCTTATCGCATCGCCGCGAAATCAGGCCTTCATCGCCGCCTTCACCGCTTCCGCCGTGATCGGCAGCGAGCGCATGACGGCATCTCACTGTTTGGGTGGCTGCGCGCTCACCGGGCAAGCGCCAGTTGACACGCAGCGTGATCGTGTTCCCAATTTGGAAGCATCCAATTTGGAATTGTTGGCGGAGAACAAATTTTCAACATGCGTTTGTGCGTTGCGACAACGGCACGCGCGTAAAATTCGCTGTGCGGAATAGGCGGCCACCCGACGATCGAAATGCGGGCTGCATGCAGTTCACACAGCTGAATAGGTCGCGCTACAATGCCTGGACAATGCCTTGACAAGGCCTTGCCAATTCTTGGGCTGGAAGCACACGGGAATCCGAGATGCCGAAAATCGATCGCGACGGGACAAAAATCTACTACGAGGTCCATGGCGACGGCCCTCCCCTCATTCTCACCCACGGCTATTCCTCGACCTCGGCGATGTGGAAGGGCCAGGTCGAAGCCCTGTCGAAGCATCACAAGCTCATCCTGTGGGACATGCGCGGGCACGGCCAGTCTGACTATCCGGAAAACCCCTCGGCCTATAGCGAGGCCCTGACCGTCGGCGATATCGCCGCGCTGCTGGATGCGGTCGGCGCACGGAAAGCGATCGTCGGCGGGCTTTCGCTCGGCGGCTACATGTCGCTGGCGTTTTATCGCGCCCATCCCGAGCGGGCTTCCGCGCTGCTGATCATCGACACCGGTCCGGGCTTCAAGAAGGATGATGCCCGCGAGGTCTGGAACAAGCGCGCCCTCGACACCGCCGATCGCTTCGAGCGCGAGGGCCTTGAAGTGCTGAAGTCTGCAAGCCGTGAGCGCTCGACCGTGAGCCATCGCGACGCCACGGGACTTGCGCGCGCGGCACGCGGCATGCTGACCCAGCGCGATGCGCGAGTGATCGAGGTCTTGCCGGAAATCAAGGTGCCGTCGCTGGTCGTGGTCGGCGCCAACGACACGCCTTTCCTCGCGGCGTCCGACTACATGGCAGCGAAAATTCCGGGCGCGAAGAAAGCGGTGATCCCCGCGGCCGGCCACGCTGTGAATATCGACCAGCCACAGGCCTTCATCGAGGCGGTGCTGCCGTTCCTCGACAGTCTGTCGAACAGCGCCGAGAGGCTTGCGCAATGATGACGCGGAGCGCGGCTCTCGCTTTGCTTTTGCCGGTGATGGCAGTCGGCCACGCCGCAGCGCAAGGCACCACACTCGACGGGCGCCCACCCTTCAACGCGACCTTGTCGAACCATGTCCCGCTGGTGTTCGGCATGGATGTGTCGGAAGTTTCCGCAGCACTGCGCCAGCCCCTGCAATATGTCAGCGGCCCGCCGGGCGGGGAAATCTATCTCGCGCTCCGCAATCAGGGCGGCAGCGGACTGATCAATCACCAGGACCGGCTGTTCCTGCAATTCCGCAACGGCAGGCTCGCCGGCTGGAAGGAAGACTATGGCCGCAACTGGATGTGGCAGTAGTTTTTCCGCGATCTCTCTGCCGTCATTCCGGGGCGTGAGCGAAGCGAGCGAACCCGGGATGACGAAGGACTTTGTCCTTCGTCAGAACCAGCGTTCGCCAACCTGCACGGTGTCGCCGGGACCGAGCGCGGTGCCGAGCGGCACCACATAGCGCCCCACGCCATTGGCATCGGTGTGCGTGACGGTCACCAGATCGCGCCGCGCGCGGGGCGAGAAGCCGCCGGCAATCGCGATCGCGCTTTCGACCGTCATGTTGGGCACGTAGGGATATTGGCCTGGCGCCTGCACTTCGCCGAGGATGAAGAACGGCCGGTAGGACTCGATCTCGACCGCGACCGAGGGCTCGCGGATATAACCGTTGCGCAGCCGTCCGGTGATTTCGGAAGCGAGCGAGGCCGGCGAGCGGCCGCGCGCCGGCACCTGTCCGATCAGCGGCATGGTGATCGAGCCGGCGGCGTCGATGGTGTAGGTGTTGGTGAGGCCTTCCTGTCCGAAGACGACGACGCGGAGCTTGTCGCCGGCATCGAGCCGATAACCCGCATCATAGCGGACCGGCATCGGTGCTCCGGCGTAGGAAGCATAGGCGGCAGGAGCAGCAGCGGGTGCCGGCACCGGCGCCGCCATCGTATAGGTTCGGGGCGCGTTCATGGCGTTGCGCAGCGCGCTGATCGCACCGCCGCCGCTGTTGTCGGCGACCGCGGATGCCGGCGCACCATACGGTTGGCCATAGGCCATCGCATCGAGATCGCCGCCAGGCGTGATCGCGACCGGCGCAACCGTCTGCATGCAGCCCGACACAGCGAACGCGGCGGCAAGGATCGGCAAGGAAAACGCGCGCGCAAACCGCACTGGGGCCATTCCTCAAAACGAGATGGCTCCAGTCTTGCACCCGTTATGGTTAACAAAGGGTTTTCTTCCTCGCCCCGCACGCGGGGAGAGGAAGAGGAGTTGCAGGAAATCAGGCCGAAACGCCGGCTCCGATCGGGCACGACACGCCGGTGCCGCCGAGGCCGCAATAGCCGGCCGGATTCTTGGCCAGGTACTGCTGATGATAGTCCTCGGCGAAGTAGAACTCGCCGGCAGGCTGAATCTCGGTCGTGATGATGGGAAGGCCCTTCGCCGACAGCGCCTTTTGATAGGCCGCCTTCGACGCGTCGGCCGCTTTGCGCTGCGCGTCATTGAAAGTGTAGATCGCACTGCGGTACTGGGTACCGACATCATTGCCCTGGCGCATGCCCTGGGTCGGGTTGTGGTTCTCCCAGAACGCCTTCAACAGCCGATCGTAGGAGACCTTCTTCGGATCGAACACGACCAGTACCACTTCGGTGTGGCCGGTGCGGCCCGAACAAACCTCTTCATAGGTCGGGTTCGACGTGTGGCCGCCGGCATAGCCGACCGCCGTGACGTAGACACCATCCCCGAGTTCCCAGAACTTGCGCTCCGCGCCCCAAAAACAGCCGAGCCCGAACACGGCCTGTTCGAGGCCTTCGGGGTAAGGCGGCTTGAGCTTGTGGCCCTTGACGAAGTGAGTCGTTGCAGTCGGGATAGCTTGCGCACGGCCGGGCAGCGCCTCGGCGGCACTGGGCAGTGCGGTGGTCTTGCGCATGAACAGCATGGATTTTCTCCGGGCGGGATACCGGCGGGAGCAAGGGGCGCTTCCAACCGGGAGCCGCCTTTATATAGGTCTTTACGTGCCGAAGCGCAGCCCATTACGCGGCCAAGTTCAGTCCCGCGAATAGCCGATCAGCGGCTTTCGCGGCCGGAACAGGATCATGAGCAGGATCCCGAGCACGCCGAGCACGGCAAAGACCGGTTGCTCGAGCACCACCTTGATCACGCTGGTCCAGAGCCAGGGCACCTTACCCTCGACCCAGGCGCGGAACACCTGCTGGCTCGATTGATTCATGTCGTTCCAGAACTGGCCGAACTGGGTGAAACGCAGGCTCTGGTCGGCGACCCAGCGCGCCCCGTCATAGACCATGAAGATGAATCCGCCGGCGAGCAGCAACAGCCCTACCAGCCGGAAAAAACCGCGGATCATATGCCACCCACTCCGTCTCGCCCGCCCATGCCCTTACCGGGCCGGTGGGGGAAATTCAACCTCATCAGTACCTTACGGAACAATTACAGCAGGGTTTCGGCCCCCTCCGGCGCCACTCAAAGCGTTGACGCTGCAAAACCCTGCCTCTATAAGGGCGCCAATGGCGGCGGGCGCAATCCCGCCGCCGCGTTTCTTTGAGCATGGCCGGCCTGTTGAGCGATTGCTTGCCTCACCACCGCCGCTCAAAGACGTTCCGAACAACCAGCAGCGTCGATCACGTGCGAGAGCACGATCGCTCACTCAAAGAGCAGCGGCCGGCGCGCTTATCCGCGACTGAACATACGAGCGGTTACCGCCGAAGGATTTGAAAAGATGGCCAATACGACTTCCGCCAAGAAAGCGACGCGCAAGATTGCCCGCCGCACCGTGATCAACAAGTCGCGCCGCACCGAGATGCGCGGCGCCGTCCGCAACGTCGAGGAAGCGATCAAGCGCGGTGACCGCGACGCGGCCGTGAAGGCGATGGTGCGGGCCGAGCCGGAATTGATGCGCGCAGCGCAACGCAACATCGTTCACAAGAACAATGCGAGCCGCAAAGTGTCCCGCCTCTCGCACCAGATCGCGAAGCTCGCCAAGTAACCTGACAAGCGATCTGAAGAGGGGAGCTTCGCGACCAGGCGAAGCGAACCGCCATGCATTATCCAAGCCCGGCCTTCGGCCGGGCTTTTTATTTTTCCGTCATAATTGCTCGCCGTCATCTTGCGATCTGAAATAGGCCGCATACAATTTTTCGCGCGCTTGGAATTTTTGCACGGCGCGGATTTCAGTACCCGTATTTCTACAGGTGCAATTTTGCCGCACCTGAAACACCGTTCATTCGTTCAAAGAAAGCGCTGTGCCACGCTGCAAAATGGAATAGCGCCTGACCTGTCACAGCTCGAAGCGTGGGGGTTACCCTCAAAAAGGAATCCCGAAAAACTTCGTCTCGCTAATTACTTATCCACATAGTGGGGTCAAGCGTTTGGAAAAACGTCCGTTCACCAACCCAACGTAAATATTTTATGAAGAATTTTTTCGACTGCGGTGAGATTTGTGACACCCGCGATTCCATGCGGTGATTCAAACTGTTGCTTTCGGATCGTGCAATTGCAGCGCAGCCACAGTGACGGAGACTCGCCGGGGGGGCCAATCAAAGCGATTGCGAGAAATTCAGCATCGTGTATTTCTTAAAACACTCGCGGCGCCCACGATCTTGAGACCAGCGCGGTTTTAGAAACGGGGCGGACGTGCAAATCGGCGGCGGTGTGCGCGTTGGCGGGACTTTCCAAGCGATTGTCGGATCGTGACCTGTAGCAATATGGGTAACGAAAAGCTGTGTCAAAATTTCTCAGGCGAGGCCTAAAAGTCTCGTTCGCTTCGAACTAGGGAAATAGGCACCTGTTAGCCGACAGCAGCGGCGAAAGCCGGCCCGGCCGAGCGGGTAGTTGTGAACGGGTTGGACAAACGGCGTAGCGGCTGAACAGCGTTGTTCGGGCGTCGCTGACCTTGGAACAGACTTGGAGAGGACAACTTGCCGGGAGCAATTTCGGTGAGGACGGGGAGGCGTGCAATGTTTTACGAATGCATCACTGTAATTGATCGACTAGCCATTTCGAGCCACACCAATTTCGGCGACGGCAGCCTGCAGCCCTCAGAACGGTCCCCCGATATTCCCCTGAGTACTCGCTGACCTCGCGGGCAAACTTTCTGATCCAGACATCATTGATGCTCGCGGCGGCGTTCGCGCCGTGCGGGAAAGCCATGCCTGGTGACAGAACACTCGCTTGAGGTCGCGCCGCGGCAGGAACCCTGCACGGCGTTTCGTCATAAAGCTCATTTCAATTTGGAAAAGTTCAAGGCAATGACAAATTCGGAACAAGATCGCTGGTCGCGCGTCAAAGGTCGTTTGCGGTCGAGTGTTGGGGAAGACGTCTATACCAGCTGGTTTGCGCGCATGGACCTCGAAGCCGTGCAGGATGAGAGCGTGCATCTGTCGGTGCCGACGCGTTTTCTGAAGAGCTGGATCCAGGCGCATTATGCCGAGCGCGTGCTCTCGTGCTGGCAGGCCGAGATGCCGGAAGTGCACCGGGTCGATCTCACCGTGCGCACGGCGATGCGCGCGGTCACCCCCGTGAAGGAGGCCCCACCGCTCGAAACGCGCCGCATCGAGCCACGCGACGGCCGCCCGACGCTCGAGCTGCGCTCGACCGCGTCCGCGCCGGTCTCCGCCAACCATGATGCACTCGGCGGCTCGCCGCTCGATCCGCGCCTGACCTTCGCGAGCTTTGTCGTCGGCCGCTCCAACACGCTGGCGCATGCGGCCGCGCGGCAAGTCGCGGAAGGACGCCGCGGCGATCCCGTGATGTTCAATCCGCTCTATATCCATGCGGGCGTGGGCCTCGGCAAAACCCATCTGCTGCAGGCCGTGACCTGGGCCGGCAACGCGGCGGGCGAGCGCAAGGTGCTGTATCTCACCGCGGAGAAATTCATGTACGGCTTTGTCGCGGCGCTGAAGACGCAGACCGCGCTGGCCTTCAAGGAAGCGCTGCGCGGCATCGACGTGCTGGTGATCGACGACCTGCAGTTCCTGCAGGGCAAGTCGACGCAGGCCGAGTTCTGCCACACGCTTAACGCGCTGATCGATGCCGGCCGTCAGGTCGTGATCGCGGCCGACCGTCCGCCGTCCGATCTGGAAAGCCTCGACGACCGCGTGCGGTCGCGGCTCGCGGGCGGCCTCGTGGTCGAGATGGGCTCGCTCGGCGAAGAGCTCAGGCTCGGCATTTTGAAGTCGCGCGTCGCTGCAGCCCGCGCGCATCATGCAAGCTTCGACGTGCCGGAGCAGGTGCTCGATTATCTCGCGCGCACCATCACCCACAATGGCCGCGACCTCGAAGGCGCGATCAATCGGCTTCTCGCTCATTCGAAACTGAACAACCAGCCGGTGACGCTGGAAATGGCCGAGCGCGAGGTGCGCGACCTGATCCGCCCGCAGGAGCCGAAGCGGATCAAGATCGAGGACATCCAGCGTGTGGTGGCGCGGCAATATAATGTCAGCCGCTCCGACCTGTTGTCCTCGCGCCGGACCGCCAACGTGGTACGGCCGCGGCAGGTCGCGATGTATCTGGCGAAGACGCTGACGCTGCGCTCTTTGCCCGAGATCGGCCGCCGCTTCGGCGGGCGTGACCACACCACGGTGCTGCACGCCGTGCGAAAGATCGAGGCCCTGGTGGCCAGGGACACCGCACTCTCCGAAGAAGTGGAGTCGCTGAAGCGCCAGCTTCAGGAATGAGGGCTTTCTCCGCCCGGAACATGCGAGCCCCTCCCCCACGGGGAGGGGCCGAAACCTCCGTCCAAAACGTGGGAATCGCGCCTCCAATCCCTTGAATTAGCATCCCATCCGCGCCACTTTACGCCCCCCGAACGCCCCCTTAAGGGGTTACCGGGTGTCATCGGCCGTGGCCCACCCGCCCGGCATTCCCACGACATGCTCTGTTGGATCGGGCGGAAATAGCTATGAAGGTCACCGTCGAACGCGCGCAACTCCTGAAGTCGCTGGGCCACGTCCATCGCGTGGTCGAGCGCCGCAACACCATCCCGATCCTCGGCAACGTGCTGCTGCGCGCCGAGAACGCGCAATTGTCGCTGAAGGCAACCGACCTCGATCTCGAGGTGACGGAAACGCTGGCCGCCGAAACCGCGACCGGCGGCTCGACCACCGTGCCGGCGCACATGTTCTACGACATCGTGCGCAAGCTGCCCGACGGCTCGCAGATCGTGCTGGAAGGCGACGGCGATCGCTCGGTGATGGCGATCCGCGCCGGACGTTCGCGTTTCACGCTGCAGACGCTGCCGGAGAGCGACTTCCCGGATCTCGCCGCCGGCGACATGACCCACTCCTTTTCGCTGCCGGCCGCCGACGTCAAACGGCTGATCGACCGCACCCAGTTTGCGATCTCGACCGAAGAGACGCGCTACTACCTCAACGGCATCTATCTGCACTCTGCCGGCAGCGCCAAGGCCGCCACGCTGCGCGGCGTTGCCACCGACGGCCATCGCCTGGCGCAGATCGATCTCGTGCTGCCGAAGGGCGCGATCGGCATGCCCGGCGTGATCGTGCCGCGCAAGACCGTTGGCGAGGTGCAGCGCCTGATCGAGGACAATGAGGCCGAAGTCGCCATCGAGTTGTCGCAGGGGAAGATCCGCTTCACGCTCGGCAATGTGGTGCTGACCTCAAAGCTGATCGACGGCACCTTCCCCGACTACGGCCGCGTCATCCCGCAGAACAACGACAAGGAACTGATCGTCGACCGCGCCGATTTCGCCAACGCGGTTGACCGCGTCTCGACCATCTCCAGCGAGCGCGGCCGTGCGGTGAAGCTCGCGCTGTCCGCCGGCAAGCTCGTGCTGTCCGTCACCAATCCGGATTCCGGCAGCGCCACCGAAGAGCTCGAGGTCGAATACGCCTCCGACCCGCTCGATATCGGCTTCAACTCGCGCTACCTGCTCGACATCGCCGCCCAGATCGAAGGCGAGGTCGCGGTGCTCAAACTCGCCGATCCCGGCTCGCCGACGCTGGTGCAGGACAAGGACAACAAGACCGCGCTCTATGTGCTGATGCCGATGCGGGTGTGAACCCGCTTACGATTTGGGTGCGCAATCACTGGATTTCGTCATGGCCGGGCATAGCCGTCCGAAGGACGGCGTCGCTTACGCTCGCCTACGTCCCGGCCATCCACGTCTTGGAGCCGGGAAGGACGTGGATGCCCGGTAGAGGCCGGGCATGACGATGAGATAGTTTCGATATGACCCCTTCCCGCATTCATCGCCTGACGTTGACGCATTTCCGCAATTATCGCGGGGCGAGCCTCAATGCGAGCCGCGACATGGTTGCGCTGGTCGGTCCGAACGGTGCGGGCAAGACCAATTGCCTGGAAGCGATCTCCTTCCTGTCGCCCGGCCGCGGCCTGCGCCGCGCCACGCTGGAAGATGTCGCCGACAACCAGGGCGACGGCTCCTGGGCGGTCTCCGCCGAAGTCGAGGGCGCGCTGGGGCTTGCCACGCTCGGCACCGGCATCGAGGCGCCACGCGGCGAAGCCTCTGGCAGCCGCCGCTGCCGCATCGATCGCGAGAATGTGGGTTCGGCCACGGCCTTCGGCGATCATTTGCGCATGGTGTGGCTGACGCCGGCGATGGACGGCCTCTTCATGGGCGCGGCCTCCGAGCGCCGGCGCTTCTTCGACCGCCTGGTGCTGGCGATCGACAGCGAGCATTCAAGCCGCGTCTCGGCGCTGGAGCGGTCGCTGCGCTCGCGCAACCGGCTGCTCGAGGTGCGCAATTTCGACGACCATTGGTGCGACGCGATCGAGCGCGAGACCGCCGAGCTCGCCGTGGCCGTCGCAGCGATGCGCGGCCAGACCGCGGTCAAGCTCGCCGCGATGCTGCGCATGCGAGGGCAAGCTTCCGCCTTTCCGTCGGCGCAGATCGCGCTCGACGGCTGGATGGAGAACGCGCTGCTGTCCGAGCCCGCGCTCGCGGTGGAAGACCGCTACCGAAAGATCCTGCGCGACAACCGCGTGCGCGATGCGGCGGCCGGGCGCACCCTCGACGGCCCGCATCTCACCGATCTGCATGTCGTCTACGCGCCGAAAAGCATGCCGGCAAAGGACGCATCCACTGGCGAGCAGAAGGCGCTTCTGATCGGGCTGGTGCTGGCGCATGCCGCACTGGTCGCGGAGACCACCGGCATCGCGCCACTTTTGCTGCTCGACGAGGTCGTGGCGCATCTCGATCCCGGCCGCCGCACCGCGCTGTTTGTGGAGCTCGCCAAACTAGGCGCGCAGGTCTGGCTGACCGGCGCGGACCCCGCGGCGTTCGCCGAGCTCGGTTCATCCGGCGATATCTTTGATGTCGAGAACGGCCGTGTGACGCGGCGAACCTAAATCTATTCGTTCGCGGCGCGCGGCGCCGGCGTTGCCAGCACTTTGTCAATGATCGACGCGATCAGGAACTCCGAGGCCATCTCCGTCAAGTGTCCCTGATCGCTGGCGGTGATATCGCGCGAATGGTCACCGAGCCGCGCCAAGCAGCCCTCAGCGTTGCACAGTGCGTCCCGGGCGGAGACAAATTCCGCGCCGGCCGACACTACTGCCGCGCGCAGCCGATTGTCGACGTCGCGTTCCGCCTCGGCCTCGTGCGAACGCGGCGGAACCAGGCTGTGATGCAACAGCCAGTACCGCAGCACCTCGTTGGGCAGGCCGCGCTTCCAAAACGGCACCGGGCCGAGTACGACCACCCGCGCGCGGGTCTCTCGCTTCAGGGCGGCGACGGTCTCCGCCGCGTGATCAAAGTCCTTTTCCCAGGTCCCGTGCAGCAGCACGATGTCGGGCTGGAGCGTTGCCGCTATCGCCAGCACGCGGTCATTGTTGGCGCGGCAGCCGGGTGCCGCGAGAATCTCGGCATTGATGATCGGAACGCAGGAACTCGCCGTGAACTGTGCGATGCCGAAGCCTCGCGCCTCCTGCGCCTTGCGCAGCCCCGGCATCAGGGCGCCCGCGGTCGAATCGCCCCAGACAAAGACCAGCGGCCGGCGATCGCGGTCGGCGCAATCATCGGCAAACGACGTCTCATGGCTGAGATCCAGTAGGCATTGGTGCACGCGCCATTTGGCCGTCTGCACCGGCACGTCGGCCATGGCACGGATCTCCGGCGGCAGGCGGAGATCGAAGCCCCGCGCTTGAAAGACCACGACACCGGCGATCGCCACGAGCGCCATCGCACCCGCAAGCGACGCGGCCTTGAGCGGAACCGGGCGGCCAAAGCGGAACGGCCGTTCGATGAACCAGTAGGTGCCCCAGGCGAGCAGCGCGCTTAAGAGCAGGATCAGTTCGCGATCGATCAGCGTTAGCGGCTCGAACTTGATGATGGCGAACATCACGAGCAGCGGCCAGTGCCAGAGATAGAGCGGATAGCTGATCAGGCCGATCCACACCATCGGCGGCCAGCTCAACACCGCCCGGTCGATCCATGCCGCCGGCGCCGACAACAGCAGCGCGCTGCCCGCGACCGGCAACAGCGCCCACCAGCCGGGAAAGGCGCGATGCACGTTCAGCGTAGCCAGCGCGATCGCGATCAGCACGAGGCCGACGACGGCGCGGCGGTTACTCGCGGTCTCGCCTTGGTCGATTCGGCTCCAGCCGCAAGCGAGCGCCGCGCCCGCGAGCAATTCCCAGGCGCGGGTAAATGGCAGATAGAAGGTCGCGACCGGGTCGGAGCGGATCAGCGCGACATTGAGCAGAAAGGACGCGGCCCCGATCGCAGCGGCTACCCAGAGCAAACGCCAGCGCAGCCGCGCCGCCAGCATCAGGATCAGCGGCCAGAACAGGTAAAACTGCTCCTCGATGCCGAGCGACCACAGATGCAGCAGCGGCTTTTTGGCGGATTCGATGTCGAAATAGCCGGATTGCAGCAGCAGCGCGATATTGGCCGCAAACGCCGCGCTGGCCGCGACATCGCGTGACAGCGCCGCATAGGGCGCGGGCAGCATCCAGAGCCAGCCCAGCACCAGCACCGTGCAGAGCACGACAATCAGCGCCGGAAAGATCCGTCTCACCCGGCGGTTGTAGAAGGTGATCAGGCTGAAACGGTCCGCACTCAGTTCCCGCGCGATGATGCTGGTAATCAGGAACCCGGAGATCACGAAGAAGATGTCGACACCGATGAAGCCGCCCGGCATGGCGTCGGGGAAGCCGTGGAAATTCACCACCAGCATGACCGCGACGGCGCGGAGTCCGTCGACATCGCTCCGATAGCGATCAGAAGGCAGGGATGACATCGGCGGGTCCGTCGCGGGCGTGAGAAGCTCGCCCTCCCTTTAGCAGGTCCGCCATGTCGCCGCGAAGGAATGCGCCGAGGGCAAAAAAGGGCGTTCAAGGGTTCAAAAACGAGGCCCCGAATCGCGCTTTTTCACAGGCTTCGAATCACCCTTCCGGCGCCTTGAAAAAACGTTAAAAAATCCCATTTATTCAGGAGTTTATGGGGAGCGACTTTGCGCTAGGCGCGCCCTTGTTTTCGTGGCACAAATAAGCCGCTCAGCGCCTGGTATTGCGCAGCTGATTCGGGACATCCTCAAAGGCCTCACATGACTGAACCCGCCCGGCAAACCATCGCCGACACTGAGCATTCCATGGCAAGCGACTACGACGCGGAATCGATCCGGGTTCTCAAAGGCCTTGATGCCGTCCGCAAGCGGCCGGGCATGTATATCGGCGACACCGATGACGGTTCCGGCCTGCATCACATGGTCTATGAGGTCGTCGACAACGCCATCGACGAGGCGCTCGCGGGCTACGCGACTAGGGTCGAGGTCGTGCTCAACGCCGACAACTCGGTAACGGTGCGCGACGACGGCCGCGGCATTCCCGTCGACATTCACAAGGGCGAAGGCATCTCTGCGGCCGAGGTCATCATGACCCAGCTCCATGCCGGCGGCAAATTTGACCAGAACTCCTACAAGGTTTCCGGCGGCCTGCATGGCGTCGGCGTCTCCGTCGTCAACGCGCTCTCCAGCAAGCTCGGCTTGCGCATCTGGCGCGACGGCAAGGAGCATTACATCGAGTTCGCCCATGGCGATGCCGTGGCACCCTTGAAAGTGGTCGGCGAGGCGCCAGGCAAGCGCGGCACGGAAGTGACGTTCCTGGCCTCGCCCGAAACCTTCAAGAACATCGAATGGGATTTCGCGACGCTGGAGCATCGCCTGCGCGAGCTCGCCTTCCTCAATTCCGGCGTCAACATCGTGCTCTCGGACATACGCCACGCGGTCGAGAAGCGCGAGGAGATGCACTATTCCGGCGGCGTCGAGGAGTTCGTCAAATATCTCGACCGCAACAAGAAGGCGATCGTGCCCGCGCCCATCATGGTGCGTTCGGAAGCCAACGGCATCGGTGTCGAGGCGGCACTGTGGTGGAACGACAGCTACCACGAGAATGTGCTGTGCTTCACCAACAACATCCCGCAGCGCGACGGCGGCACCCATCTCGCCGGCTTCCGCGGCGCGCTGACCCGCCAGGTCAACGGCTATGCCGAGACCAACGCGAAAAAGGAGAAGATCGCTCTCACCGGCGATGATTGCCGCGAAGGTCTCACCGCGGTGCTGTCGGTGAAGGTGCCGGACCCGAAGTTCTCGTCCCAGACGAAAGACAAGCTGGTCTCCTCCGAAGTCCGACCGGTAGTCGAGAACGTCATCAACGAGGCGCTGCAGGCCTGGTTCGAGGAACATCCGTCCGAAGCCAAGGTGATCGTCGGCAAGGTGATCCAGGCCGCGGCCGCCCGCGAAGCTGCGCGAAAAGCGCGCGAGCTGACGCGCAAGAATCCCCTCAGCGTCTCCTCGCTGCCGGGCAAGCTCGCGGACTGCCAGGAAAAGGATCCCGCAAAATCCGAGCTCTTCATCGTCGAGGGCGACTCGGCCGGCGGCAGCGCCAAGCAGGGCCGCAACCGCGAATTCCAGGCTGTACTCCCGTTGCGCGGAAAAATCCTCAACGTCGAGCGCGTCCGCACCGACAAGATGCTCTCCAGCGAGCAGATCGGCACGCTGATCACCGCGCTCGGCACCGGCATCAGCGACGATTTCTCGGTCGACAAGCTGCGCTATCACAAGATCATCGTGATGACCGACGCCGACGTCGACGGCGCCCACATCCGCACGCTGCTGCTCACCTTCTTCTATCGGCAGATGCGCGACCTCATCGATCGCGGCCATCTCTATATCGCCCAGCCGCCGCTTTATAAGGTTTCGCGCGGCAAGTCCGAGCAGTATCTCAAGGACGAGCGCGCGCTGGAGGATTATCTGATCGGGGTCGGCCTCGACGACTGCGTGTTCAAGCCGGCTTCCGGCGCCGACCGCGCCGGACGCGACCTGCTCTCGCTGGTCGAGGATGCCCGGACCATCCGCGCCGTTCTGCGCAATCTGCACAGCCGCTACAACCGCACCGTGGTCGAGCAGGCCGCGATCGCGGGCGTGCTGCGGCAGGAGATTTTCGGTGATCCCGAGAAGGCGGCCGAAGCGGCCGCTTATATTGCGCGGCGCCTCGATGCGCTGGCGGACGAAGTCGAGCGCGGCTGGATCGGAAAATTCACCGAGGGCGAAGGCTTCCTGTTCGAGCGCACCGTGCGCGGCGTCAAGGATGCCGCGATCCTCGACCACGCGCTGCTCGGCTCGGCCGACGCGCGCAAGCTCGACGATTACGCCGCGAAGCTGCAGGAAGCTTACGCGCGACCGGGCGTGCTGCGGCGAAAGGAGTCGGAGACGCCGATCCACGGCCCCGTCGACCTGTTCGAGGCGGTGACCGAGACCGGCCGCAAGGGTCTCACCCTGCAGCGCTACAAAGGTCTCGGCGAGATGAACCCGAGCCAGCTCTGGGAGACCACGCTGGACGTCGAGGCGCGCTCGCTGTTGCAGGTGAAGGTCAAGGAGGTCGACGAGGCCGACGACATCTTCACCAAGCTGATGGGCGACCTGGTCGAGCCGCGCCGCGAATTCATCCAGGACAACTCGCTCAGCGCCAACGTCGACGTGTAAAAGTCGGAGAGTATCGTGCCGCCCATTCAATACATCGTTGAGGGCGGCCACCGGCTCAGTGGCGCCATCGAGCCGTCCGGCAACAAGAATTCGGCGCTGCCGATCATCGCGGCCGCGCTGCTGACCGAACACCCCGTCACCCTCGACAACGTGCCGCGCATCCGCGACACCGAGACGCTGGTCGAGCTGATCCGCTCGGTCGGCGCTTCCGCCGAATGGCGCGGCCGCAACCGGCTTGCGATCCACGCGAAAGACATACGCGCCGCCGATCTCGATCGAGATCTTTGCGCGCGCATTCGGGCCTCGATCCTGCTTGCAGGGCCCCTGCTCGCCCGATGCGGCGAGGTGGCGCTGCCGCCGCCGGGCGGCGACGTGATCGGCCGCCGCCGGCTCGACACGCATTTTCTCGCCTTTGAGCAGCTGGGCGCCAGCGTCACGTCCACGGACAAGCTCGTATTCCGCTGCAAGGAGCTGCACGGCGCCGACGTGTTCCTCGATGAGCCCAGCGTCACCGCGACCGAAAACGCCCTGGTCGCGGCGGTCGCCGCCAAAGGCACCACCTATCTGCGCAATGCCGCCTCCGAGCCGCATGTGCAGGATCTCGCGCATTTCCTGGTCGCGCTCGGCGCCAATATCGAGGGCATCGGCACCAACACTTTGGTGGTGCACGACGCGGCGACGCTGGGACAAGCGAGCTACTCGATCCAGCCCGATCATATCGAGGTCGGCTCGCTGATCGGGCTTGCTGCCGTGACGCGCTCGCCGCTTCGTATTGTGCGCGCCGGCGTCGGGCATCTGCGCTCGATCCTGATGGGCTTTGAGCGGCTCGGCATCGCCTGCGAAATCGCCGGCGACGACCTGATCGTGCCCTCGGATCAGACCCTGAAGATCAAGGACGATTTCGGCGGCCATGTGCCGAAGCTGGAAGACCAGCCCTGGCCGGCCTTCCCGGCCGACCTGATGTCGATTGCGATCGTGACCGCGAGCCAGTGTGAGGGCGTCATCCTGATGTTCGAGAAGATGTTCGAATCCAGGATGTTCTTCGTCGACAAGCTGATTGCGATGGGCGCGCGCATCGTGCTGTGCGACCCGCACCGCGCAATTGTCGCGGGCCCCAGCCGGCTCCGCGGCGCCTCGATGATCTCGCCCGATATCCGCGCCGGCATGGCGATGCTGCTGGCCGCGGTCTGCGCCGAGGGCACCTCGACCATCAACAATGCCGACCAGATCGAGCGCGGCTATGAGCGCATCGAGGAGCGGCTGAACGCGCTCGGCGCCAAGATTCGTCGCGTGCCGGAACGGGAGCGCTGAGGCGTTTTGATCTAGCCACGTTCGATACGGTGGGTAGCCCGGGTGAGCGAAGCATCCCCAGGAAACAGATCCCCGCATTTCCCTGCGCTCATGCGGGCTACTGACCCCTCCCCGACCATCGTTCCGCCATGCGCAGTGCTATTGTCGCCCCATGACCACCTCAGACCAGATCGAGCGTACTCGCCTCGCCGCGGTATCCGCCGGCGGCCACCTCGCCGCGGAGCTCGCCGAGACGCTGAAGCTCGCTGCGCCGATGGCGGCGACGCAGCTTGGGCAGATCGCGATGATGACGACCGATCTCGCCTTCATCGGCCGGCTCGGCGACGCGGCGGTGGCCGCCGCGGCGCTCGCCGGCACGATCTATTTCGTCGCTTTCACCGTCGGCATGGGGCTGATGTCGGCGGTGGCGCCGCTGGCCGCGCAGGCCTTTGGCGCGGGCGATCCGCGCGGGGTGCGGCGTTCGCTGCGTGCTGGCCTGTGGGCTGCGCTGCTGATCTCGCTGCCGATCATGGTGTTCCCGCTGCGCGGCGAGCAGATCCTGCGCGCGCTCGGCCAGGCCGACGAGCCGGCGCGGCTCGCGCAGCAATATCTCTTCGGCCTGGTCTGGGGCGTGGCGCCGGCGCTGTGGTTCATCGCCGTCCGCGGCTTCATGGGCGCGGTGAACCGGCCGCAGCCGATCTTCTGGATCACACTGGCGGCAATCCCGCTCAACGCGCTGCTGGTTTATCTCTTGCTCTATGGCGAGCTCGGCCTGCCGCGCCTCGGACTGTTCGGCGTGGGGCTTGCCAGTGCCACCGTCAATGGCTGCACCTTCCTCGCGGGCCTGTGGTTTGCCACGCAGCGCGAACCGTTCAAGCACTATCACGTGCTGGCGCGGCTGTGGCGCATCGACTGGGCGCTGATGCGCCAGCTTGTCGTCATCGGCGCGCCGATCTCGATCGCCTTCCTGCTGGAATACGGACTATTCTCGTCGGCCGCGCTCCTGATGGGCATGATCTCGACCACGGCGCTCGCCGCGCATCAGATCGCGCTGCAGGTCACCGCCATCCTGTTCATGATCCCCTACGGCATCAGCATGGCCGCCACCGTGCGGGTCGGGCACGCGATCGGCGCCAATGATGCCGCCGGCGTCAGGCGCGCCGGCCTGGTCGCGATGTGGGTCGGCATCGCCTTTGGCATCGTGCTCACGGCCGCCGTGATCGTGACGCGCTTTTCGATCGCGCAGCTGTTCCTGGGTGCAAATCTCGCGAATATCGACGCCACGGTCGAGCTTGCTGCGGAGCTGCTCATGGTCGGCGCGACGTTTTTCATCACCGATGGGCTGCAGACCGTTGCGGCCGGTGCGCTGCGCGGCATGAACGACACCCGCGTGCCGCTCCTGTTCGCCGCGGTCAGCTATTGGGTGATCGGCTTCTGCGCGGCCTATGTGCTCGCCTTCCTCACGCCGCTCGGCGCGACCGGCGTCTGGGTCGGGCTGTCACTCGGCACGTTGGTCTATGCCATGCTTCTGGTATTGCGATTTCGGCGGCTGGCGAAGAGATTGGTACGTGCATGACGGTCCAGGAAGTTGCCCCCAGCGTCGATCCGAACGAAATGCTCCCCGGCGCGCAGTTCGTCGATGCGTATCGTGTCGCCGTCGGGGGAAAGTCCCTGGACGCCCGGCAGGCCGCGATCAGGATGATGGCGCGCACTCCCGGCTGGGTTGACGCACTTTTGAGATTGCGCAATCTGATGGTCGCGCCGTTCGGACTGAAAACGTCCGGTGAAGGTTCGCCTGCACCCGGCGGCATCATCGGATTATTTCCGGTCGTGAGCGAGACGCCGGAACGGCTGGTCGCGGGGTTTAACGACTCCCATCTGGATTTTCGCGTGGTGGTCGACGTTGCTCCCGCGGGAGACGGCCAGGAAGTTACGTCGACGACGCTGGTACTGACCCACAATCGGCTCGGCCGGGCCTATCTCACCGTGATCCTGCCGTTTCAGCGCGTAATCGCGCGTAGCTTGCTCCGTCAAGTAGCCGAAACGACCCGATGACATTGGCCACTAACCTGTTGTTTTCCTCCCGCAGCCCCATCCGCTCGCTGTGCGGCTGCCTGATGCGCCGTAACGGACATTGACGCCGCACGGCAGCAGCCGTACCAAAATGCCCTACCGCAAGAACACGCGAGGCAACGCCATGGCGCATGAAACCGAAACGCTCGCAGGCTATGTCGCTGAGCTGAAGTTCGAGGACATTCCGCCGGAGGTATTGGAGCGCGCCAAGGTGCTGACGCTCGACTTCCTCGGCAGCGCGATCCGCGCCCGGCGCGATGCGGAATCGACGCCGTCGCTCCTGAAGATGCTGGAAGCGCTGGCGCTCGACGGCAAGGGCGAATCCACCGTGTTCGGCGACACCAAGACCTGGACGCCGGCGGTCGCAGCCCTGCTCAACGGCGCGCTCGGCCATTCCCTCGACTTCGATGACACCCATGCGGACTCGTCGTTGCACGCAAGCGCTCCCGTCGTTCCGGCCGCGTTTGCGGTCGGCGAAATGGTCGGCGCCTCCGGACGCGATGTGCTGACCGCGATTGTCGCGGGCTATGAGGTCTGCTGCCGGCTCGGCAATGCGCTCGACCCGACCTCGCATTATGCGCGCGGTTTCCACCCGACCGCCACCGCAGGCACCTATGGCGCGGCAGCGGCCGCCGCAAAGCTGTTCGGCCTGTCACAGCAGCAAATCGTCTCAGCGTTCGGCGTCTCGGGCAGCCAGGCCGCGGGCTCGTTGCAATTCCTGGTCAATGGCGCCTGGAACAAGCGCTACCAGGTCGGCGCCGCCGCCATGAACGGTGTGATCGCAGCGACCTTGGCGCGCAACAATTTCGTCGGTTCGACCGAGTCGGTCGAGGGCAAGCACGGCTTGCTGGTCGGCTACAGCGACAACCCGCATCCGGACAAGGCCGTTGCCGGTCTCGGCTCGACCTATGAGACCATGAAGATCGGCGTCAAACCTTATCCGAGCTGCCGCTACACCCATGCCGCGCTCGATGCGATCATCGCCATGCGGCGCGAGCACAACCTGACGCCGGACCAGGTCAAGCGCGTCGAGGTCGGCCTGCATCGCAACGGCATCACGCTGACCGGCGACGCGCCGACCAAGCGGCATCCGACTTCGATCGTCGGGGGGCAGTTCTCGATGTTCTTCACCGGCGCGGTCGCGCTCGACCAGGGCAGCTTTGGCTGGGACGATTACGAGCGGCTCGGCGACAAGGCCGTCGATGCGCTCGCCGACAAGTTCGACGTGGTGCAGGACGACCGGCTCGAAATCGGCCGCAGCCATCCCTTCGGCGCGCGCGTCTCGATCACGACCGAGGACGGCGTGCATGAGCGGCTGTTCGCCGATCCCTCCGGCGAGCCCACTTCGTTCCCTGATGCGGCAGCCATGCAGCAGAAATTCCTGACACTGGCGCGCCCGGTCCTGAACGGACGCGCCGATCAACTCGCGGACGCGATCCTTTCGCTCGAACGTTTCGACCGCGTCGAGCAGGCGACGCAGCTCGGACGACAATAAGGAGACCGATCAGGCCGCGCCGTCGATGATGATGAAATCGACGTCGGCATACTTCTGACGGATGATTTTCGCCGCGCTGTATTCTGGGCTGTCGTAGCAGGCCTTGGCCGTGTTGCGATCGGCGAACTCGACGACCACATTGCGGTCGCGGGCGTTGCCTTCCATGACTTCATGGGCACCGCCGCGCACGACGACGTTTGCGCCGAACTTCTCGAAAGCGGGCCGCGCTGCCGCCAGATATTCCGGATAGTGCGCATGATCCCGCACCGAGACGCGGACGATCCAATAGGCTTTGGGCATGTTGTTTTCCATTTTTTTGAGCGAAGTATTTTAGCGGCGCCGCGCCCCCAAATCGGTCCCTTCCCGGATCGCGGCGCGGATCTCGGTGCGTGAGATACCGATATCCCTCAGCGACAGATCATCCATCGTCGCGAGTTGCGCGAGATCACGCCGAAGCCGCTGATGGCGGCAATAGCGCGTCCACGCCGAACGGATCGCCCGGGTCGCGCGCCATACGTGGCGCCAGGCGCTCGCGCGCTGAAATTCGAGGGACCAAAGCGACATGTTCAAAAATCCTTCCCGCGCGGCGCCGGCCGGGGCCAGTTGCCGGCGCCGCGCGGAAGCGCCGACGGCCGCAGCCGCGTGAACGCGCACTGCCGCCCCCGCGCTCCGCCCACCAGCGCCACCAGGGTTTTGCCAATGGCCCGGCTGCGCGCGGCGCGTACGCGCTGAACGAACAGCCGCGTCAGCGCGCTTTGTTGCGCCGGCGTGAGCGTCTTCCAGAGGTGAGGATCAATTCCAAATGATCGTCGGGCATGGTCTTGCTCCATCGCGCGTGGCCTCTCTTCGAACGGCGCGACGGGGTGTTTACAGCCGGCGAAACATTCCATAAAATGAATAATTAAGATATTTTCAATCTCCGGCTGAGATGAACTAAAATGGATCTGTCCGACCTCCGCATCTTCCTCGCCGTGGTCCGCGAAGGCGGCATTACACGCGCAGCGGAACGTTTGAACCGCGTGCAGTCCAACGTCACCACGCGCATCCGCCAGCTTGAAGAAGACCTCGAGGCGACGCTGTTCTTCCGCGAAGGCAAGCGGCTGCGTCTCGCACCGGCCGGGCAGGCGCTGCTCGGCTATGCCGAGCGGCTGCTCGCCCTTGCGGACGAAGCCCGCGCCTCGGTCCACGATCCCAAACCGCGCGGCCTGTTTCGCCTGGGCTCGATGGAAAGCACCGCGGCGATCAAGCTGCCGAAGGCGCTGAACGAATATCACCGGCTCTATCCCGAGGTGACGCTGGAGCTGCGGATCGGCAATCCCTTCACGCTCGCGAGCGCGATCCTCGCCGGCCAGCTCGACGCGGCGCTGGTTGCCGAGCCGATCGCGGATGAACCGTTCGACAAGGCGTTCGCCTACGCGGAGGAGCCGGTGGTCGTTTCCGCAGCCGGACAGCCTGCTCCCGGCAGGAAGGGCCAATTTCCAAAAACCATGGTCGCGTTCGAGCACGGCTGCCCGTATCGCAAGCGGCTGGAGGATTGGTACGCCAAGCGCGGCGAGATGCCGGAACGCACCGTCGAGCTTGGCTCCTATCACGCGATGCTCGGCTGCGTCGTCGCCGGCATGGGCATCGCGCTGATACCGAAAAGCGTGCTCACGACCTTTCCGGAAAGCAAGCGGCTTGCCGTCCACCGCCTGCCGCCCGGCGAGAACCGCGCCGAGACCGTGCTGATCTGGCGCAAGGGCGCAAGCTCGCCGAACATCCAGGCCTTGCGCGAGATCCTGCCGCGGCCGCAGGCTGCCCGCGCACGAGGCTGAAGACGCGCGTCAGTTGCCGCCCGCCAAATGCTCCTTGCCGCCGGTTGCAGCGACGACGTCGCTGACGAGCCGCGACACGCCGTCGGCATCGAGCGGCCAGTTCACGGTGCGGCCGAAACGCGCGATCACCAGATACTGCGACGGAATGACAATCACATATTGCCCGATCGATCCCTTGGCGAAGAACGCATCGCGCGGCCAGCCATTTTCGATGCGGTAAAGGGCGCCCATGCTGTCGCCGAGATTGGTCCAGAACCCCGCGCCATAGCCGACGAAGGCGTTCGGCGTCGGCGAAGCCGAGTATCTCGCCCAACCCTCGGGCAGAATGCGTTTTCCGCCGACGACGCCGTCGTTGAGATAGAGCTGGCCGAAGCGCGCCCAGTCACGCGCGGACGCCAGCATCTGGCTCGATCCCTCCGGCGTGCCGGCGCCGTCGAATTCGAGCGTGACATGGCGCATGCCGAGCGGGCCGAACAATTCCTGCCGGGCGAAACGCAGAAAGTCAGCGGGCTTGCCGCCGGCGGCCTCTAGGATGAGTTTCGAGAGAATGAGATAGTTGCCGTCGTGATAATTCCACACGGCGCCTGGCACTGTTTCGAGCCGGGCCGTTTCGGCGAAGGAAGCCATGTCGGTCTCCATGAATTTCATCTGGTTGACCGGCTCGAGTGCGGCGCCGAGCGAGGCCTGAAGCGAGCTGCCGAGCGCAAGGCCCGCGGTGTGGCGCAGGAGTTGATCGACGGTGATGGCGCGGCGCCGGTCGTTTTGGCTCTGCCACGCAGCGACCGGTGCAGGCTGCTCGAGCTTGAGTTTGCCCTGCTTTACCAGAATGCCCGTCAGCGCCGAGATCACCGACTTGGTCGAGGAGAAACCGAGCAGCGGCGTGTCGATGCCGATGCCATCGGCATAGCGTTCGGCGATGACGCGGCCGTCCTTCGCCACCACGATCGCCCGCGTATGCTTGAACGGCGGTGCGTCGGGCTCGGCGAAGGCGCGATCGAGCGCGGCCGCCAGCGCCTCGCTCTTCGGCGCAACGACCGCCGGGCCGGCGATCTCGGGCAACAGCGGTGCCTGCGGTTTGTCGCTGGGCGGTGGCGCGATGTCGGCTGTGACATCGCCGTGATCGAGGAAGCAACCGAGCTCGCCGCGATAGACCGCGCGGCTGCGGCCAATGCCAAACAGCGACACCGTGACGTCCTTGCGCGCACGGTCGACGTGATAGTCGAGCCCCCAACTGATCAGGCCCGCGCCCGGCATCGCCGCAATGGTTTCGGCAAAATCCTTTTCGGGATCGAGGCCGGAAACAAAGGTCTCCGAGCACAGCACATTGGCCATGAAGCCGGTTGCGACTTTCGGCACGTCGCGGGCGCGAACGGCGGTGGCCGCGAGCGCGACAAGCGCGGTCGAAGCGGCGAGAACGAGGATCATCTTGTTTCGGGTCATGGTTGGCTCCGGCTAAGCGTTCGCCGGTTACAAGCCACGGGCGGCGCCAAAGCGCTCGCCGGATTCGAAAATCTGCTTGGCCGAAAGCTGTAACGGCCTCGCTGATTTCGAAAATATCGAGATATTACAGATATTTGTGAATCAGGCCGCGGAAGCCTTGAGCTTGCGATATTCGCTCGGGGTGACGCCGGTCGTAGCCTTGAAAGCGCGGTTGAACGGCCCCAGCGACTGGAACCCGGCATCCATCGCAATGGTGATGACGGGCACCTCGGCCTGCGTGGGATCGGCGAGCGCGGCCTTGGCTTCCTCGATCCGGTGCTCGTTGAGCAAGACGTTGAAATTGCGGTAGCCGAGTTGCTGGTTGATCAGCCGTCGCAGTCGGTATTCGGGGATCGAGAGTTTTGTCGCGAGCGTGCCGATAGTGACGTTGTCGTGGCGATAGATGCGCTCGTCGGCCATCAGGCGCATCAGGGCAGCGACCAGCTTTTGATCGGCCGCCTCCGCTCCCGGAACGGCCAAAGCCTTCCCGGGCGCCTCGTTCGCAGAGGGGAACAATTCGCGCGCCGTGACCTGCATCATCGCGCAGCTGATCGCGGCGACGATGCCGGTGAGCACGGCGATATTGGCGGCGTTGGCGATTTCAGCGGTGTCGCCGCGCAACGACAGCAACTGCAGGACGGCGTTGAGGCCGCCATAGAGCGCGGATGCGGCAACGATGAAGATGCGCAGGTGGCGGCGGCCTTCGACGAGATCGGCCGACCACGAGGAAATGGTCTGTCCGACCGCAAGTCCGATGAAACCGAGCGCGATCAGGTTGATCGCGATGACGGAGAGACGCGCATCCCCGGCCGGCGCGATCCAGAAGCAATTGACAAAGCTGAACGCGGCGACCGCGAGCCAGACCAGGGCGTGCCACCAGCGCAAAGCGAAGCTGTCGTCGAACAGCGCGCGGCAAAACAGCCAGAACACCACGACGTTGCCGGTGGACAAAGCGATCAGCGGCGCGTGCGAGGGCGAAATCGCCGAAGGCACGCCGATGGCGCAAACCGCGGCGTGCGCGGCCGAACCGATGGCCAAAGCGATCGCGAGCCGCCCCGCCGTGCTGCTCCTGAAGTCGCGGAACAGCGACGCCGCTAGCACCAGCAGCAAGGCTATGGTGGCGGCGCGCAACGCAAGCTCGATGGTAGCAAGCGACATCCGATCGGTCCGATCGCGTTTGAGGCAGCGATTCTAATCGAGATCACACCCCGGTTCAAATTCGGTGAACTAGCCGGCCCAGCGGTCGCGATGGGTTACCCAGATGTCGGCAGCGTGGCCGAGCAGAACGGTCTCGCCTTCGATTGTTGCGCCGAGCCGTCGCGCCACTGCCTGCGAAGGGGCATTCTCGCGGTCGATGCAATGGATGATCTTGTCGAGCTCGAACGTCGCGAACGACCAGTTGATCGACGCCCGCGCCGCCTCGAAGGCATACCCCTTGCCGCGAAACTCCTTCGCAATACCCCAGCCGACCTCGAAGCCGGGCCAGGAAGGCGGAAAGAACGGGCCGACGCGCCCGGTGAATTTGCCTGTCGCTTTCTCCTCCACCACGAACATGCCGATGCCCTTGAGCACCCAATGTCCCGCCATGATCGCGGAATTGCGCCAGCCATTCATCGGCTCGGTGATCGGCTTGCCGTCGGCGGTGATGTAGCGCGCGGTTCCGGGATCGGACAGCATCATCGTGTTGGGCGCGACGTCAGAGGCGCGCCATTGCCGCAGGATCAGACGCTCGGTCTCGATCCCCGGCCAGTTCGGTTGCGGCAGCGTGACGCCTTTCTTGAGCGGTGGGATCATTCTTTCGTCACCCTAGACGGCCAGCGTGATCTCGGCCAATGCCATGACGACGCACTGTGCAATTCCTGCTAGGCTCGATGGCCAAAACAATGGAGGCTCATATGAGCTGGCAACCTTCCGAAGATCCCGTGCTCGGCGACCCCAGGACCTGCGACGCGCTGGAACTGATCATCGTGCCACGCACCCGAGACCTCGGCGACGGCTTTGCGGTGCGCCGCGCGCTGCCGCATGGCAAGCGGCAGATGGTCGGGCCCTTCATCTTCTTCGATCATTTCGGCCCGGTGCAGTACGTGTCCGGCAAGGGTATGGACGTGCGGCCGCATCCGCATATCGGGCTTGCCACCGTCACCTATCTCTTCGACGGCAGCATCATGCATCGCGACAGCGAGGGCAACGTCCAGGAGATCACGCCCGGCGCGATGAACCTGATGACCGCGGGAAAAGGCATCGCCCATTCCGAGCGCACGCCGGATCTGCAGCGCCAGAACGGCCAGAAGATGCTGGGCCTACAGAGCTGGATCGCGCTGCCGGCCGGCCAGGAGGAGATCGCGCCGTCGTTCCAGCATTATGCGGCCGGAGACCTGCCGATGATTTCGGAACGCGGCTTCACCGCGCGCGTGATCGCGGGCTCTACTTTCGGCATTTCTTCGCCCGTGACGATGGTCTCGCCCTGGTTCTACACCGAGGTGACGGCGGAAGCCGGCGTCAGCGTGCCGCTCGATCCCGATCACGAGGAACGCGCGATCTACCTCGTCGACGGCGAGGTCAAGATCGCGAGCGAACGCTACGAGGGCCCCAAACTCCTGATCTTCCGGCCCGGCGACCGCATCACGGTGAAGACGATCCAGCCGACACGGATGATGTTCCTGGGCGGCGATGCGCTGGAAGGCCCGCGCCACATCTGGTGGAATTTCGTCTCCTCCAGCAAGGAGCGGATCGAGCAGGCCAAACAGGACTGGAAAACCGGACGCTTTGCGCCGGTTCCGCAGGAGCACGAGTTCATTCCGCTGCCGGAGTAGGCTATCTCGGCTGCTCCCCTCTTTGCCGCTCGCGCGCCCCGCGGGCGGCGTCGCTTCGAAAGCCTTGCCGATGACCACGATGCGCGCCAGTGAATTACCCTTGCCGAAGATCGGACGCGGCAAGGTGCGCGACATCTATGCCGTCGGCGACGACCGCGTGCTGTTGCTGACCACCGACCGCATCAGCGCGTTCGACGTGGTGATGGCCGAAACGATTCCGATGAAGGGTGCGGTGCTGACGCAGATCAGCGCGTTCTGGTTCAATGAGCTCAAGGGCGTGGTGCCGCATCACATGATCTCGGCCAATGCCGACGAGATCATCCGCGAAGTGCCCGCGCTGAACGACCATCGCGCCGACATTTTGGGCCGCGCGATGCTGTGCAGGCTCACCACCATATTCCCGATCGAATGCGTGATCCGCGGCTATATTTCCGGTTCGGCCTGGAAGGAATATGCGGCAAGCGGCACGCTGGCGGGCGAGAAGCTTCCCGCCGAGCTTGTCGAGAGCGCCAGGCTGGAACCCGCGATCTTCAGTCCGGCGACCAAGGCCGAGACCGGGCATGACGAGAACATCACGATCGCGCGGATGCGTGAGGCGGTCGGACGCGAGGTCGCAGATCAGTTGGAGCGCATGACGCGCGCGGTCTACGAGCGCGGCGAGAAGAAGACGCGCGAGCAGGGCATCATCATCGCCGACACCAAATTCGAATTCGGCCGCGACAAAAATGGGCAGATCATCCTGATCGACGAGGTGATGACGCCGGATTCATCGCGCTTCTGGGCAGTCGATGCCTACAGGCCCGGCCAGCCGCAGCCGAGTTTTGATAAGCAGCCGTTGCGCGATTATCTCGACGCCGAACGTCGCGCGGGGCGCTGGAATGGCGACGCGCCCGCACCGCCGCTGCCTGACAGCGTGGTGGACGCGACCAGCAAGCGGTATCTTGAAGCTTATCGTCGCGTGACGGGACGTGAGTTGAAAATATAACTGCCGTCATTGCGAGCGAAGCGAAGCGATGACGGCGAATAGACACCGTAGGGAGAGCGCCAGATGTCCGAACCCGATGCCGTGCTCGTCGAACGCAATGGTCCTGTCACCATCGTCTCCATCAACCGCCCGCACTGCCGCAACGCGGTCGACGGCGCGACCGCGCGAAAGCTGTATGACGCGTTTCTCGCCTTCGATGCCGACAAGGAGGCTTCCGTCGCCGTCTTCACCGGCACCGGCGGCTATTTTTGCGCCGGCGCGGACCTGAAAGCGGTCGCCAAGGGTGATCGCGAGAAGAAGCGCGAGGTCGGCGGACACAATACGATCGCGCCGATGGGCCCGAGCCGGCTGCGGCTGTCAAAGCCTGTCGTCGCGGCGGTCGAGGGCTTTGCGGTCGCGGGAGGCATGGAACTGGCCCTCTGGGCCGACCTGCGCGTGGTCGCGGAGGACGCGACCTTCGGCATCTTCTGCCGCCGCTTCGGCGTGCCCTTGATCGATCTCGGTACCATCCGTCTGCCGCGGCTGATCGGTCATTCGCAGGCGATCGACCTGATCCTGACCGGCCGCCCCGTGGGTGGGCCGGAGGCGCTGCACATGGGGCTCGCCAACCGCCTGGTGCCGAAGGGTGAGACCCGCGCGCACGCGATTGCGCTGGCAAAAGACATCGCGCGGTTTCCGCAGACTTGCCTGCGCGCCGACCGGCTGTCGGCGCTGCGGCAATGGGACCTGTCGGAGGAAGAGGCGATCGCGGCCGAGATGCGCGGCGGGCTGGAGGTAATTGCCTCCGGCGAGACGCTGTTGGGCGCGACGCGCTTTGCCTCCGGCGCCGGCCGCCACGGCGCCTTCGAGGGCGGCTCGACCGGCTAGCCCCACCCGGTTCCCTTCCGCGGACAACGCTTTTCACGCTGTCACAAAAATGTTGTTTCCGCCCGCGCCGCAGTCGTCTACGACATGCGGCGGGGAATTTGAGACGTGACTGATTTATCTATTCATACCAGTTCGAATTTTCGTACCACCCTCAATGACATTCTCGGCGGCGCTGCCGCCAGCGTGCTGACGGCCACCTTCGGCTTGTCCTATGCGCTCCTGATCTTCACCGGGCCCCTGTCGCCGTACCTGTCCTACGGCGTCGCGACCACGTTCATCTCGTCGGCCATTCTCGGCACCGTGATCGCGCTCCGCAGTTCTTTCCCGTTTGCGATCGCCGCGCCGGAGACTTCGACCGCGGCAATGACGGGCATCCTGGCGTCGTCGCTGGTCGAACGCCTGGAGGCGATCGATCCATCGGCGCCGGTGATCGGGCCCGTAGTCATCACCTTCGGCCTTGCGAGCATCGCGACCGGGATCGCGCTCTGCTGCTTCGGGATGACGCGGTTGGGCCGCGCGATCCGCTATGTGCCCTACCCCGTGGTCGGCGGATTCCTCGGCGCCACCGGCTGCCTGATTCTGCTCGGCGCCATCAGGGTGATCACCGGCCTCAGACTGCAGTTCGCGACACTCGACCAGTTCGCCAATGTGATGACTGGCTACGAGCTCACGGCCGCCTGCGCGATGGCGCTGGTGCTGTATCTCACCTGGCATCGCTCCCGCACGCCATTCGGGCTGCCGGCGATCCTGATCATCGGCACGCTCGCCGCGCATGTGGCGTTTCGCCTGGCCGGCATCTCCGCCGCGGACGCGCAGGCGCTGGGCTGGACCTTCCGGCCGCCGCCGCAGGCTTCGTTGCTCTTTCCCTGGAGCGCGCAGGAGCTCGAACACTATCCCTGGGCCGAGCTGCCCGATCTCGCCGGCAACCTGATCGCGGTGATCTTTGTCACCGCCTCCAGCACGCTGTTCAACACCGCCGGCATCGAGGTCGCCGCAGGCCGCGAGGCCGATCTCGAGCGCGAGCTCAACACCACAGGTGTTGCCAACATGCTGGCCGGCATCTTCGGCGGCTATCCCGGCTGCATCTCGGTCAGCCGCACCGTGCTCAACTTCTCCGCCGGCGGCAGCGGCCGCCTCTCGGGCCTGACCGCGGCGGCGATCTCGGTCTCGATGCTGCTGTTCGCGCCTGCCCTCCTCGGCTTCATGCCGAAATTCGTGCTCGGCGGCCTCCTGATCTATCTCGGGGCGGACACGCTTTACCGGTGGACGGTGCAGTCACGGCGCAGGCTTTCGCTGCTCGAATATCTGTCGCTGCTTGCGATCATCCTGATCATCCTGCAATGGGGTTTCATCGCCGGCGTCCTGATCGGCGTCGTGATCGGCTGCACCACCTTTGCACTCAGCGCCTCCCGCATCGATTCCATCAAGTTCGGCTTCAGTGGCGCGGAGTATCGCAGCTCGCTCGATCGCTCGCGCGACGAGCAGGCGCTGCTGTCGGCGCATGGCGGGAAGATCCAGGGCCTCAATCTGCAGAGCTATCTGTTCTTCGGCTCGGCCAACAGGCTCTACCAGCATGTCAAGGCGCTGCTCGCCGAGCATCCGGAATGCCGCTTCCTGCTGTTCGACTTCAAGCTCGTGACCGGCGTCGATTCCTCGGCCGCCTACAGCTTTGCGCAGATCAAGCGTGCGACGACCGAGCGCGGCATCAAGCTCGTGCTGGTGCATCTGCCTGCTGCGACCGAGAAGGCGCTGCGTTCGAGCGATTTCATTTCGAGCGACGTCTCGATCGTGCCCGAGCTCGATCACGCGCTCGAATGGTGCGAGAACGAGATCATCGCCCAGCACCAGGATCGCACCCACGAGGAGGCGGATCTGCGCGGCTGGTTCGCCCAATTCCTCGGCAGCGAGGAGGATGCGGTGGAATTGATCCACTGCTGCGAACGGCTCGAAGTGGAAGCTGGCGACATCATCGTCCGCACCGGCGAGGTGGCCTCCTCCATGCATTTCGTCCTCGATGGCCGGGTCGGCGTGATGATCACCCACGATCACGGCGGGACCTCGCGGGTGCGCAGCCTCGGCCGCTACACCACGATCGGCGAAATGGGGCTGGTGTTGAACGCGCCGCGCAGTGCCACCATCCAGGCCGAGCTCGAAAGCGTCCTCTATGTCCTGAGCCGGCCCCAATTCGAAGCGCTCAAGCGCCAGAAGCCGATGCTCGGCCAAAAGCTCCTCACCTATTTCGTCTCGGTCATGGCCGAGCGCCTCGCCTTCGCCAACCGCATGATCGGGGTATTGCGCCGGTAGCGGCCGCCCGCAAAATGCGGCGCAAATAATGACGCATTTCCGGGAGGCGACGATGGCGGGAGATTCTCAGGTGAAGAATTTCGCGATGGCGGATTTCCGCCTCCAAAGCGGATTCGTGCTGCCGGAGGTGAGCATCGCCTACCGGACGCTGGGCACGCTCTCGCCCGCGCGCGACAACGCGGTGCTGATCACCCATGGCAACACCAGCGGCCCGCAGATGATCGATCCCGGCGGATCGACCGGCGAAGGCAGCTGGAACGCGCTGGTCGGCCCCGGCCAGGCCGTCGACACCAACCGCTTCTTCGCGATCTGCCCGAACATGCTGGGTTCGTCTTACGGCTCGACCAATGCGACGAGCGTCAATCCCAAGACGGGCAAGCGCTATGGGCCGGACTTCCCTGATATTACCGTGCGCGATATTGTCGCCACCCAGCGCCTGCTGCTCGACAGCCTCGGCATCAAGAAGCTGGTCGCCATCGTGGGGCCGTCCTATGGCGGCTTCCAGGCCTTCCAATGGGCGGTCGATTACCCCGATGCGATGAGGGGCATCGCGCCGGTCGTGACCTCGCCACGGGTGCCGCGCGAGCGCTCCGAAGGCAATGTCGCGCGGCTCGTTGCGACCCTGTCGCAAAATCCGAATTGGAACGGCGGCGACTACTACGACGTGGGCGGCGTGCTGGAGAGCATGATCCAGATCCGCATCGCGACCTTGAAGACCTACGGCATCGAGACGCGGCTGCGCGATACGCTCTCCGACCCCGACGAGATCGAAAAAGCGATCCGTGAGGAAGCGACAAAGTGGGCCGAAGGCTTTGACGCCAATTCGCTGCTCATCCTGGCGAAAGCGCTGCGCAGCTTCGACGTCACCGGCGAGCTCGGCAGGATCAAGGCCAAGGTGCTCTACATCCTGTCGCGCACCGACAAGCTGTTTCCGCCGGAGCTGGAGCAGCAGGTGATGCCGGCGCTGAAAGCGGCCGGCGTCGATGCCGATTATTTCCTGCTCGACAGCGACTACGGCCACTCGGCCTCCGGCCGCGACGCGCATAAATGGGCGCCGCGGCTGAGGGAGTTTATGGACGGTCTTTAAATCTCGTCGTCCCGGCGAAGGCGGGACCCATGGCCACAGGCGTCCGTGGTTATGGCGAGTTGTCACCCCAAGTCTTCGCCAAACTGAACCCTGTGGTTATGGGTCCCGGATCGCGCTCGCTGTTCGCTCGCTTGTCCGGGACGACAGGTGAGAATGTGGCTAGATCCCCGCCATCATCACGTATTTGATCTCGACATATTCTTCCATGCCGTGATGCGAGCCTTCACGGCCGAGGCCGCTTTCCTTCACGCCGCCGAAGGGAGCCACTTCGGTGGTGATCAGGCCGGTGTTGACGCCGACCATGCCGGATTCCAGGGCTTCCGCCACGCGCCAGACGCGGCCGAGATCGCGCGAATAAAAATAGGAAGCGAGGCCGAACGGCGAGTTGTTGCACATCGTGATCACCTCGGCCTCGTCCTTGAAGCGAAACACCGGCGCGAGCGGCCCGAAGGTCTCTTCATGTGCGACCAGCGCGTCCGGCCTCACATTGGCGAGCACGGTGGGCTCGAAGAAGGAGCCGCCAAGGGCGTGGCGCTTGCCGCCGGTAATGATCTTGGCGCCGCCTTTGACCGCGTCCTCGATGTGCTTTTCGATCTTCAGCACGGCATCCATGTTGATCAGCGGCCCCTGCACGACGCCCTGCTCGGTGCCATCGCCGATCTTCATCGCGGCGACCTTCTTCGAGAGCTTGTCAACGAACTCGTCGTAGATCTTGTCCTGGGCATAGAGGCGGTTGGCGCAGACGCAGGTTTGGCCCATGTTGCGATACTTCGAGACGATCGCGCCGTCGACGGCGGCGTCGATGTCGGCATCGTCGAACACCACGAAGGGCGCGTTGCCGCCGAGCTCGAGCCCGAGCTTCTTCACGCCGACAGAGGCCTGCTGATAGAGGATCTTGCCGACCTCGGTCGAACCGGTGAAGCCGACAAAGCGCACAGCCGGATGCTCGCACAGCACCTTGCCGATTGCGGACGAATTGCCGGTGAGGATGTTGAACACACCCTTCGGTACGCCGGCCTTCTCCGCGAGCGCGACCAGCGCCAGTGCCGTGAGCGGCGTCTCATTGGCGGGCTTCAGCACCACGGTGCAGCCGGCCGCGAGCGCCGGCGAAACCTTGCGGGTGATCATCGAGCACGGGAAATTCCACGGCGTGATCGCGCCGCAGACACCGATCGGCTGCTTGATGGCGAGCAGCCGCGCATCGGCGCGCTGGGTCGGAATGGTTTCGCCATAGACGCGACGGGCTTCCTCGGCAAAGAACTCGACATAGGCGCCGCCAATATCGATCTCGCCGAGCGCTTCCGAAAGCGGCTTGCCCTGCTCGGAGGTGAGGATCAGCGCCAGATCCTCGCGGTTGGCGGCGATCAGCTCGAACCATTTGCGTAAGGTATTGGAGCGCTGTTTCGCGGTGAGTTTCGCCCAGGCCGGGAACGCCCGTTCGGCGGCTTCAACCGCCTGCGTGGTTTCCGCCGTGCTCATCACCGGGACCTTGGCGAGCTCCACGCCATTGACCGGGTTGGTCACCGGCCGCGACGGCGTGCCGACCCAGGCGCCGTCGATGTAGCAGCGCTCGCGCAGCAGCGAGGCGTCCTTTAGACGGTCGCGAAGCGAATGGGCGGAAGGTTGCGAAGCGCGTGCGGCAGCGGTCGGGGTCATGGCGTTGCTCCTCGGATGTTGTAGGTGTTGGGCCGAATATAGGCTCAAACCACCCGCAATACATCGGGCGCCAACGCGCAGCTGCTTCAAGCAATTTTGGGAGGTGGCGAGGCCTGATCAGGCCGCGCCGCTCATATAGGTTTCGCGCCGGCCGATCATGCGCTCCGCCGCGGCCTTGGCGTCCGCCTTCGACGAGGTGGCGCAAGTCCGATATTCGAGGTCCGGTGTTCCTGCGGCATCGCGGCGGCCGAACCAGGATTTCGGACTGACGGGGAGCAGCGACAGCGCCTGCGCCACGTTGTCGACCGCGCCGAACGAGTGCAGCGCACCCGTCGTGGCAATGCGAACTTCATAGATGCCGGGCGAGATTGGCGCCTCGATATTCTCCCCACGCCCGGCGCGGGGGTAACGCTTCCATTCACTCCAGGTCGAGATCATTTTTTAAGCCCTCGCGGCCTTCTGGCGCAAATATTTGAATCAAAAAATTGGGTCTGCACTGCAGATTCCGCAGTGCTCTGAACGCTTTACAGCCGAATTCGTCTCACGCGACAACCGCCAGCGGAGCATATCGCCGATGCGGCCGGGGGTCATCGGCAGGGTACGAAATCCCCACGCAAATTATGGCAAGTGTGGCAGTTCTGTATCGGTTTCGCGACATTTGTAACCAATCTCCTTCCGACATCACGCGGTCGGGACGCCGCGTGACCCGATGCGCGCTTGCCGGACCGAACGAGCGGGAGGAAGATCGCGCTCGCTTCCAGCAATACAAACGGGAGGAGACCCATGCAAAGCAAGACCCAGATCGATCAGGTTCTGCGTCAAAAAGCCGACGCGAAAGAAATCCCCGGCGTGGTCGCGATGGCCGCGAACGGCAAAGAGGTGATTTACCAGGGCGCGTTCGGCAAGCGCGACCTCGGAAAAGAGGATGCCATGACCGCGGACAGCGTGTTCTGGATCGCCTCGATGACCAAGGCGGTGACGTCAGCCGGCGCGATGCAGCTGGTCGAACAGGGCAAGCTTTCGCTGGACGAGCCGATCGGCAAGCTGCTGCCCGATCTCGCCGCGCCCCAGGTGCTCGAAGGTTTCGATGCGAAGGGCGAGCCCAAACTGCGGCCGGCGAAAAAGCCGATCACGCTGCGCCAGCTCATGACCCACACGGCCGGCTTCTGCTACGACATGTGGAACGGCGACATGGGCAAATATCTGGAGAAGACTGGAACGCCGGGCATCATCACCTGTCAAAACGCCGCGCTGAGGACGCCGATCGCAAGCGACCCCGGCACGCGCTGGGAATACGGCACCAATATCGACTTCGTCGGCAAAGCCGTAGAGGCCGTAAGCGGCAAGAAGCTGGACGCATATCTGCGCGACCATCTGTTCGCGCCACTCGGCATGAACGAGACCAGCTTCAAGCTCACCGAACAGCAGCGCAAGCGCTTGGTCGGCATGCATATACGCGGCGAGGATGGATCGCTCGCGCCGATGCCGTTCGAGCTGGAGCAGAATCCGGAATTTCACATGGGCGGCGGCGGCCTCTACTCGACCGCGGCCGATTACATCAAATTCTGCCAGATGATCCTGAACAAGGGTAAGGGCAACGGCAACCAGGTGCTGAAGGCCGAGACCATAGCTATGATGGGCCAGAACCACATCGGCGATCTCAACGTCACCAAGATGACAACGGCCGCGCCGATCTACACCAACGACGTCGACCTCTATCCGGACCAGGTGAAGAAATGGGGGCTCAGCTTCCTTATCAACACCGCGAAGACGCCGGAAGGCCGCAGCCCCGGCAGCCTCGCCTGGGCCGGCCTCGCCAACACCTATTTCTGGATCGATCCGTCGCGCGACGTCTGCGGCGTGATCCTGATGCAGCTGCTGCCGTTCGCGGACGGCAAGTGCCTGGAGGCGTTTGCGGGCTTCGAGCGCGGCGTCTATGCCGGGCTGGGCGCCGGCAGCGGCCAGAAGGCAGCGTAATACCCTACAAGCATTCATCACATGTTGTTCCCTCCCCCGCTCGGGGGAGGGTTATTTTTTGTTCCCCCGTAAGTTGGGCCTGTGCGGCCGGCACCAACGAACTAAGATAACGGCAAACGCGCAAATTGCCGTGACGTGAGGGAGGAGCAAGTGGCCGACAAAGCAGACAGCTATGTCTCCGGCATTTCCGACGCGCCGCTGCTCGGCGAAACCATCGGCCGCGCCCTCGACAAGGCGGTTCAGCGCTGGGGCGACCGCGAAGCGCTGGTGTCGCCCAGCCATGACGTGCGCTGGACCTGGAAAGAATTTGCCGAACGTGTCGATGCGCTGGCGGCCGGCTTTCTCGCACTCGGCCTGCAGCGCGGCGAGCGGATCGGCATCTGGTCGCTGAACCGCCCCGAATGGACGCTGACCCAATTCGCCGCCGCAAAAGCGGGACTGATCCTGGTCACCATCAATCCCGCCTATCGCCTGAGCGAGCTCGAATTCGCGCTTGGCAAGGTCGGCTGCGCGGCGATCGTCACGGCGACCGCGTTCAAGACCAGCAACTACATGGAAATGCTGAACACGCTGCTGCCTGAGCTTGCGAGCGCCGAGCCCGGCCATCTGCGTGCGGCGAAGCTGCCGCAATTGCGCGCGGTGATCCAGATCGGCGGACCGCTCTGCCCCGGCACGATTCCTTTCAATGAAGTCGCGGGCATGGGTGGCGAGCGGCATCGCGAGCAGATCGCAGCGCTCGGCGAGAGCCTGCAATTCGACGACGCCGTGAACATTCAGTTCACCAGCGGCACGACAGGTTCGCCGAAAGGGGTGACGCTGACCCACCACAACATCCTCAACAACGGCTATTTCGTCGGCCGCGCCATGCGGCTCACCGAGCAGGACCGCATCTGCATCCCGGTGCCGCTCTATCATTGCTTCGGCATGGTGATGGGCAATCTTGCTTCCGTCACGCTGGGCGCAACCATGGTTTATCCCGGCGAAGGCTTTGATCCCTTGGCGACGCTGAAGACCATCGAGCGGGAGAAATGCACGACGGTCTACGGCGTACCGACCATGTTCATCGCCGAGCTCGATCATGCGGAGTTTGCCCGCTTCGATCTGAAATCGCTGCGCACCGGCATCATGGCCGGCGCGCCCTGCCCGATCGAGGTGATGAAGCGCGTCAACAACGAGATGAACATGCGCGAGGTGACGATCGCCTACGGCATGACCGAGACGAGTCCGGTCAGCTTCCAGAGCGCGACCGACGATCCGCTGGAGCGGCGGGTGTCGACGGTCGGCCGCATCCATCCGCATGTCGAGGTCAAGATCGTCGATCTCGAGGGCAGGATCGTGCCGCGCGGCCAGCGTGGCGAGCTTTGTACCCGCGGCTACAGCATCATGCTCGGCTATTGGGACGAGCGCGAGAAGACAGCCGACGTGCTCGATCAGAACGGCTGGATGCATACCGGCGACCTCGCCGTGATCGACGAACATGGCTATTGCAACATCGTCGGCCGTATCAAGGACATGGTGATCCGCGGCGGCGAGAACCTCTACCCGCGCGAGATCGAGGAGTTTCTGTATCGCCATCCCAAGATCCAGGACGTGCAGGTGTTTGGCGTCGCCGACGACCACTATGGCGAGGAGCTCTGCGCCTGGGTCAGGATCCGCGCCGGCGAAACGCTCACCGCCGACGAGGTGCGCGCCTTCTGCCAGGGCCAGATCGCGCACAACAAGATCCCGCGCTACGTGGAGTTCGTCGACGAATTCCCGATGACGGTGACCGGCAAGATCCAGAAGTTTTTGATGCGCGAGACAGTCGAGTCACGGCTTGGGTTGAAGGCGGCGAAGACGGCTTGAGGTGAAGCGCAATGAGCCCAGTCCAACCGCGAAGGAGGTATGCTCCCTCTCCCGCGTGCGGGGGAGGGCCGGGGTGGGGTGTCGCCACGAGTCGCACTGTTTGCGGGGAGATAGCCCCCACCCGCATCGCATCTTTCGATGCGATGCGACCTCCCCCGCAAGCGGGAGAGGTTAGAGACGCTACACCGGCAATCCCGCCTTCTTCGCAAGCTCCTTCAGCGAAACCTGCGGCCGCGCGCCGATATGCTGGATGACTTCGGCCGCGGCCAGCGCCCCGAGCCGGCCGGCATTTTCATAGCCGGCATCGCGCACCAGGCCGAACAGGAAGCCGGCGGCGAAAAGATCGCCGGCGCCTGTGGTGTCGACCAGCTCCTTGATCGGCGAAGCGGGCACCGCGACGACGCCGTCCTTCGACACCACCACGCAGCCGTTCTCGCTGCGGGTGACGACGCCGAGCTTGACGTCCTTGCGCAGCTCCTTGAGCGCGGTGTCGAAGTCGGCGGTCTGGTACAGCGAATGCAGCTCGGCCTCGTTGGCGAACACGAGATCGACCGTGCCCTTGCGCATCAGGTCGACGAACTCGTCGCGATAGCGGTCGACGCAGAACGCATCCGACAATGTCAGCGCGACCTGCCGGCCGGCGCCATGCGCAATTGTAGCCGCCTTCACAAAGGCGTCCTTGGCGTCCTTCGGATCCCAGAGATAGCCTTCGAGATAGACGATCTTCGCCGCCGAGATTTCGGCGGCATCGATGTCGGCCGGCACCAGGTTCTGCGCCGCGCCGAGATAGGTGTTCATTGTGCGCTCGCCGTCACCCGTCACCAGGATGTAGGAGCAGCCGGTGGCCGGACCATCCGCGGCCGGCCTGGTCTCGAAGGCGACGCCGGCAGCGCGAATATCGTGGCTGTAGAGCTTGCCGACCTCGTCCTGCTTGACCTTGCCGACATAGGCGGCGCGGGCGCCGAAGCTCGCGACCCCGACGATGGTATTGGCGGCGGAGCCGCCGGACATGGTGGTGGCCGGCCCCATGTCGCGATAGATCGTAGCCGCGCGGGCTTCATCGATCAGCGCCATGCCGCCCTTGGTCATGCCGTGGAGCTTAAGGAATTTTTCGTCGGTCTTAACCAGCACGTCGAAAATCGCGTTGCCGATGCCGAGAACGTCGTATTTTGCGTCAGCCATTCATAAAACCCTGTTGGCACCATCGCCGCCATCGCGGCCTATCACAGGCAACGCTGCTATAGAAGCCCAATGATCCGCTCCTTCCTCACGGTCTCCTCGGGCACGCTGGCCTCGCGGCTATTGGGCTTTTTGCGCGATTCCATGATCGCCGCCCTGCTCGGCACCGGCGCAATTGCGGACGCGTTCCTGGTAGCGTTTCAGCTCGTCAATGTCGCGCGGCGGCTGTTGTCCGAGGGCGCGCTGAATGCGGCGCTGGTGCCGGCCTGGCTGCGGCTGCGCGAAGGTGGCGGAACGGTAGCGGCCGCCGCCTTCGCCGGGCGCGTCCTCGGCACGATCAGCGCGGCGCTGATCGCTGCAACCGTGCTGATCGGCTTGCTGATGCCGCCGGTGATCACCCTGTTCGCACCGGGATTTGCCGGACAGGAGACTTTGCGGCTTGCGGTCAATGATGCCCGATTGATGCTGCCCTATCTCGCCTTCGCCGGCCCCGCGACCGTGCTGCTGGCACTCGCGGCCGCGCAGGGCCGCTTTTTCCTCACCGCCTTCTCGCCGCTGCTGTTCAACATTGCGCTGATCGCCGTGATGATCGTGTTCATCTTCGCGCATCGCGACGCGAATTTTGTCGCGCCGGCGCTTGCCGCGACGGTCGGTATCGCGGGCTTCCTGCAATTGCTGATCCTGGCGCTGCGCCGTGGCGAACGCATGGCCACGCCGCTACGCGTCAGCTTCGACGCCGAAATGCGCGGCTTTCTCACCCGCGCCATCCCCGGCATGGTCGCGAGCTCCGCGCCGCAGCTCCTGATCGTCGCGGGCGCGATCATCGCATCGAGCTTGCCCTCGGCAGTATCCTGGCTCTATTTCGCCAACCGCCTGATCGAGCTGCCGCTCGGCATTGTCGGTGTTGCCATGGGCACGGTGCTGATCCCCGAATTGACGCGCGCGCTGCATGGCGGTGACAAAAGCGCGATCGTGAATGCGGAATCGCGCGCGCTTGAACTGGCTGTCGGCCTGGCGCTGCCTGCGACGCTCGGCCTGATCGCGCTGAGCGAGCCGATCGTGCGGCTATTGTTCGAGCACGGCGCGTTCACGGCGGCCGATACCCAATCCACCTCGCACGCGCTGGTCTTTCTGGCGCTCGGCCTGCCCGCGCATGTGCTGGCGAAAGCGCTGTCGCCGGCCTTCTTCGCGCGCGAAAACACCTATGTGCCGCTGGTCGCGACGCTGAAGGCTTTGGTCGTCGCGATCGTGCTGGCCGTGCTGCTCGGCCACTTCTATGGCGCGAGCGGTATTGCCGCTGCGATTGCCTGCGGCGCCTGGAGCAATGCGGCGTCGCTGATCCGGCACGGCGCCTCGAGCTTCGGCTTCTCCCTGGACGCGGCGGCGCGGCGGCGGCTGCCGCGGATCGTCGCGGCCGCCCTGGTGATGGGCGGCTTGTTGTGGCTTGTGGCCGGCTTCGCCGTCGGCGGCCATGGCCTCGCGCAGGCGGTTTTGCTGCTTGTCCTGATCGGCGCGGGAATCGCGGCCTATGGCGTATTGCTGGCTGCCTTTGACGTCACGGGCTGGCGCGAGGTGGTTAACGCGCTCAGACAAAGAGAAACCGGCGACTTGCGCCCATAAGCCCTGCGTGGCAAACGCTAGCGCCAAATTCGATTTTTACGGGAATGGACGATGGCATTCGTTGAACGGGTCTTTTCGGGCGTCCAGCCAACCGGCAATCTGCATCTCGGCAATTACCTCGGCGCGATCGTCAACTTCGTGAAGCTGCAGGAGACGCATAACTGCATCTATTGCGTCGTCGACATGCACGCCATCACCGTGCCGGTCGACGTCTGGGGCGGACCGGCCGAACTCGCGCGCAACACCCGCGAGGTGACGGCGGCCTTCATTGCGAGCGGCATCGATCCGAAGAAGCAGATCGTGTTCAACCAGAGCCAGGTTGCCGAGCATGCCGAGCTTGCCTGGATCTTCAATTGCGTGGCGCGGCTCGGCTGGCTGAACCGCATGACGCAGTTCAAGGAGAAGGCGGGCAAGGACCGCGAGAACGCCTCGATCGGTCTCTACGACTATCCGGTGCTGATGGCGGCCGACATTCTGCTCTATCGCGCGACCCATGTGCCGGTTGGCGAGGACCAGAAGCAGCATCTGGAGCTGTCGCGCGACATCGCGCAGAAATTCAACAATGACTTCGGTGATTCCATCCGCAACCATGGCGCCAATGACGGGATGTTCTTCCCGCTGCCGGAGCCGTTGATCACGGGGCCGGCGACGCGGGTGATGTCCTTGCGCGACGGCACCAAGAAGATGTCGAAATCGGATGCGTCGGACAATTCGCGCATCAACCTGACCGATGATGCCGACACCATCGCGCAGAAGATCCGCAAGGCGAAGACCGATCCGGAGCCGCTGCCGACCGAAGAGAAAGGGCTCGAGGCGCGTCCCGAGGCCGACAACCTCGTCGGCATCTACGCGGCGCTCGCCTTGAAAAGCAAAGCCGACGTGCTGCGCGATTTCGGCGGCGGACAATTCTCCAGCTTCAAGAATGCGCTGGTGGAGCTTTGCGTCTCGAAGCTGTCGCCGATTGCCAGCGAGATGCGGCGGCTCACCGCCGACCCCGGTCACATCGACGCGGTCCTGGTCGACGGCGCCGACCGCGCCCGTGCGATCGCGTCGGAAACCATGGCGAAGACCAAGGACATCGTCGGCTTCATCCGCAAGTAAATGTTGCAATGCGATACCCTCTCCCAAACGGAGAGGGCTTGTGGCACGATGTGGCTTGTTTGTTTGATGCGTTTTCTTCACGCGAACCGGTTCCCATCCCGCATCAAGTGCGGGACAGGCTTCGCTTGAAAACGCTATGGGTGCTTTGCAAGCCGGGACATGCATGACCACGCAGCGACGAAGCTACGAAGCCGGTCACAAGCCGAAATGCCTGGTTATCGTCGACGACACCGCCGAATGGGACCGCGCGGTCTACTACGCGAGCCGCTGGGCCATCCGCGTCGGCGGTGGCGTGGTGATGCTGCGCATCATCGAGATCGAGGACCAGAACCAGCAATGGCTGGGGGTGGCTGACATCATGCGCGCCGAAGCGCATGAGAATGCCAATGCCGCGCTCGATCGAGCCGCCGGCCGTGCCAACGGCATCGCCGCGATCACGCCCGAGCGCGTGATCCGCGAGGGCGACGCGACCGAGCAGCTCCTCGAGGTGATCGATGCCGACGTCGATATCGCCATGCTGGTGCTGGCCGCCAGCCCCGGCGCCGAGGGCCCGGGACCGCTGGTCACCACCATGGCCAATACCGTCGGCTCGTTCCCGATTCCTGTGATGATCGTGCCCGGCGACCTCTCGGATGCCGATATCGACGCGCTTTCTTGACAATGCAGCCGGGGAACCGCTGGTCTGCGCCTTGATCGGTGCATTAACCGTCGCCATTTGCTACAAGAAGCTCAACGCGCCGGCCTTGAACCGGCGACGCCGGAGAAAATCATGTTTATTCAGACCGAAGCCACCCCCAATCCCGCCACGCTAAAATTCATCCCGGGCCGTCTCGTGCTCGACGGCGGCACCATGGAATTTGCCAGCCGCGAGTCCGCCGCGCGCTCGCCGCTCGCCGAAAAGCTGTTCGGCGTGCCCGGCGTCACAGGCGTGTTCTACGGTTCGGACTTCATCACCGTGACCAAGGATGAAGGCGACTGGCAGCATTTGAAGCCCGCGATCCTCGGCGCCATCATGGAGCACTATATGTCCGGCGAGCCGCTGCTTGCCGACGGCACGGCGGCGAGCGACGAACTATCCGACGAGGAAGACGAGTTCTTCGACGAGGCCGATGCCGAGACGGTCGAGCAGATCAAGGATCTGATCGAGACGCGGGTGCGGCCTGCGGTGGCCAATGACGGCGGCGACATCACCTTCCGCGGCTTCAAGGACGGGATCGTCTATCTCAACATGAAGGGCGCCTGCTCGGGCTGCCCGTCATCGACCGCGACGCTGCAGCACGGCATCCAGAACTTGCTGCGGCACTTCGTACCCGACGTGGTGGAAGTCAGGCCGATGTGAAGGTCCTCGCGCTTGGGTGAGGAGCTTCAGCGACGAGACAATCGCGTGACCGTCATTCCGGGGCAATGCGAAGCATCGAACTATGGTGCGCAATTGCGCGCCTTGAGAATCTCGTGATTCCGGGTCTGGTGCTGACGCACCATGCCGGAATGACGGGCCAGCTTAGGCCGCCTGTCCGATGGCCGCGGCTTCGGCAGCGGCTCGCTGCATGCCGGTGGACATCTCGCTGGTGACCGCGCTCTGTTCCTCGACCGCCGCCGCCGTCGATGTCACATATTCGTTGACGCTCTGGATGGCCTTTCTGATGGTTTCGAGGGCCGAGACGACGTCACCCGAGATGGCATTCAGATTACCGATCTCCTGCTCGATCTTGTCGGTTGCCTGCTTGGCCTGATTGGCGAGGTTCTTGACCTCGGCCGCCACCACCGCAAAGCCGCGGCCAGCCTCGCCGGCGCGCGCCGATTCGATCGTGGCGTTGAGCGCGAGCAGGTTGATCTGACCGGTGATGTCGCCAATCAACTGCACGATGCTGCGCATCGACTCCGCCGCTTCGCTCAGCCGTTGCGCCTGCTGGTCGGCCGACTCGACGCGGCCTACCGCCTCGTTCGCCGTCTCCTTCGACTTCGACATGGCTTCGGAGATTTCGCGGACTGATGCGTTCAATTCCTCGGCGCCCGCCGCGACCGATTCCATCATGTCTCGCACTTTTTCGCTCTTCATGCGCGCGACCACCTGGGCGGTGACGTCGGAGGCGTATTTGACCACCTTGTAAGGCTTGCCGTTGAGATCGTTGATCGGGTTGTAGGAGGCCTGGATCCAGACTTCCCTGGCGCCCTTGCCGACGCGCTTGTATTCGCCCGACTGGAACTCGCCGCGATTCAGGGCCTTCCAGAAGTCGCGGTATTGCGTGCTGCCGTGCGCTTCGGCCGGCACGAACATCTGATGATGCTTGCCCTGGATTTCCGACAGCGAGTAGCCGAGCGTGGCGAGGAAATTCTTGTTGGCGTTGAGCACGATGCCGTCCATGTTGAACTCGATCACCGCCTGCGACTTGCCGATCGCCTCGATCTGGCCGGCAAAATCGGCGGCCTTCAGCTTCTCCGCGGTAACGTCGGAAGCGAATTTGACCACCTTGAACGGCTTGCCGGCGTCGTCGAGGATCGGATTGTAGGAGGCGAGAATCCAGACCTCCTTGCCGCCCTTGCCGAACCGCTTGTACTCGCCGGAGCGGAATTCGCCGCGATTGAGGACAGCCCAGAACTCGCGATAGGCGCTGCCTTCGCGCTCGGACGGCGCCACGAACATGCTGTGGTGCTTGCCCTGGATTTCGGAGAGCGAATAGCCGAGCGCGCCGAGGAAATTCTCGTTGGCGGTGATGACGGTACCGTCGAGATTGAACTCGATCACGGCCTGCGCGCGGCCGATCGCCGCGATCTTGCCGGCGTCTTCCATGCTGCGGATCTTCCGCGAGGTGATTTCGCTCGCGAACTTGATGACCTTCACCGCCTTGCCGCTCGAATCCAGGATCGGATTGTAGGAGGCCTGGATCCAGACCTCGCGGTCACCCTTGCCGACGCGCTTGAATTCGCCGGCCCTGTACTTGCCGAGATTGAGGTCAGCCCAGAACGCGCGGTATTCCGTGCTGTCACGCAGGTCGCGCGGCATGAATATCTGGTGGTGCTTGCCGACGATCTCCGGCAGCTTGTATCCCATCGCATCCAGGAAGTTCTGGTTGGCGGTGACAATGATACCGTCCATGTTGAACTCGATGACGGCCTGGGATTTGCTGATCGCGGCGGCCTGGGCAAGCGCGTCGCGCGCCCTCGAATTACTGCGCCACAAAGTCATGGGGGCCTCTCTCTGCCTAATAAAATCGGCTGGACTGATCCGCGAAATGCGCGGGCCAACTCGGAAATGGGATCGCTTTGGCTTGGTTAAGGCTCCCACGACTTGACTAATTTTCAATTAATCCCTTTTACTTTCAATAGCTTACATATATCTCAGGTTGCGTGTGCATGTTACATGTCGTACATCGGGCACGAAAGCTCCATGCAGGGAACGCTGAGGTTGAGCGCCGGAATTCCACGGGAATGCCTGACAATGCTAGGCTTTGAGCGATGCTGATCCTCGCCATCGATACCGCGCTCGACGCCTGCGCGGCCGCCGTGCTCGATACCGGCACGAGCAAAATGATCGCGATGGAAACGCAGGCGATGAAGCGCGGGCATGCCGAAGCACTGATGCCGCTGATCGCTCGCGTGATGAAGGAGACCGGGATTCCGTTCGCCGCGCTCGACCGTGTTGCGGTGACCAGCGGCCCCGGCAGCTTTACGGGCTTGCGTGTTGGACTGTCGGCAGCGCGCGGCATCGGGCTCGCCGCGGGCAAGCCGGTGGTCGGGCTCACCACGCTATCCGCCTATGCCGCGCCGATCGTCAGCGAAGGCGCCGAGCAGCCGGTGATCTCCGCGATCGACGCGCGGCATGACCACGTCTATCTGCAGGTGGTCAGCGGCAATGGCAGTTCGTTGATCCGTCCAAAAGTCGCGAGCATAGAGGAAGCGCTGACTGCCTCGCGCTTCGGCACGCCGCACCTGGTCGGCAACGCCGCTGGCATTCTCGCCGAGCGCTGGCCCTCCGACGCGCCGCCTCCCTTCAAGGTCGATGCGCAACCCGCCCCCGACATCACCTGGGTGGCGTGGCTGGGAGCGGCGGTGAATCCCGATACCGCGCCGCCAAAGCCCTATTATCTGCGCGCGCCCGATGCGAAACCATCGCAGGATGCGACCGCTTCGCAGCCTGCGACGTCATGATGGCATGGCTTTCGGATTGGCTCAGTGGCGGTACGCCTTCGATCGAGCCCGCGACACAACGAGACGCGTCACGGCTGGCCCAGCTTCACGCGGCCTCCTTTCATCGCGGCTGGGGCGAAGGCGAATTCGAGAGCATGATCGCCGAGCGCAACACGCTGGTGCATCGCCTGCGGCTTGGGCGGAAGACCATCGGCTTTGCGGTCTCGCGCGTGGGCGCGGATGAGGCCGAGATCTTGTCGATCGCCATCGACACCGGCCATCGCGGCCGCGGCCTCTCCCGCAATTTGCTCCTGACGCATCTTGGCCATCTCGCGGGAAAAGGCGTGCGTACGATCTTTCTGGAAGTCGAGGAGAATAACGCGCCGGCGCGGCGGCTGTATGAAAGGGCCGGATTTGCCGTCGTCGGACGCCGCGAACGCTATTATCGGCAGACCAGCGGGGAACAACTGAATGCGCTTCTGATGCGCCGAGACTTGTCGTAGAATGCGCGAGGTGGCAGAACGTCCACCCAAGGCAAAAACCCATGACCGCATTGAAATCCCCGCCGGCGCCGAAGGCCACCGGCATCGAAGCCCGCTGTGCCTCCACCGGCATGCGCATGACCGAGCAGCGCCGCGTGATCGCGCGCGTGCTGGCGGAGGCTGCCGACCACCCGGACGTGGAGGAATTGTACCGGCGCTGTGTCGCGGTCGACGACAAGATCTCGATCTCGACCGTCTACCGCACGGTGAAGCTGTTCGAAGACGCGGGGATCATCGAGCGCCATGATTTCCGCGAGGGCCGCGCACGCTACGAGCAGATGCGCGACAGCCACCACGACCATCTGATCAATCTGCGCGACGGCAAGGTGATCGAATTCACCAACGAAGAGATCGAGAAACTGCAGGCCGAGATCGCCCGCAAGCTCGGCTACAAGCTGGTCGATCATCGCCTCGAGCTCTATTGCGTGCCGCTGGACGAAGATAAATCCTCGACATAGCGTTTTCGAGCGAAGTGGATACCGGTCCGCGTGAAGAAAACGCGTCAGAATATTAACCAGTCTATCGATCTCATCATTTTCGATTGCGACGGCGTGCTCGTCGACAGCGAGGTCATCTCCTGCCAAGCGCATGCGAGGGTGCTGACGCGCCATGGCTATCCGATCACCCCGGACGAAGTGTTCGCGCGCTTCCTCGGCCGCTCGACGCGGCAGGCCAACAGCGAGATCGAAGCCGAGCTCGGCCGCAGCCTGCCTGACGGCTACCACGCTGATTTGCAGGACGAGCTGTTCCGCCACTTTGCCGCCGACCTGCAGGCCGTGCCGTACATCCACGACGCGCTCGACAACATCGCGCTTCCGGCCTGCGTGGCCTCCAGCGGTTCGCACCAGCGCATGCAGGTCAGTCTCGGCCATACCGCCCTCTACGAAAAATTCGCACCGAATATCTTCTCGGCTTCCGAGGTCAGCAACGGCAAGCCCGCGCCTGACCTGTTCCTGCATGCCGCGGAAAAGATGAAGACAGAGCCCGAGCGTTGCCTGGTGGTCGAGGACAGCATCGCGGGCATTGCAGGCGCGCGCGCCGCCGGGATGACCGTGCTCGGCTTTCACGGCGGCAGCCATTGCCGGGACGGCTACGCCGCGACCTTGAAGGCCGCGGGCGCCCACCAGACCTTTGACGATATGCGCCAATTGCCCGGCCTGATTGCCCGGAATCGGGGTCCCGTCGCTGGATTTTCGCCCCTTTAGACTATATTTGAGCCCCGACGCCCTGATGGCGCCGTTTCCCTCCTGCACACAGGTTCCATGAAGCCGCCGCGCAAGCTGCATATCAAGTCTTATGGCTGCCAGATGAATGTCTACGATGCGCAGCGCATGGTGGACACGCTGGGGCCGGAAGGCTTTGTCGAGACGGCGAGCGCCGAAGAAGCGGACCTCGTCATCCTCAACACCTGCCACATCCGCGAAAAGGCCTCCGAGAAAGTCTATTCGGAACTCGGCCGGTTGCGCGTCGCCAAGGATGAAGCCGCCCGCCTCGGCCGCGACATGCGCATTGCGGTGGCGGGCTGTGTCGCGCAGGCCGAGGGCGACGAGATCATCCGCCGCGCGCCGGTCGTCGACATCGTGGTCGGCCCGCAGAGCTATCACCATCTGCCGGAACTGCTCGCTCGCGCCGCGCGCGATGGCAAAGCCATCGAGACCGAATTTCCGGCCGAGGACAAGTTTGGTTTCCTGCCGCAGCCGAAATCGGATGCGATCCGCGCCCGCGGCATTTCAGCCTTCGTTACCGTGCAGGAAGGCTGCGACAAGTTTTGCACCTTCTGCGTGGTGCCCTACACGCGCGGCGCCGAAGTATCGCGTCCGGTCGGGAAGATCGTCGAGGACGTGAAGCGGCTTGCCGACCATGGCGTGCGCGAACTGACGCTGATCGGCCAGAACGTCAACGCCTATCACGGCGAAGGACCGGACGGCCGCGCCTGGCCGCTCGGCAAACTGCTGCATCATCTCGCCGCCATTCCCGGCATCGCGCGGCTGCGCTATTCGACCAGCCATCCCCGCGACGTCGATGATTCGCTCCTTGAGGCACATCGCGACCTGCCTGCGCTGATGCCATTCGTGCATCTGCCGGTACAGTCAGGCTCGGACCGGATCCTCACTGCGATGAACCGTAAACATACCGTTCGCGATTACCGCGATGTGATCGAGCGTTTCCGTCGGGCACGCCAAGACATTGCATTTTCATCAGATTTTATCGTTGGCTTCCCCGGGGAAACCGAGGCGGATTTTTCCGCCACACTCGCGCTTGTCACGCAAATCGGTTACGCTGCCGCCTATTCGTTCAAATATTCGGCGCGGCCCGGAACGCCGGCGGCGGAGATGCAGGAGACGGTGACCTCAGCGGACATGGACGAGCGATTGGCGCGGCTCCAGGAATTGATCGACAGCCAGCAATCGGCCTTCAACAAGGCTGCGATTGGCAGCACCGTCGATGTGCTGTTCGAGCGCGCCGCCCGCAATCCCGGCCAGATCGTCGGCCGCACCGCTTATCTGCAGCCCGCGCATGTGATGGCGTCATCCGACATCATCGGCCAGGTGTTGCCGGTCAGGGTAGACAGCCTCGAACGCTACAGCCTGCTCGGCGAACTCGTCACATCGCCGCACGGTATCCAGCCTTCATCCTCTCAAATGACCATTGGAGCCTGAACCCTTGCCAAAAAGCGCGTCGGATTCGCCTTCGCTCGCTCCCAGCCGCAAATTTGACCGCGACATGCAGGTTCCGCCCGAGACGCAAGTCGTCATCGACTTCGACGACAATCGCGCGGCTTCCGCCCTCGTCGGCCCCTACGGGCAGAACCTCGCGCAGATCGAGCGCCGGCTCGGCATCGTCGTCGATTCCCGCGGCAACCACATCACCATTGCCGGCTCGCGCGATGGCTGCGACGCGGCGCGGCGTGTGCTGGAAACGCTCTATGCGCAGGCGGTGAAGGGCCAGGACGTTGCCCAGGGCGACGTCGAAGGTGCGATCCGCGCCGTGATCGCGCAGGGCTCGCTGTTCGAATACGACGCCAAGGCGGCGAAGTCGGCTTTCGAGATCATCAATCTGCGCAAGCGCCCGGTGCGGGCCCGCACCGCCGCGCAGGACTCCTACATCCGCGCGCTGAAACGCCACGAGCTGGTGTTCGGCGTCGGTCCCGCCGGCACCGGCAAGACCTGGCTCGCGGTCGCCCATGCCGCGCAACTATTCGAGCGCAAGGAAGTCGACCGTATCATCCTGTCACGGCCCGCAGTCGAAGCCGGCGAGCGACTGGGCTTCCTGCCGGGCGACCTCCGCGAGAAGGTCGATCCTTACTTGCGGCCGATCTACGATGCGCTTTACGACGTCATGGATGCCCGGATCGTCGAACGCGCGCTGCAGACCGGCGAGATCGAGATCGCACCGCTCGCCTTCATGCGCGGCCGCACGCTGACCAATGCCGCCATCATCCTGGACGAGGCGCAAAACACCACCTCGATGCAGATGAAGATGTTCCTGACCCGGCTCGGCGAGAACAGCCGCATGATCGTCACCGGCGATCCCTCCCAGGTCGACCTGCCGCATGGTCAGACCTCCGGCCTCGCAGAGGCGAGCAAACTGCTCAACGGCGTCGAGGGCGTGGCCCAGGTGAAGTTCACCGCCGAAGACGTGATCCGCCATGAGCTGGTGGCGCGTATCGTCGCGGCTTACGAAGGAGCGCCGCAGAAGCCGGCCGGCAAGTGATGTAATGTCACCCTGGCCGGCGGCGCGCGCCGGACAGATTTTCCTTTATATGATGTCGCAACTCACGCTACCCATGACCGAGGTTCTCGTTGTCGCCGACTGCTGGCAGAGCGAACCCGACGCCGAAGCCGTGATCCAGCGGGCGATCGCGGCTGCGGCCGAGGCCGTCGAGGCAGATGTCGGCGAAGCCGAGCTCGCGGTCATGCTGACCGATGATTCCGGCATCCGCACGCTGAACAGCAATTGGCGTGGCATTGACAAGCCGACCAATGTACTGTCGTTTCCGGCGCTGCAGGCCGAAGGCGCGCGCAAGCCGGGCGAGGCGCCAGCCATGCTCGGCGACATCGCGATCGCCTACGAGACGATGCGGCGCGAGGCCGATGAGGAAGGAAAGCCCTTCGATCATCATTTGAGCCACCTCGCGGTGCATGGCTTCCTGCATCTGATCGGCTACGATCACGAAAACGACGCTGACGCCGACGAAATGGAATCCCTGGAAACCGAGATCCTGGCGCAGCTCGGGATTCCCGATCCCTATGCGGACCGGGAACGGATGGACTGAGATGCCGGACTCCGAACCGACCCACGACAATCCGCGCAACACGCGCAACCTGCCCGCCGTGGTGCCACCGGGCGAGGTCGCGCGCCCGACCGCGGAGAGCTGGCTGTTGCGCGCCATTCGCACCTTGTTCGGCTGGAAGCCGGGATCGGTGCGCGATGACCTGCAGGTCGTGCTCGATGCCTCGCAGCCGGACGAGGTCGGCTTCACCGCGGTCGAGCGCGCCATGCTGCGCAACATCCTCGGCCTGCACGAGCGGCGCATCGCCGACGTCATGGTGCATCGCGCCGACATGATCGCGGTCAAGCGCGACATTCCGCTCGGCGAATTGATGGATCTATTCGAGCGCGCGGCGCATTCGCGGCTCGTGGTCTACAACGAATCGCTCGATGATCCCGAAGGCATGGTGCACATCCGCGATCTCCTGGCCTTCATGACCGCGACCGCACGGGTGTCGGAAACCGCAAAGACCCGGCGCAAGAAGCCGCCGCCCGCCGGCCTTGACCTGCGCGCCGTCGATCTGGCGCTGCCGCTGTCGGAAGCCAACATCATCCGCAAGCTGCTCTATGTGCCGCCGTCGATGCGTGCGATCGATCTGCTTGCGCAAATGCAGGCCTCCCGCGTTCATCTCGCACTCGTGGTCGACGAATATGGCGGCACCGACGGACTCGTCTCCATGGAGGATATTGTCGAGCAGATCGTCGGCGAGATCGACGACGAGCATGACAGCGACGAGCCGCCGGCGATCGTGCGGCAGCCGGATAATTCCTTTATCGCCGATGCGCGCGCGAGCCTCGACGACGTGCGCGCCGTAATCGGCGACGAGTTCGTCACCGGCGAGGCCGGCGAGGAAGTCGAGACGCTGGGCGGCTATCTGGTCAGCCATGTCGGCCGCCTGCCGGTGCGCGGCGAGGTGATCTCCGGGCCCGGTAATTTCGAGATCGAAGTGCTTGATGCCGACCCGCGCCGTGTGAAGCGGCTGCGCATCGCGCCGCGCAAGGAGCGGCCCACGCCGCGCACACAGCGCGAAGGCCGCCGCCGCGATGTCGCGCCCGACGCCAGCCCGCCGCCGCAGGCCAACGACAATGCGCAGGCCAATGACAACGCCAAGCCGCCGCCCGCCGACGGAGCCGGCCCGCAGTGATCATCGCGGACAAGCTTCGCAGCGTCGGACTCTCGATCATCCTGGCCTGGGGATGGAAACGGGCGGGCATTGCGCTCGTTGCCGGCGCGCTGTCGACGCTGGCCATGGCGCCATTCAATGCCTGGCCGGTGCTGTTCTTGACCTTTCCGGTAGTGGTCTGGCTGATCGACGGCGCCGGCGCGGGGCGACGCGGCGGTGTGCCGGCCGCGGCCTGGACCGGCTGGTGGTTCGGGCTCGGCTATTTCGTAGTCGGGCTTTACTGGATCGGCGAGGCCTTCCTGGTCGACGCCGAGACATTCGCCTGGCTGATGCCGTTCGCCGTGCTCGGGCTTCCCGCCTATCTCGCGCTCTTCACCGCGTTCGGCTTCGCACTCGCCCGCCTGCTCTGGACCCGCGATGCGACGCGGATCCTGGCACTGGCAATCAGCCTCACCGCAAGCGAATGGCTGCGCGCGCAGGTGCTGACCGGCTTTCCCTGGAATACGTTCGGCTACGCGCTGACCGAGCCGCTGGCATTGGCACAGACCGCCTCGCTGATCGGCCTCTGGGGCCTGACCTTCCTGAGCGTTGCGATCTTCGCCTCGCCCGCGGTGCTGATCGACGGCACCTCGCGCGGCCGCAGACCGTGGATTGCGCCGGTCGCGGCACTCGCGGTGCTGATCGCGATGGGCGTGTTCGGAATTGTGCGTCTGTCGCGCGAACCGACGCGCCTGGTCCCCAAGGTCCACCTGCGAATCATGCAGCCCAACCTGCAGCAGGACGTGCGCTTCAATTACTCCGCCAAGGCGGAGGTGATGCAGAAATACCTGACCTTGTCCGATCGTTCGTCAGGGCCGCAATCGACCGGCGTGCGCGACGCCACGGTTCTGATCTGGCCCGAATCAGCCTTTCCGTTCTTCCTGACGCGCGAGGCCGATGCGATGGCGCAGATTGCGGCGCTGCTGCCGAAGGGCACGGTGCTGATTACGGGTTCGGTGCGCGCGCCCGATGTGCCGCCGGGCACCCGCATAACGCGCGCTTATAATTCGATTTATGTCATTGATCACGACGGCAATGTGCTCTCGGTATACGACAAGTTGCACCTGGTCCCGTTTGGCGAATACCTGCCATTCCAGGATTGGATGGAGATGGTCGGATTCCAGCAGCTCACCAAGGTTCAGGGTGGCTTCATTCCGGGCACGGTGCGGCGCTCGATGGAGATTCCGAACGCACCGCGCGTGCTGCCGCTGATCTGCTACGAGGCGATTTTTCCCGATGCCGTCGCGAACCGCGACGACCGCCCCGGCTGGATCGTCAACCTGACCAATGACGGCTGGTTTGGAATCTCGACTGGACCCTATCAGCATCTGCAGCAGGCTCGCCTGCGCGCGATCGAGCAGGGGCTGCCTGTGGTGCGTGCCGCAAACACGGGCATTTCCGCCGTCATCGATCCACTGGGACGCATTGTCGCACGTCTCGATCTCGGCATCGAAGGCGTACTTGATTCGGCGCTGCCATCGGCCAATCCGCCGACGCTCTACGCACGCGCCGGCGACGTTCCTGCCGCTGTCATCATCGCTTTTGCCATGATCTTCGTCATTCGTAGACGCATGACGAAGCGGGTTCGATGACGTCAGCCGTCAGAGCCCTGCAGATTCGTGATTGGTTTTCCGACACTCACTAGAAATCTTCTACGTGCGTGGTTCCACCTGTTGACAGATCGACACAGCACTTCGCATTCTGTCGCGACCAGTACGATCCAGTCACTTCATGCTCAAATTGTCGACAATCGACAGACACCCTTCCGAGCAAGTTTTGACGGTGTTGGCGCCCGGGGCAAACGCGTTTCTCGTTGGCCTCTTCCCGCCAGTGCGCTTGCGTTGACATTCGCTTTGATCTTCTCGCTGAACCCAGCCGGCGGATGTCACATCTAAAGTGCACGCTGATCTTATTTTTCGAGTAACCCCTCGGCCAGGCGCTCAATGGAGAGTGCAGGGTGCGAGGGATGCGAGTCTAGGACCGGGTCAGCCTGATCCCAAGGAGAGTTGGAAATGTCGACCAAAGCACCGAACCCTGTTGACAAATATGTCGGCAGCCGGGTGCGGATGCGCCGCATTATGCTGGGCATGAGCCAGGAAAAGCTCGGCGAAGCATTGGGCCTTACCTTCCAGCAAATCCAGAAATACGAGAAGGGCACCAACCGGGTTGGTGCCAGCCGCATCCAGCAGATCTCCGAGATTCTGCAGGTCCCCGTGTCGTTCCTGTTTGAGGGGGGCCCGACCGGGATCACCAGTGGAGACGGTTTCGGTGAAGGGACTTCGCCGTCCTACATCTCCGATTTCCTCGCGACCTCGGAAGGACTGGCGCTGACACGCGCCTTCACGCGCATTACGGATGGGAAACTCCGGCGCAGCATCGTCGATCTGGTCGAGCAGATCGCCGCGCGCGAGACGGCCGAGAAGCGCTAAACCACCAGCGACCCATTGACGCGCCCAAGGAGGCGAGCGCATGAGAGTGAGCTCGCTTCTCCGATGGCATGCCTATGACAGCCCAAAACCCTTTCGATTCGACCACCATTCTGAACGGCATCCGAAACTGGGTCGAAATCGAGACGCCGACCGATACGCCGGCGCAAGTCAATAAACTCGCGAGCCTGGTCGCCGATCTCTATCGCGGCCTGCCGGCGCGTGTCGAGCGCATCGCGGGCAAGGACGGTTGCGGCGACCATCTGGTGGCGCGGTCGGCGTGGGGACAGGATGCACCCGGCATCCTGATTCTGAGCCATCTCGACACCGTGCATCCGATGGGGTTCATCGAGCGCCTGCCGTTCAAGATCGAGGGCGACAGCGCTTTCGGTCCCGGCATCTACGACATGAAGGGCGGCGCCTATCTCGCCTTCCATGCTTTCCGGCAGCTTTGTGCGGATGGCGCACAGTCGCCGCTGGGCATCACCCAGCTCTATGTCTCGGACGAGGAGATCGGCAGCCCCACCTCGCGCGGGCTGATCGAACGAGAAGGGCAGAAGGCCAGATATGTGCTGGTGACCGAGCCTGCGCGCGACGGCGGCAAGATCGTCACCGGGCGCAAGGGCGTCGGGCGATTCGAGGTCTTCATCAAGGGAGCACCGGCGCATGCCGGCACGCGGCCCGAAGACAGCCGCAGCGCGATCCGCGAGCTTGCCCATGTGATCCAGACGCTGGAAGCCATGAACGATCGCAAGCGCGGCATCACCGTCAATGTCGGCGTGGTCAGGGGCGGCACGCGGCCGAATGTCATTGCGGAAGAAGCCTACGCCGAAGTCGATTTGCGCGTGCCGACGATTGCGGATGCCGACGAGCTGGTGGCGAAGATCCTCGACGTGAAATCGCGCAGCGACGGCGTTAGCCTGAAGGTTACCGGCGATCTGAACCGGCCGCCTTATGAAAAGAGCAATGCGGGCGCTGCGCTGTTCGAGCACGCCAAAACATTGGCGGCCGAGATCGGCTTCGAACTGGTCGACACCTTCACCGGCGGCGGCTCCGACGGCAATTTCACCGCAAGCCATACCGCCACCCTCGACGGCCTTGGTGTCGACGGCAAGGGCGCGCATACCCATTACGAGCAGCTTTATATCTCCTCGCTCGAGCCACGGGCGCGGCTGCTCTATCGGCTCTATCAGACGCTGCGATGAGTGCGGCCTCCGGCGACCGCACCAGGCGCGAAGCGATGTCGGATGACGGCTCCATGCGGCAGGCGCACGGCTCGTTCTTCGGCCGCCGCAAGGGCCACAAGCTGCGTGCGCATCAGGCCGACCTCATCGAGCACCTGCTGCCGCATCTTGCGCTCGACATCACAACATCAGCGCCTGCAGATTTGCCGCAGCTATTCGGTTTGTCAGTCGAAGCGGTGCGCCTGGAGATCGGTTTCGGCGGCGGCGAGCACCTCGCCGCCGAGGCGCAACGTTTCCCGCATACGGGCTTCATCGGCTGCGAACCCTATGTCAACGGCATGGCCAAAATCCTGGCGCAGATCGAGGCAAACAATATCGGCAATATCCGCCTGTTGGCGGGCGATGCCGCCGAACTGCTGGCATGGCTGCCGCCGCAATCGCTGGCACGCATCGACCTCATTCATCCCGATCCCTGGCCGAAGCGGCGGCACTGGAAGCGGCGCTTTGTGCAGGACGCGACGATTGCGGCGATGGCGCGCGTGCTCGAGCGCGGCGGCGAATTCCGCTTTGTCAGCGATATCGACGATTACTGCGCCTGGACGCTGTGGCATCTGTTGCGCTCACCGGATTTTCGCTGGCTCGCGGAGCGCGCCGACGATTGGCGCTTGCCCTGGGAGGGCTACACCATGACGCGCTACGGCCGCAAAGCCGAACGCGAAGGGCGCGTCGCAAATTATCTGCGCTTCGCCCGCATCGGATGATTACGGCTTCGCCGTCTCGGCCATCCGCGCCTTCTTCGCGTCACGCCGACTGGCGGCTCTTCCAGAAGCCGACCACCCGCTCGGCGGTCGACGGCATCAACTTGGCAAAATTCACCCGCGCGCTCTCGATATCCGACGGCGCGGGCACGCGGTTCGGACCCAGTCGAAGCAGGATCAGGGCGCGCACCGTCGCCCATTCCAGCCCGATGGTCTTGCTGACGATCAGGATCGGATCGAAGCGGTCGCTCAAAATCAGGTTGTCCAGGGTCGGAATTTTCACCCCGGACATCGCTGAGAGCGTGGCGATCGATTCCTCGTAGCGATGGCTCTTGGCAAAGCCGAGCAGTGCCGCCTCGTTGAGGTTGCCGGCCTCATGCAGCGCCAGCACGATGCGCTGGGCCGGCACGAAATCGCGCCTGCTCTCGAAACGTTCCGGCACGCCGGTGATCTCGGCGATCGCCTGCTTGATCGCGTTCTGCCGCTCGGGCTTGACGAGGTCGAAGAGCCGGCGACGGATCACATCGAGCGATCCCGCGAGCAGCTGCTTCAAGCGCACATCGGAAAGATCCGCGCGCTGCCCGACGGTGATCGTCAACACGCCATCCTGGCTCGCGCGCTTGATCAACTCGGTATAACCGCTGTCGGAGAACAGCGCGCCGGCGTTGCCGGCCGTGCGGCGGACCACCTCGCGGTCACCGCGCTGCACGATGAGATCGGTGAGGTCGGGCGACAGTTTTGGCCGCTCCGACATCGCCAGCAGATGGCTCTGGCCCTTGATGCGCGCGATCTCGAGCAGCGCTTCTTCATCGAGCACCGGCGAGCGCCGCAGGATCGGCCCCGCCACCAAAATCTCGTTCTCGCGGGCGAGCCGGCCGACCAGCACCTTCGGTGCATTGGCCACCAGCGACATCCGTTCGGCGAGTTCGGCGCGCGCGATCAGCTCGGCATGGGGAACGAGGTCGATCAGGATCTCATCAAAGAGATCGACATGGCTGGGCCTCAAGTGCGCGGCGTCCTGGAAGAACAGGTCGGCGATCCGGCGGGCGGCTTCGGCGCGGAGCTTGGCATCGCCATTCCTGACGATCTCTTCAAGCCCGGGGATCAGAGACGTGGCGACTGTCATCCAAACTACTCAAACCGCACGCCTCGTGCGCGATCACCCCTGGAGCCCTACGCTCGGACCCTTGCCCTAAACGACGGGACGGGCAGCGAATTTCCCCGGCAATTTAAGATGGCTTGGTGAAGGAAGGGTTAGGTTTCGAGCTACCCGCCGGGGCTGCAAATTAATCCAGTCCGGCCTTGCCGGTGGATACGAAAAGCGCTATATCAGCGGCAGCTTAGCTGTCCCATACGACAACTTAGCTGTCTCATACGAAACGCGTATTGAGAGTGGGCCCCCCGGGACCCGCTCTTTTTTATTACCTGAGCCCGCCTGCCGCCGCTTTGGCATTGGACAGGCTCGGGTCAGCCCGCCGGAACCGCGATTGCGGCTCCGGACAAAGCAAGCGAAGAGCCCGTTTGACGCTAGAAATGACCGAACCAACTCTTGGTTCCATGGACTCCGAACTGCTGGCCGAGCCGCGCCTGGTGGTCGAGCCGGGGGTTGCCGCGCGCGTGTCGGCGGTGGCCGCACCCGTGTTGCAGCAGATGGGCTACCGCCTGGTGCGGATCAGGATTTCCGGCGAAGCTGGCTGCACCGTGCAGATCATGGCGGAACGGCCGGATGGCTCGATGCAGATCGAGGATTGCGAGGCGGTCTCGCGGGCACTGTCACCGGTGCTCGATATCGCCGATCCGATTGACCGTGCCTATCGGCTGGAGATTTCCTCGCCCGGCATCGACCGGCCGCTGGTGCGCCGCTCGGATTTCGAGCGCTTTGGCGGCCATCTCGTCAAGATCGAGATGGCGGTCGCCCATCAGGGCCGCAAGCGCTTTCGCGGCATCCTGGCCGGCGTCGAGGGCGACGCGGTCAGGATCCGTCGCGACGATGCGCCGGTCGGCGAAGAGCCGGACCTGCTGCTGACCATGGAAGACATCGGCGATGCCCGGCTCGTTCTGACCGATGAGCTGATTGCGGAATCGATGCGGCGCGGCAAGACAGCCGAACGCGAGCTCAAGCGGGAACTGGGGCTGGAACCGCCGCAAGCGCCGCATGCGAAGAGCCAGAAAGTCGCGCCGCTGAAGAAGCAGGCTCCGAAGAACACCAAGCAACACCGCCTCGCCGCCGGACGGGCGCGCAGGGGCGACATCGATCCTACCGAAGGAGACTAGCCATGGCCGTCAGCGCCAACAAACTCGAACTGCTGCAGATTGCAGATGCCGTCGCGCGCGAGAAATCGATCGACCGCGGCATCGTGATTGCGGCGATGGAGGATGCCATCGCCAAGGCGGCCCGGGCGCGTTACGGCAGCGAGACCGACGTGCATGCCGAGATCGACGCCAAGAAGGGCGAGCTGCGGCTGTCGCGACACATGCTGGTCGTCGACCAGGTCGATAATTCCTCCAACCAGATTTCGCTGGAAGACGCCCGGAGAGCCAATCCCGGCGCGCAGATCGGCGACACCATCGCCGTCACGCTGCCGCCGCTGGAATATGGCCGCATCGCCGCGCAATCCGCCAAGCAGGTGATCGTGCAGAAGGTGCGCGAGGCCGAGCGCGACCGGCAGTATCAGGAGTTCAAGGACCGCATAGGCGACATCGTCAACGGCATCGTCAAGCGCGTCGAATATGGCAGCGTCATCGTCGATCTCGGCCGTGGCGAAGCCATCATCCGCCGCGACGAGATGCTGCCGCGCGAGGTGTTCCGCAACGGCGACCGCGTCCGCGCCTATATTTTCGACGTGCGCCGCGAAACCCGCGGCCCGCAGATCTTCCTCTCCCGCACCCATCCGCAGTTCATGGCGAAGCTGTTCGCGCAGGAAGTGCCCGAGATCTATGACGGCATTGTCGAGATCAAGGCGGTCGCCCGCGATCCCGGCTCGCGCGCCAAGATCGGCGTGATCTCGCGCGACTCTTCCGTCGATCCGGTCGGCGCCTGCGTCGGCATGCGCGGTTCGCGCGTGCAGGCCGTGGTCAACGAGCTGCAGGGCGAGAAGATCGACATCATTCCGTGGTCGCCTGACATCGCGACCTTCGTCGTCAACGCGCTGGCGCCGGCCGAAGTCGCCAAGGTCGTCATCGACGAAGACCGCGAGCGCATCGAGGTCGTGGTGCCCGATACCAACAACCAGCTCTCGCTGGCGATCGGCCGCCGCGGCCAGAACGTGCGCCTTGCCTCGCAGCTTACCGGCTGGGATATCGACATCCTGACCGAGCAAGAGGAATCGGAGCGCCGCCAGGCGGACTTCGAGAATTCCACGCGCGTGTTCATGGAAGCGCTCAATGTCGACGAGGTGGTGGGCCAGTTGCTTGCTTCCGAAGGCTTTACCTCCGTCGAGGAACTGGCGCTGGTCGATGTCAAGGAACTCGCCGGGATCGAAGGTTTCGACGAGGAGACCGCGGCCGAGCTGCAGAATCGCGCCAAGGAATATCTCGAGCAGCAGGAAGCCGAGCTTGAGAACAAGCGCAAGGAACTGGGCGTCCAGGACGCCGTGAAGACGGTGCCCGGCGTGACCTCGAAGATGCTGGTGAAGTTCGGCGAGAACGAGATCAAGTCGGTCGAGGACCTCGCCGGCTGCGCCACCGACGACCTGGTCGGCTGGACCGAGCGCAAGGAAGGCAGCGAGCCGACCAAGCATGCGGGCATTCTCGACGGCATCGACGTCTCCCGCGACGATGCAGAACAGATGATCATGCAGGCGCGCGTCAAGGCCGGCTGGATCAGCGAGGCCGATCTTGCCAAGCAGTCTTCGGAGGCCGACGCCTCCGAAGACGAGCCGGCTTAGGTCTGAAGGAGATGTCCCGCGAATGCTCGCTTTGGCCGACCCCGATCTCGACAACGGACCGCGGACCGAAAAGTCCGCGACGTTGCGGATGTGCGCGGTCAGCCGCGAGCAGCGGCCGATTGACGAGCTGATCCGCTTCGTGGTCTCGCCCCAGGGCGAGGTCGTGCCTGACATCAAGCGCAAGCTTCCCGGCCGGGGCCTGTGGATTTCGGCCTCCCGCCAGACGGTTGCGGAAGCCATCCGGCGTCACCAATTCAATAAAGGATTCAAGCGCGACGTCCGGGTGGCGGCAACGCTTGCTGCCGACACCGAAAGCCTGCTCGCCCGCAGCGCCGTCGAGGCGCTTGCCATCGCCGCCAAGGCGGGCCAAGTGATCTCCGGTTTTGCCAAGGTCGAGGCCGCGTTGACGCCGCGGCAGGGCGGGACGGCGGTCCGGGCCCTGATCCATGCCTCCGACGGCGCCGAGGACGGAATCCGCAAACTGGACGCGCTGGCGCGGCAAAAAGCCGGGAATAAGGGCGAAACCCCCGAATTTTCGATAATCACCGCGCTTTCTTCCGAAGAATTGGATTTGGCATTGGGCCGGTCAAATGTGGTACATGCAGCGCTGCTCGCGGGCCCGGCGAGCAAGACCTTCCTGTCGCGCAGCCAGATCCTGGTCCGATACCGGTTGGCCGACGCCGACAAGACTGCCGGAACCGCGGCCAGGAACTTGGGCTCGCACTTGAGCTCGCATTCGAAATAGCAACACCGCTTCAAACGACGGTGCGTCCGCGCACCACAGAATTAGGACTACTAATGGTCGACAAGAATACTCCCGGCGACAAGAAACTGAGTGTCCCGAGCAAGACCTTGACGCTCAAGCCACGCGTCGAGACGGGCACCGTGCGCCAGAGTTTTCCGCACGGTCGCACCAAGCAGGTCGTGGTCGAAAAGCGCGGCAAGCGCCGCGTCGGCGGCGACGGACTGCTCACGGATGCCCCGCACGCTCCCGAGCCGGCCGTGGCGAAGGCGGCGCCGCCCGTCACCGCAAAGGCGCTCGGCGGCGGACGTCCATCCGCGGCTCCGTCCGGCCCGCCGCGAAAGCCTTCCGGCGTGGTGCTGCAGACCCTGACCGAGGACGAGCACGCCGCCCGTGTCAGCGCGCTGGCCGACGCCCGGCAGCGCGAATTCGAAGAGCGGCGCCATGCGGAAGAGGAAGCCAAGCGCCGCGCCAGCCGCGAAGGCATCGAACAGGCCGAGCGTGAAGCCGCCGAAGCCCGCCGCAAGGCGGAAGAAGAGCGTCACCGGCAGGAAGAAGAAGCCAAGCGCAAGGCCGAACTCGAGGCGAAGAAGCGTTTTGGCGAAGCCGAAGCGGCCGCCGCGGCAGCGACGCGCCAGACTACCGCTACCGCTGCGCCCGCAACAGCGAAGGCGCCAGTCCCGGCGCGCACCACGCCTGCGCTGGTGCCGACCACCCGCGCGCCCGGCATCGCCGCCGAGATGGAGGAAGACGAGGGCCCGCGCCAGATTCGCCGCGGCCCCGGCGGCGCCGCGCGTCCGGTTGCCGCGCCAAAAACGACTCACAAGCCAGGGCCGCAAAAGCAACGCGGCCGCCTCACCGTCGTGACCGCGCTCACGGCGGACGACGTGCGCGAGCGTTCGATCGCTTCGTTCCGCCGCCGCACCCAGCGCCTGAAGGGACATGCGTCCAACGAGCAGAAGGAAAAGCTGATCCGCGAAGTCACGATCCCTGAGATGATCACCATCCAGGAACTCGCCAACCGCATGTCCGAGCGCGCGGTCGACGTGATCCGCATGCTGATGAAGCAGGGCGCGATGCACAAGATCACCGACGTGATCGACGCCGACACCGCGCAGCTCATCGCCGAGGAACTGGGCCACACCGTGAAACGCGTGGCCGCGTCCGACGTCGAGGAAGGCCTGTTCGACGTCGTCGACGATTCCACCGATACCGAGCCGCGCTCGCCGGTCGTGACGGTGATGGGCCATGTCGACCACGGCAAGACCTCACTGCTCGACGCGCTACGCCACGCCAACGTGGTCTCTGGTGAAGCCGGCGGTATCACCCAGCATATCGGCGCCTACCAGGTGGTCTCGCCCGAGAGCGGCAAGATGATCACCTTCATCGACACGCCCGGCCACGCCGCATTCACCGCGATGCGCGCCCGCGGTGCCAAGGTCACCGACATCGTCGTGCTGGTGGTCGCCGCCGACGATGGTGTGATGCCGCAGACGGTGGAAGCGATCAACCACGCCAAGGCCGCCAAGGTGCCGATGATTGTCGCGATCAACAAGATCGACAAGCCGGACGCCAGGCCCGAACGCGTGCGCACCGAGCTGTTGCAGCACGAGGTGCAGGTCGAATCACTCGGCGGCGATGTCGTCGATGTCGAGGTCTCCGCCAAGAACAAGACCAATCTCGATCGCCTGCTGGAAATGATCGCGCTGCAGGCCGACATTCTCGACCTCAAGACCAATTCCGATCGCCCGGCCGAAGGTACCGTGATCGAAGCGAAGCTCGACCGCGGCCGCGGGCCCGTCGCGACCGTGCTGGTTCAGCGGGGAACGCTCCAGGTCGGCGACATCGTCGTGGCCGGCGCCGAGATGGGCCGCGTCCGCGCACTGATCTCCGACAAGGGCGAGACCGTCGAGGAAGCCGGTCCCTCCGTGCCAGTCGAGGTGCTCGGCTTCAACGGCCCGCCGGAAGCCGGCGACCGTCTCGCAGTGGTCGAGAACGAAGCCCGCGCCCGCCAGATCACCAGCTACCGCGCGCACCAGAAGCGCGAGAATGCCGCTGCCTCGATTTCCGGCATGCGCGGCTCGCTCGAGCAGATGATGTCGCAGCTCAAGACCTCGGGCCGCAAGGAATTCCCGCTGATCATCAAGGCGGACGTTCAGGGTTCGCTCGAAGCCATTCTGGGCTCGCTGGAAAAGCTCGGCACCGACGAAGTCGCAGCCCGCATCCTGCATGCAGGCGTCGGCGGCATTTCCGAATCCGACGTCACGCTGGCGGAAGGATTCAACGCCGCCATCATTGGCTTCTCCGTGCGCGCCAACAAGGAGGCGGCAGCCGCCGCCAAGCGCAACGGCATCGAGATCCGCTATTACAACATCATCTATGACCTTGTGGATGATGTGAAGAAAGCCATGAGCGGCCTTCTCGCGCCCACATTGCGCGAGACCATGCTCGGCAACGCGCAGATCCTGGAAATCTTCAACATTTCCAAGGTCGGCAAGGTTGCGGGCTGTCGCGTCACCGACGGCACCGTGGAACGCGGCGCCAATGTCCGGCTGATCCGCGACAACGTTGTTGTGCATGAAGGCAAGCTTTCAACCCTGAAGCGCTTCAAGGATGAAGTGAAAGAGGTGGTTTCCGGTCAGGAATGCGGCATGGCGTTCGAGAATTACGGCGACATGCGCGTCAACGATATTATCGAGTGTTATCGCGTGGAGACGATCCAGCGCTCGCTGTAAGTCCAAATCTTACAAAGCGCCGAGGATCTTACACAGGACGTCATGCCCCGTTAGAGACGGGGCATCGAGGTGTCGCTGAACTAGCTTGGAACATGAAATGCCGTCATCACCCGTTTTTTCGGGTGATGACGACAATTGGATTTTGACAATGCCTCGCCATCATCAGAAGAAAAATTCCACTCCGGGCGGCTCGCAGCGACAATTGCGAGTCGGCGAAGCCGTGCGCCACGCTGTTGCCGATATTCTTGCGCACGGTAGCGTCCACGACAACGATCTCGAGGGACACATCATTACGGTGCCCGAGGTTCGCATGTCGCCGGACCTGAAACTCGCAACCATTTATGTAATGCCACTTGGCGGGCGTGACACGGAGATCGTGATCGCGGCGCTGGATCGCAACAAGAAGTATCTGCGCGGCGAGGTCGCGCGGCGCGTTAACCTAAAATTTGCTCCCGATCTCCGCTTCCGCGTCGACGATCGATTCGACGAAGCGGAACGTATCGAGAAATTACTGCGAACGCCTGCGGTGCAGAGGGACCTCGCACCCGATTCGGATGAACATTCATGATTGCAACTCCCGCCAAGAGCGTCATTGACGCCGACGTGCACGACGTTTCGAAAAATAATTTTCCCGAGATGGCCCGCAACGAAGCGCGCGGCAACAACGATCCGCGCGCGAACAAGCAGCAACGCCAGAACAACAATCAGCCGCGCCGCGACAAGCGCGACATCCATGGCTGGATCGTGCTCGACAAGCCGATCGGCATGACGTCGACGCAAGCGGTCGCCGTGGTGAAGCGGCTGTTTTCGGCCAAGCGCGCCGGACATGCCGGCACGCTCGATCCGCTCGCTTCGGGCGGCCTGCCGATCGCACTCGGCGAGGCCACCAAGACGGTTCCATTCGTGATGGATGGCCGCAAGCGCTATCGCTTCACCGTGTGCTGGGGCGAGGAGCGCGACACCGACGACACTGAAGGCCAGGTGGTGAAGACCAGCGACATCCGGCCCACTGCCGAAGCGATTCGCGCGCTGCTGCCGCAATTCACCGGCCTGATCGAACAGACCCCGCCACGCTATTCGGCGATCAAGGTGCAGGGCGAGCGCGCCTATGACCTGGCGCGCGACGGCGAAGTCGTCGAACTGGCCCCCCGTCCGGTCGAGATTCACCGGTTAGACCTTATAGAACAAACAGATAACAGCCGGTCGGTGTTCGAGGCCGAATGCGGCAAGGGAACCTATGTGCGGGCTTTGGCCCGCGATATCGGCCGAATTCTCGGCTGTTTTGGCCATATCTGCGCGCTGCGGCGGACCCTGGTCGGTCCGTTCGGCGAAAACGACATGATTCTGCTGGAACAATTGGAGGCTTTATGTAATAGAGCCGCGTCCGGCGAGGGCAGCCTCGCCGACGCGCTTTTGCCCGTTGAGACCGCGCTGGACGACATCCCGGCACTGGCCGTCACTCGGGCTGATGCGGCAAGGCTCCACAGGGGCCAAGCCGTTTTGTTGCGCGGACGGGATGCGCCCAATAGTAGCGGCACAGTCTATGTCACGGTGGCAGGCCGTCTTCTCGCGCTTGCCGAAGTGAACAATGGCGAAATCATCCCCAAGCGCGTGTTCAACCTGACCGGGCTGACAGCCAGCTCCGGTCGCAACGAGAGAGTTTGACGATGTCGATTACCGCGCAACGCAAAGCGGAAGTCATCAAGACGAGTGCCACCAAAGCCGGCGACACCGGCTCCCCTGAGGTTCAGGTTGCGATCCTGTCGGAGCGCATCAACAACCTCACGGATCATTTCAAGAGCCACGTGAAGGATAATCATTCGCGCCGCGGCCTCCTGAAGCTCGTGTCGACGCGCCGTTCGCTTCTCAACTACCTGAAGAAGACCGACGAAGCGCGCTACAAGGCGCTTATTGAAAAGCACAACATTCGTCGTTGAGCTTGTTTTGAAGCGCGCGCGGCAGTCAGCCGCGCGTTTTTGCATGATCGTCCGAGAACCGGCGTTTAACGGTTTTCGAAAATCGATGATGCGCAGGGAGCATGACGCAGAAAACGTCATGCTTTCATTCGAACGTTCAGCAGCAATCCGGCAGCTGGACGCAACGGGCAAGGTGCCCGTGACTTGAAGCGAAAGGATGGACGCCATCCTAAAATCGAAAACCATGGCAGGATCGCCGGATGCTGACGCCGCCTTGCGCCCAGCCTCTCGCCGTCTTGCGCATGGTTTTTGTTTTGGAGCGTCCCTCTTTTCGCGAACCCATGAAAGAAGACCGAAATGTTCAATATTCATTCAGTCGAGATCGACTGGGGTGGACGTCCCCTCAGGCTGGAAACCGGCAAGATCGCCCGCCAGGCCGATGGTGCCGTGATGGCGACCTATGGCGAGACCGTGGTGCTCGCGACCGTCGTTGCCGCGAAGACGCCGCGCGAGGGCGTCGACTTCCTGCCGCTCACTGTCGACTACCAGGAAAAGACCTACGCCGCGGGCCGCATTCCCGGCGGCTATTTCAAGCGTGAGGGCCGTCCGACCGAGAAGGAAACGCTGGTTTCCCGCCTGATCGACCGCCCGATCCGCCCGCTGTTCGTCGACGGCTGGCGCAACGAGACCCAGGTGATCGTCACCGTTCTCTCGCATGATATGGAGAACGATCCGGATATCGTGGCGCTGGTGGCTGCGTCCGCGGCGCTGACGCTGTCGGGTGCGCCCTTCAAGGGTCCGATCGGCGCTGCCCGCGTCGGCTTCACCAATGACGAATACGTGCTGAACCCGACGCTTGACGAGATGGCCGAGACCCAGCTCGACCTCGTCGTCGCCGGCACCGCCGACGCCGTGCTGATGGTGGAGTCGGAGGCGAAAGAACTCAACGAAGACATCATGCTCGGCGCGGTCATGTTCGGCCATCGCCACTTTCAGCCGGTGATCAAGGCGATCATCGAGCTCGCCGAGAAGGCGGCGAAGGAGCCGCGCGAAGTCATCGCGATCGACAATTCCGCGATCGAGAAGGAAATGCTCGGTCTCGCCGAGAACGACCTGCGCAAGGCCTACGCAATCCCGGTCAAGCAGGAGCGCTACGCCGCGGTCGGCGCCGTCAAGGAAAAGGTGATGGCGCACTTCTTCCCGGAAGGGCAGGAGCCGAAATACGACAAGCTCCGCGTCGCCGACGTGTTCAAGGAGCTGGAAGCCAAGATCGTCCGCTGGAACATCCTGGACACCGGCAAGCGCATCGACGGCCGCGACTCCAAGACGGTGCGCAACATCGTCTGCGAGGTCGGCGTGCTGCCGCGCGCCCACGGCTCGGCACTGTTCACACGCGGCGAGACGCAGGGCCTGGTGGTGACCACGCTCGGTACCGGCGAAGACGAGCAGTACATCGATGCGCTGTCGGGAACGTATAAAGAGACGTTCCTGCTGCACTATAACTTCCCGCCCTACTCGGTCGGTGAAACCGGGCGCCTCGGCGGTACCAAGCGCCGCGAGATCGGTCACGGCAAGCTCGCCTGGCGTGCGATCCATCCGGTGCTGCCGCCGCATCACGAGTTCCCCTACACCGTGCGCGTGGTCTCGGAGATCACCGAGTCCAATGGTTCGTCGTCGATGGCCTCCGTCTGCGGCGCTTCGCTGGCGCTGATGGACGCCGGCGTGCCGCTGAAGCGGCCCACCGCCGGTATCGCCATGGGCCTGATCCTGGAAGGTCAGCGTCACGCGGTGCTCTCCGACATCCTCGGCGACGAGGATCATCTCGGCGACATGGACTTCAAGGTCGCCGGCACGGATCACGGCATCACCTCGCTGCAGATGGACATCAAGATCGAGGGCATCACCGAAGAAATCATGCGGATCGCGCTTGGCCAGGCCAAGGAAGGGCGCATCCACATCCTCGGCGAGATGTCCAAGGCCCTGACTGCGGCGCGCGCCGAGCTCGGCGAATACGCCCCGCGCATCGAGACCTTCAAGATCCCGACCGACAAGATCCGTGAAGTGATCGGCACCGGCGGCAAGGTGATCCGCGAGATCGTGGAAAAGACCGGCGCCAAGATCAACATCGAGGACGACGGCACCGTGAAGGTCGCCTCCAACGACGGCGAGGCCATGAAGGCCGCGATCAAGTGGATCAAGTCGATCACCTCGGAGCCCGAGATCGGCCAGATCTACGAAGGCACCGTCGTCAAGGTCATGGAGTTCGGTGCCTTCGTGAACTTCTTCGGCGCCAAGGACGGCCTCGTTCACATCAGCCAGCTCGCGGCCAACCGCGTGCAGAAGACCTCCGACGTCGTCAAGGAAGGCGACAAGGTCAAGGTCAAGCTCTTGGGCTTCGACGACCGCGGCAAGACCCGGCTGTCGATGAAGGCGGTCGATCAGACCACTGGCGAGGACCTCGAAAAGGGGAAGGTCGACAAGGGCGAAGCCCCGATGCCGCGCGAAGCCGCCGGCGAGTGATCGATCGGCAATCAGAAAATACGAAGGGCGGCTTTTCAGCCGCCCTTTTTTATTGCCTCGATCTTTCAGTCGAGATCAGGCGATGTCGAACCGGTCGAGGTTCATAACCTTGGTCCACGCCTTCACGAAGTCCGTGGCGAATTTCTCCTTCGCGTCCGAGCTCGCATAGACCTCCGCCAGCGCCCGCAACTGCGAGTGCGAACCGAAGATCAGATCGGCACGGGTGCCGGTCCACTTGACCGCCTTGGTCTTGCGGTCGTGCGCTTCGTAGAGGTTGTCGGAGCCGGCGACCGGGTCCCATATCGTGTTCATGCTGAGCAGGTTGACAAAGAAGTCGTTGGTCAGCGTCCCCGGCTTGTTGGTGAATACGCCGTGCTTCGACTTGCCCGTATTGGCGCCGAGCACGCGCAGGCCGCCCACGAGCGCCGTCATCTCGGGCGCGGTCAGCGTCAGCAACTGTGCGCGGTCGACCAGCAGAGCCTCGGCCGACATGGGGTGCGTGCCGCGGATATAGTTGCGGAAGCCGTCCACCGTCGGCTCGAGCGGAGCAAAGGAGTGCGCGTCGGTCTGCGCCTGCGATGCGTCCGTGCGGCCCGGCGTGAAGGGCACCTTCACGTCAACACCGCCATCCTTCGCGGCCTTTTCGACAGCCGCCGTGCCGCCGAGGACGATCAAATCGGCAAGCGAGACCTTCTTGTCGCCTTTCTGCGCACCGTTGAACTCCTTCTGGATCGCCTCGAGCTTGCCGAGCACTTTTGCAAGCTCAGCCGGCTGGTTGACCTCCCAGTCCTTCTGCGGCGCGAGCCGAATGCGCGCACCGTTCGCGCCACCGCGCTTGTCGGAACCGCGGAACGTCGACGCCGACGCCCAGGCCGTCGAGACCAGTTCGGAAACCGACAGGCCGGACGCCAGGATCTTCGCCTTCAGATCCGCAATGTCCTTGTCGCTGACCAGCTCATGATTGATCTCGGGAACCGGATCTTGCCAGATCAGCTCTTCCTTCGGAACCAGCGGGCCGAGATAACGCACGACCGGACCCATGTCGCGGTGGGTCAGCTTGAACCAGGCCCGCGCAAACGCGTCTGCGAACTGGTCCGGATTCTTGTGGAAGCGCCGCGAGATCTTCTCGTAGGCCGGATCCAACCGCAGAGCGAGATCGGTCGTCAGCATGGCCGGCGAATGGCGCTTGGAGGGGTCGTGTGCATCCGGGACCGTTCCGGCGCCCGCGCCACCCTTCGGAGTCCACTGATGCGCACCGGCCGGGCTCTTCGTCAGCTCCCATTCGTAATTGAACAGGTTGTCGAAGAAGTTGTTGCTCCACTTGGTCGGCGTCGTGGTCCAGGTGACCTCGATGCCGCTGGTGATCGCGTCACCCGCGATGCCGGTCGCATATTTGCTCGACCAGCCGAGGCCCTGCTGCTCGATTTCACCGCCTTCCGGCTCCGGTCCCACCAGCGTCGCATCGCCGGCGCCGTGGGTCTTGCCGAAGCTGTGGCCGCCGGCAATCAGCGCGACCGTCTCTTCGTCATTCATCGCCATGCGCGCGAACGTCTCTCGGATGTCGCGAGCTGCGGCGACCGGATCGGGCTTGCCGTTCGGTCCCTCGGGGTTGACGTAGATCAGGCCCATCTGCACGGCGCCGAGATGGCCGTGCAGCTCGCGGTCACCGGAGTAGCGCTCGTCCGCCAGCCACTTGGCTTCGGGACCCCAGTTCACGTCGTGCTCCGGCTCCCACACGTCCGCGCGGCCGCCGCCGAAACCGAAGGTCTTGAAGCCCATCGACTCCAGCGCGACGTTGCCCGCGAGGATCATGAGGTCGGCCCAGGAGAGCTTTTTGCCGTATTTCTGCTTGACCGGCCACAACAGCCGGCGCGCCTTGTCGAGGTTGGCGTTATCAGGCCAGCTGTTGAGCGGCGCGAAACGCTGCTGGCCGGCTCCGGCGCCACCGCGGCCGTCGCCGATGCGATAAGTGCCCGCGCTGTGCCAGGCCATGCGGATGAACAGCGGTCCGTAATGGCCGAAGTCGGCCGGCCACCAGTCCTGCGAGTCCGTCATCACGGCATGCAGGTCCTTGATCACGGCATTGAGATCGAGGCTCTTGAACTCCTTGGCATAGTCGAACCCTTCGCCCATGGGGTCGGAGAGGCTCGACTGCTGGTGCAAGATCCCGAGATCCAGCTGATTGGGCCACCAGTCGCGATTGGAATGTGCGGGTTTCCCGCCCGAAAACGGGCACTTCGTCTTGTCATCCATGATTGTCTCCTCTGGTGGGTTAGGGAATTCCCCCCTGAACCAGGTGGCTGCAATCTAGCATCGCAACCCATCAGGGGAAATTGACTTTAATGATCGCAGCGATAAGATTATCTGATGATAAACGTGACACTCAGACAGCTTCGCTATTTCGATGCGCTGGCCCGTCATGGCCATTTCGGGCGCGCGGCGGAGGCCTGCTCGATCTCTCAGCCGGCGCTGTCGATGCAGATCCGGGAAATGGAGAATGCGCTCGGCGGCGCGCTGCTTGAACGAAGCGCGCGACAGGTGGCACTCACGAAGTTCGGCGAAGAGCTGGTTCAACGCGTCCGCGATATCCTGCGGTCCGTCGATGAACTGGGTGATTTTGCGCGTGCATCGCGCGACCGGCTCGCCGGCCGGCTGCGCATCGGCATGATCCCGACGATTGCGCCCTATCTGCTGCCGAAGGTCATCCAGAACCTCGCACGCGTGCATCCGGAACTCGACATTCACGTCCGCGAGACGCTGACGCCGAAGCTGATCAAGGAAGTCGCGGAAGGCCGGCTCGACACGGCCATTGTTGCGCTGCCGGTGTCCGAGCCCTTGCTGACCGAGGTTGCGCTGTTCACTGAGGCTTTCCTGCTGGTGCGGCCGGGCGAGGATGAGGGAACGCCGGTACCGAGCCACGAGATGCTGCGCGAAATGCGGCTGTTGCTGCTGGAAGAGGGCCACTGCTTCCGCGACCAGGCGCTGGCGTTCTGCAACATGCAATCCTCGCCGCCGCGCGAGGTGCTGGACGCGAGCTCGCTGTCAACCCTCGTTCAGATGGTTGGCGCGGGAATCGGCGTCACCTTGATTCCGGAAATGGCGGTCGCCGTGGAAACACGCTCGGCACCCGTGTCTGTCGCACGCTTCAAGAACCCGCAGCCCTCGCGAACCATCGGCATGGTCTGGCGCAAGACCAGCCCGTTGGCCGGACAGCTCCAGCAAATCTCCGAGGTCGTATATCTGTCGGCTGATGCGCTACGGAAGCCGAAACGGCACACCGGCGGCACATCTTCGCCAGCAAGCCGCGCCCCGCACCGGAAGCGCGTAACCGGAAACTAGACCGATAAGGCATCAAGTATCGATTGCGATGCAGGCGTCGTTCAACTAAGCGTGCGGGCGGCCGGCATGATTTGAACCGCGAGCAGCGAGCACAGGATGAAACGCGTGTCACTTGCGGGTTGCGGCACGCATCGCGAAACACGACCAAGTGCTGAATGGCACGCTGTCGTCCATCCTCTGCTTCGCGGGCGGATTGTACAGCTTGATCCACGGCAGTGCGTTGGGCCATTCATGGCTGCACCTCGCCTTCCTGCCGCTAAGCCCTGCTCTAGGGGCTCTCGGCGGCTTGCTGTGCTTGCACCGAAATGCACCGCAATAACGGGCGATCAGGAACACCGATGATGGACCCCCTGATCCGCCCCGCTCGCGCGGAAGAATATGACGAGATCGCCCGCATCTGGATGGAGAGCTGGGTCTCGACCGGACTTGCCGAGGCAAGCGAATTCCTGCTGGCGAATTTGCGCGCGCGCGTTCGCCGCGAGATCGAAGACGGCTGGAGCCTGTTTGTCGCCGACGATAACGGCACGATCGCCGCGATGCTGGCGGTTCATCTGCCAAAGCTTTATCTCGACCAGCTCTTTGTCGCACCGGCATATCAAGGCCGCTCGCTTGGCCGCAAACTGCTCGCCTTCACGCGAACGCAATTGCCGGACGAAATCTATCTGCGTTGCGCGCGGGGGAACGAGAAGGCCTGGCGCTGGTATGAGCGCGAAGGCTTTGTGTTCGAGAAAGAAACGATCGAGCCGATGAACGGCTTGATGATGAAGTATTACCGCTGGAAGAGGGATGATACACCATGATGCAGCTTTACTGGTCGCCGCGTTCGCGCTCGTTCACCACGCTCTGGCTGATGGAAGAGACCGGCAAGCCATATGAACGTGTGCTGACCGACATTTCCACCGGCGCGCAGAAGAAGGCGGAATATCTCGCGATCAATCCCATGGGCAAGGTACCGGCGCTCAAAGACGGTGATGCGACGCTGGCGGAAGCCGCCGCCATCTGCGCTTACGTCGCCGAGCGCCATCCGGACGCGAAGCTGGCACCTCCCCTCGGCGATCCCCTGCGCGCGAAATATCTCTACTGGCTGTTCTTCGCGCCGGGCTGCGTCGAGCCCGCGATGGTGCAGATCGCGACCAAGATCGAGATGAACCCGGTCGCCGCCGGCTGGGGCGAGGCGCAGCGCGTGTTCGACGTGCTCGACGTGGCGCTCGCCAGGGGGCCGTGGATCCTCGGCGAGAATTTTTCGGCCGCCGACATCGCGATCGGCTCGGCGCTGAATTTCTGCGTGCGGCTGTTCAAGATGGTGCCGTCGCGCCCGGCCTTCGACGCCTATATCGCCGGCTGCATGGAACGTCCCGCGTTCCAGCGCGCCGAGAAGATCGCGGCGGGCTAAGCGGATCATGCGCTAGTTGCGATCCTTCAGCTCTTCCGGCCGCGGCATCGAGATCACGTTGTAACCGGAGTCGACATAGTGAATTTCTCCGGTCACGCCGCCGGCGAGATCGGACAACAGATACAGCGCCGAGCCGCCAAGCTCATCGAGCGTGACGCCGCGCCCGAGCGGCGAATGCCGCTGCTGGAAGGCGAACATCGCGCGCGCGTCGCCAATGCCGGAGCCGGCGAGCGTGCGCACGGGACCGGCCGAAATCGCATTGATGCGGATGCCGCGCGGGCCGAAATCGGAGGCGAGATAACGGACGGAGGCTTCCAGCGCCGCCTTGGCCACGCCCATGACGTTATAATTCGGCATCACCCGCATCGAGCCGCCGAAGGTCAGCGTGATCATCGATCCGCCCGTCTCCGGCATCAGCTCGGCGGCGCGTTTGGCGAGCTCGGTGAAGGAGAAGCAGGAAATCAGCATGGTGCGGGAAAAGTTCTCGCGCGTGGTGTCGGCGTAGCGGCCTTTCAGCTCGTTCTTGTCGGAGAACGCGATGGCATGGACCAGGAAATCCAGCCCGCCCCATTTCGCCTTCAGGTCCGAGAAAACCTGATCGACGCTGTCGAGGTTTTCGACGTCGCAGGGCAGCACCTGCTCGACGCCGAGCGATTGCGCCAGCGGCTTGACCCGCTTGCCGAGCGCCTCGCCCTGAAAGGTGAAGGCCATCTCGGCGCCCTGCGCGGCGAGCGTCTTTGCGATACCCCAGGCAATCGAATGATCATTGGCAATGCCCATAATCAGGCCCCGCTTGCCCTTCATCAGGTCCTGCATCGCCCCCTCAACTCCACTCGCGCGATCAGACCGACCTTACGCATCCAGCCGCTTGAACACCAGCGTGGCGTTGGTGCCGCCAAAACCGAAGGAATTGGACAGCACGGTTCCCAGCTTGGCGTTGTCGATGCGCTTGCGCACGATCGGCATGTCGGCAAACGCCGGATCGAGCTCGGTGATATGTGCGCTTTCGCAGATGAAGCCGTTGTTCATCATCAGCATCGAGTAGATCGCTTCCTGCACGCCGGTGGCGCCGAGGGAATGGCCGGTCAGCGCCTTGGTGGCCGAGATCGGCGGGCATTTTTCGCCAGTGCCGAACACCTTTCGGATCGCCTCGATCTCCGGCGGATCGCCCGCCGGCGTCGAGGTGGCGTGCGGGTTGATATAGTCGATCCTGCTCTTCACGGTCGACATCGCCATCTTCATGCAGCGTTCGGCGCCTTCGCCCGACGGCGCGACCATGTCGTAGCCGTCGGAGGTCGCACCATAGCCGACGATCTCCGCATAGACCTTGGCGCCGCGCGCCTTGGCGTACTCCAGCTCCTCCAGCACCACGACGCCGGCGCCGCCGGCGATGACAAAGCCGTCGCGGCTGATGTCGTAGGGACGCGAGGCGGTCGAGGGCGTGTCGTTATATTTCGACGACATCGCTCCCATCGCGTCGAACAGCACCGACAGCGTCCAGTCGAGTTCCTCGCAACCGCCGGCAAAGACGATGTCCTGCTTGCCCATCTGGATGATCTCATAGGCATTGCCGATGCAATGGTTCGAGGTCGCGCAGGCCGACGAGATCGAATAGTTGACGCCCTTGATCTTGAACCAGGTGGCGAGCGTCGCCGAGGCGGTCGACGACATCGCCTTCGGCACCGCGAACGGCCCGACCCGCTTCGGTCCCTTGGTTCGCGTGATGTCGGCGGCTTCGACGATGGCACGCGCCGACGGACCGCCCGAGCCCATGATGATGCCGGTGCGCTCGTTGGAGACTTCCGAGGGCGCGAGACCCGAATCCTGGATCGCCTGCTCCATCGCGACGTGATTCCACGCGGCGCCCTCGGCGAGGAAGCGCATCGCGCGGCGGTCGATCACGCCGGACGGATCCAGCGTCGGCGCACCCTGCACCTGCGAACGAAAACCCAGCTCGGCATATTTTTCGGCGCGCGTGATCCCGGATTTGGCCTCATGAAGGCTCGCAAGCACTTCCTGGGTGTTGTTTCCGATGGATGAGACAATACCCATCCCCGTGATGACAACCCGCTTCATGTTCGCCTCGTCCCTGCCTCTAACTGTGTCTCGTTGCGTGCTGTTTCCGTTCAAGCGGGCGCCGCGCCCTGCCTGAACAAGCCAACCTTCAGATCCTTGGCGCGATAGATAATATTGTCGTCAACCGAAAGCCACCCGTCGGCAATGCCCAGCACCAGCTTTGAGCGCATCACGCGCTTGATATCGACATTGTACACAACCTTGCGCGCATCGGGCATGACCTGGCCGCCGAACTTCAATTCGCTCAAACCCAGCGCCCGGCCGCGGCCTTCGCCGCCGATCCAGCCGAGATAGAAACCGACCATCTGCCAGAGCGCATCGAGCCCGAGACAGCCGGGCATCACGGGGTCGTTCTTGAAATGGCAGCCGAAGAACCAGAGGTCCGGCTTCACATCGAGTTCGGCGCGCACGATTCCCCTGCTGAATTCGCCGCCGGTTTCGCTGATTTCGCTGATGCGGTCGAACATCAGCATCGGCGGCAACGGCAATTGCGCATTGCCCGGGCCAAACATCTCGCCACGGCCGCAGGCCAGCAAATCCTCATATTCATAGCCGTTGCGCCGATTGAGCATATCGAAGTGCCTTCTCCTACAATCCCCGATTGAGCGTTTTCCGCGGATGGACCCGCTGTGGGTGGGAAGCGCGCCGATCGACTTGCGGTCCGGCGCGAATTCCGGAAGGCCAAGAGGGCCTTAAGGGTTGCTGGCGCTTCGCTGTGCCGAAAGGGTTAACCGGGTCCGGCGCTCCTCTATCATAGGCTTTTGCCGACAGCAAAGCGCCCCTTGCCGGTAAAATCGCCGCATCCACCCGTCAGTTCCCGTGGATGGGGTTACCCTGGTTCTAGTTGCGATAAACTTGCATCTAAGGAATTTCCTCCATATATTCCGCCGGGATAGTCCAGATTCAAGAGTGCGGTGCCCGAAGTGGAAACCAACGATAACCGTTCAGAATTGAACGACAGCACCGCTCATGCCGCATCGGCAGCGGGCCGGCAGCCCGCGTTGACCGGCTGTCCGTGGCACGATGTCAACGAAATGCTGCAGTCCGCGGGGCTCCGTCCTACGCGGCAGCGGATGGCGTTGGGCTGGCTTCTGTTCGGCAAGGGTGCCCGCCACCTGACCGCTGAAATGCTTTACGAGGAAGCGACACTCGCCAAGGTTCCGGTGTCGCTCGCCACCGTCTACAATACGCTCAACCAGCTCACCGATGCTGGCCTGCTGCGTCAGGTCTCGGTCGACGGCACCAAGACCTATTTCGACACCAACGTCACCGCGCATCATCACTTCTATCTCGAGAACAACCACGAGCTGGTCGATATTCCCGACCCGCATCTGATGCTCTCGAAGATGCCCGACGTGCCGGAGGGATACGAGATCGCGCGCATCGACATGGTCGTGCGCCTGCGCAAGAAGCGGTAATCCTCTCAATCGGATTGTTGGATCGTCATTCCGGGATGGTGCGCAAGCACCAGACCTCAGATGCGCAAATGAGCATCGGGGAATCTCGAAATTCTCAGGTGCGCAATTGCGCACCATAGTTCGGTGCTGCGCATCGCCAGGGAATGACGGCTTCGCCGTCAATTAACCTGCTCGTCGGAGTAGACGCCCCACAGCCGCTGCTGCTCGATCCAGCCGTCAAAGCCGTCGCCGGCGACGTGGCACCAGTGCGCGTCGCATCTCTTCACCTGCGCCACGACGCCGGCCTGCAGCCGCGCGGCGATCGCGCTCGATGAATCGGCGCTTTCATACAGCGGCGCCAGATCATCCCTGTTCTTCATGGTGACGACCGCGGTGCGTCGTCCCGACAACAGCGAGTGATAGACCCAGCCTTCCGAGCCTTCGGAATCGCGCACGCGCCGCCAGTTCTCGAACTCGGCGGTGATTTCGACCGGCAGCCCCGGTCGGGTGAAGACCCAGGCCACGTCGTTGTCCTTGGTCGGACCGGCGCGAACGTTCACGTGATCGGATTTCAGGCTGACATAGCGCGGAATCGGCAGACCGCTGGTCGTGAGCGCGGTGTCCTTGGCGGTGTATCCGGTAGAGACCGAGGCCCCCAGCAGGAGACCCGCAAGCACCGCGACCGAACCAAAACGCCCCAACGCCATCAACCCGTCTCCTGCCGAGCAGGTCCAACCCAAATACTTCGAGCTGACGACCGAAACCCGCGCCTGATCCCCTAAATCCCCTGCCCCGTTTGCCCCAGACCCTACCAAAGCCAGGACTTGCCGGAGTTCTTGTCTTGGCCCGGCCTTCTGCTAGAGAGGACGGAACGCCAGCAACCAAGACGCGCCCAAAACCCTTTTTTACGACCTTCCAAGGGGTTGATTGGGAACCCAAGGAAACGCCGGTACTGGGCGGCAACGGCAGTGTCGAACACCCGGGTTAATGAGGTCTGAATCACCTCATGTGAGCAGGACATGTCGGTTAAGAAAAAGCCTCTAATCGTCGTCACCCGCAAATTGCCCGACTCGATCGAGATTCGCATGCGCGAGCTGTTCGACGCGAAGCTCAATCTCGACGATACGCCGATGAGCGAGGAACAGATCGCGGAAGCGGTCCGCACCGCCGACGTGCTGGTGCCGACCGTCACCGACGAGATCACCGAAGAACTGCTCAAGCAGCCCGACTGCAAGCTGAAGATGATCGCCAATTTCGGCAACGGCGTCGACAATATCGACGTGGTGGCCGCGCATGCGCGCGGCATCACGGTAACCAATACGCCAAAAGTTTTGACCGAGGACACCGCCGACATGACCATGGCGCTGATCCTCGCCGTGCCGCGGCGGCTGGTCGAGGGCACCTCGATCCTCACCGAAGGCAAGCACTGGCCGGGCTGGTCGCCGACCTGGATGCTCGGCCACAGAATCGGCGGCAAGCGCCTCGGCATCATCGGCATGGGCCGCATCGGGCAAGCGGTGGCGCGGCGTGCGCGAGCCTTCGGCCTGCAGATCCACTATCACAACCGCCGCCCCGTCGCGCCCGTCATCGCCGAAGAGCTGGGGGCGACCTATTGGGAAAGCCTCGACCAGATGCTGGCGCGGATGGACATCATCTCGGTGAACTGTCCGCACACGCCGGCGACATTCCATCTGCTGTCGGCGCGGCGGCTGAAGCTGATCCGCAAGGAAGCCTATATCGTCAACACCGCGCGCGGCGAGGTGATCGACGAGGACACGCTGGTCAAGCTGATCGAGACCGGCGAGATCGGCGGCGCCGGCCTCGACGTCTACGAGAACGAGCCCGCGATCAATCCAAAACTGGTGCGGCTGGCGAAGCAGGGCAAGGTGACGCTGCTGCCGCATATGGGCTCGGCCACCATCGAGGGCCGCGTCGAGATGGGCGAGAAGGTGATCATCAACATCCGCACCTTCCTCGACAACCACAAGCCGCCGGATCGCGTGCTGCCGAGCATGCTGTGATCTGTAGGGTGGGCAAAGGCGCGTTAGCGCCGTGCCCACCATCCATCGACAGCGTGATTGTGAATGGTGGGCACGCTGCGCTTTGCCCATCCTACGATCCCAATTCAAATTCCAAAAAGCCTTGCCGTCATTGCGAGAACCAAAACTCCGAAACGAGCGCCAGCATCCCCGCGGCACGAAATGCCCGAGTTCTGCATCATCATTGTCCCTCAAGGAAGAGAGGGCGCAGGGAATGCCGGGCGCTCGCCGCACCCATGGCCCGCCTGCAACAAAAAAAGCAGGCGGCAGTCACCACAGGTACGTCGAAACATCCGGCGGATTCAATCGGTCGTCGCAACACTCCAGGTACGGAGGTTGCGATGAGGATTCGAAAGAAGCGATCAACACGGGCACGGCTGGGATCGCTGGGACGACCGCCTGTTGCGGGGCGTGCTGAACAGGAGCAGTTTTGG
>DATMNV010000150.1:0-3737 GCA_035568535.1 Bradyrhizobium sp.
CGACATGGTGCGGCTGTCGGACGCGCGCATGAGCGGCACCAGCTATGGCGCCTGCATTTTGCACGTGTCGCCGGAGTCTTACATCGGCGGACCGCTGGCGCTGGTGAAGAACGGCGACAACATCACGCTCGACGTCGCCGCTCGCACCATCAAACTCGATGTCCCGGAGGCCGAACTGGCAAAACGCCGCGCCGCTTGGCAGCCGCCGGAAACGCGCTTCGAGCGCGGTTATGGCTGGATGTTCACCCGCCACATCCGGCAGGCCAATGAAGGCTGCGATTTCGATTTCCTCGAGACGTCGTTCGGCGCGCCGGTCGGTGAGCCGTCGATTTATTGAGGTTAGCCGTCGTTCCGGGGCGCGAAGCGAACCCGGAACCTCGAGATTCCGGGTTCGATGCTTCGCATCGCCCCGGAATGACGACCTGGGAGAAGCGCTCAAGTGACAAAACTAACGGATACTACCCGTAATAAACTCAAAACCGTGTCCACCGCGACGGTCGCCACCGCGCTGTTCAAACGCGGTTTCCGCGTCCAGATGATCCAGGACGTGCATCCCCTGAGCGCCGATCAGCCGACGCTGGTCGGCGAGGCCTTTACGCTCCGCTACATGCCGGCGCGCGAGGATCTGAACAAGCTCGATGTGTTCCTTGACCGTTCCCATCCGCAGCGCAAGGCGATCGAGGATTGCCCGCCAGGTGCTGTGCTGGTGATGGACAGCCGCAAGGACGCCCGCGCGGCGTCGGCCGGCGCCATTCTGGTGACGCGCTTGAAGCAGCGCGGCGTCGCCGGCGTGGTCACCGACGGCGGATTCCGCGACTCGGCGGAAATCGCAAAGCTCGGCTTTCCCGCTTATCACCACCGGCCGAGCGCGCCGACCAACCTGACGCTGCACCAGGCCATCGAGATCAACGTCCCGATTGGCTGTGGCGACGCGCCGGTGTTTCCCGGCGATGTCATCCTCGGCGATAGCGACGGCGTGATCGTGATCCCGGCGCATCTCGCCGACGAGATCGCGAGCGAAGCCGTCGAGATGACCGCGTTCGAGGATTTTGTCACCGAGCAGGTGCAGGACGGCCGCGGCATCTTCGGGCTCTATCCGGCGACGGATGAGCAGACGCTGACCGATTTCGCGGCGTGGCGGAACAAGACAGGAAGGTGATTCGTCTTACCTCGCCCCGCTTGCGGGGAGAGGTCGAAATTCGCGGCAGCGAATTTCGGGTGAGGGGGACTCTCCGCGCATGCTTCAGCTTCAGAATTCGCGGATGCAGCCCCTCACCCCGACCCTCTCCCCGCGAAGGTGTTCAGACCGGGGACAAGGTGGACAGGTGTTCGGAGACATCGTGGACACTTTCGACAGCGAATCAAGGAGGCTGTCGGATGCCGTTCCACGAGGTGTGCCGGATGGACGCGAGATTGGAATTTGTGATGTTGGCATCGGCTGAAGGAGCCAATGTTCGGAACCTGTGCCGTCGCTTCGGCATCAGCCCGACGACCGGCTACAAGTGGCTGGAGCGTTGGCGGTTCGAAGGGATAGCGGGGCTTCAGGAGCTGTCGCGTCGGCCGCGGAATTCTCCGTCGCGCAGCGCTGCCGCGACGGAGAAAGCAGTACTTTCGGTGCGTGCGGAGCATCCGGCCTGGGGCGGCCGCAAGATCGCCAGGCGGCTGAAGGATCTCGGGCAGGAAACGATTCCGGCACCCTCGACGGTGACGGCGATCTTGACGCGGCATGGGGTCGAGTTGGGCGCGCACGGTGGCGGCCAGTGCGCCTTCACCCGGTTCGAGCGGGCGCGGCCGAACGAGTTGTGGCAGATGGACTTCAAGGGCCACGTGGCCTTGCACACTGGCCGGCTTCATCCACTGACCGTGCTCGACGATCACTCGCGCTTCGCCGTGGTGCTTGCGGCCTGCACCAACGAGCGGACCGAGACGGTCAGGCAGCAGCTCATCATCGCCTTCCGCCGCTATGGCCTGCCGGAGAGGCTGATCACCGACAACGGTTCGCCTTGGGGCGACGGACCGGGTAGCCCGTTCACTTCACTCGGGGTCTGGCTGATCGAGCACGGCATCAAGATCAGCCATTCGCGGCCTTATCATCCACAGACCATGGGCAAGGACGAACGCTTCCACCGCAGCCTCAAGGCTGAGGTGTTGTCCGGCCCACCCTTTGCCGATCTCGCCGCTGCCGAGCGCGCCTTCGACCGCTGGCGCAATGTCTACAACTCGCAACGGCCGCATGAAGCGCTCGAGCTTGCTGTCCCGGCCAGCCGCTATCAACCGAGCCCGCGCGACTATGTCGAGACCATCGCTCCCTTCGAATATGCTCCGGGAGACATCGTGCGCCGCGTCCAGCAGGGCGGTCACGTCAGCCTCCTCGGCCGCGCCATCAAAGTCCCCAAGGCCTTCCGCGGCAAAGCTGTCGCGTTCCGGCCAACCACACAAGATGGCGTCTTCGATATCGTCTTCCGAACCCAGATGATTGCAACCATCGACATCCGGCCCCTCGACTGCAGGCCAGAAAGTGTCCACGATGTCTCCGAACACCTGTCCACCTTGTCCCCGGTCTGAACAGAAGAGCGGGGCGAGGGAGAAGAGAGAGAGCTAGCCCCCGCCCCCATCATCGCCTTCCGCGCCAGCGACAGGCCCATCAGCACGAAGGCCGAGGTCACCTCGGGGCCGCCGACCAGGATCCGCGTCGGGGTCTTCATCTTGTTCCACTCATAGGCCTTGAACGGCCCGCGCCGGCCGCCTTCGCCGATGCTGGTGAGGATGCAATCCAGCGCCGGCGTGAAGCTTGCGACGTCGGCCCCGAGATGGCCGAGCGCGATCAGGGCCAGCGCGCCGTCGAACGCGTTCATCTCGCAGGCGATCAGCTCGTCCTGCACATAGGCCAGCACCTTGGCCCGGATGAAGGCGAAGGCGCCGTCGGGGTCGATCGCGGCGCGGGCGGCCGGCGGCAGCGCGATGAACGCGGCGTAGCAGCGGCCGAAATAGGCGCAATAGAGCTCCGGCAGGTAGTAGATGTGGGAGCGCGGATCGGCGAACGCGCCGCTGGCGACCAGCCGCCTCTGGAAGCCGATGATGCGCCTGACGGTGTCGAGCCGCTGCGGCGTCTCGATGATCTTCCAGCGCTTGAGGTTGCGGAAGCTGACTTCGAGGATGTCGAGATTGAGCGTCGGATCGAGGTCATTGCCGAACGGGCGTTCGCCGGCGCGGTTGTCGATCCAGGTCGCGACCCCGCCCTCGTAGTCGATATTGTCGTTGATCGGCACCGTCACCAGCGGCTCGTTGACGCCGCCGCGCACCTGATACCCCGCATAGAAGTCCAGCAGCGGCTGCTCGAGGATCGGGTCGCTGGAGCCGGCCTGCGTCGCGGCCGAGAACGAGCACGCCGTGGTGTCGCAATCCGGCACGTAGACGCCAAAGCCCAGATCCTGCTTGATCTGCGCGAAGAAGCGCGAGAACCGCGGATGCGGCCCCGGCGCCAGCGCGGTGACCACGTTGAACGGCGTGCCGTCATGGGCGCGCACTTCCTCGGCACTGATGTTGATGCAGAAGTCGACCATGTCAGCGATCGCCTTGCGCGCCGCTGTGTCGTCAGCCCTGGAGGCGAGGCCGGTCTCCAGATAGGACAGCAGCGCCTCGGTGAAGAACGCGTCGTAATAGGCCGAGCGATGCCGGATCTGCATCGGCTCCCACATCGGCTCGGCGATGCCCTGCCATGACGGGTTGATCAGCGT
>DATMNV010000151.1:0-5130 GCA_035568535.1 Bradyrhizobium sp.
ATCCTTCGGCACCGTCACGCGCCCCGAACCGAACGGCCAGATGCCGCCGAGCGCGCGGAACAGCGTGGACTTGCCGGCCCCGGAAGGCCCAGTCACCAGAACGTGCTCTCCGGCGCGAAGGGCGAGGTTCTCGACGCCGACGATCAGCTTGCCCCTGGGCAGACGGACCTTGAGGTGGTCGATCGTCAGCGCGGCCTCTCCTTCACGCGGAACAACCTCGATCACCGGTGGCGTCAATGCTGCCGCGCGGCCGGCGGCGAGCGCTTCCTGGAAGCCGGTCAAGCGCTGCACCACGGCGCGCCATTCGGCGATCGACCGGTACGACGTGATGAAGTAGGAGAGGGCACTCTGCACGCTGTTGAACGCTGACGCGGTCTGCATCAGGCCGCCGAGTTGCACCGCACCTGAGAAATAGGTCGGACTGACCACGATGTAGGGAAAGATCACCGAGGCCTGCTGGTAGCTCTGGGTGAAGAACGAGAGGAGCTTCTGCCGCTGCATCAGGGCGAACCAGTTGCCGACCACCAGGCCGAAGCGGTTGAGGTGGCCTTCGCGCTCGGCCGGCTCACCGCCAAGCGCGGCGATCTGCTCGGAATTTTCACGCGTGCGCACAAGATTGAAACGAAAGTCAGCCTCGAGGCGCTGCTGCTGGAAGTTGAGCGGAATGAGCTTGCGGCCGATCAGGTGCGTGAGTGTTGTTCCGATCGCCGCATAGATCAGCGCCGCCCACACCAGATAGCCGGGAATGTTGACGCTCGAGCCGAAGAGATGCAGCGGCGCGCGCGCCGACAAGGTCCAGAGGATGACGATGAACGAGCAGAGCGTCACGATCGAGTTGAGGATGCCGATGCTGATGGAGAGCGTGAATTGCACGAACAGCTGCATGTCTTCGGCGATGCGCTGGTCGGGGTTGTCGGCCGCATCGCCGAGAAGCTGCATGCGATAGTGATTGGCGGCGCTGAGCCAGTGGCGGAGGTAGTTCTGCGTCATCCAGCGCCGCCAGCGGATCTGCAGCCACTGATTGAGATAGACCTGGTACACCACGAGCACGGTGTAGATGGCCACAAGCACGCAAAAGAACAGGATGGCGCTGACGAACGCGTTCCAGTCGCGGTCCTGAAGGGTATTGTAGAAGCGGTTGTACCATTGGTTCAAAATGACGTGAATGGCGACGCCCGACAATTCGAGTGCGACCACTGCGGCAAGCAGAATGCGCGCCGGCCAGCGGTCTTCCGAGCGGAAATACGGAAGTGACAGCCGCCAGATCGTAGCAATTGTCGAGAGGAAATTTTGCACGGACGACCTCCAGGACGGGACGATGGTTGGCAGCGAATGCGCGGCGATCGGCGCCGCTGGCCAACCCCGTCAGTGGTGCTGTTGGCCGGATAAAAAAGCGTCATTATGCGGTTGCACCATGATGATGTCCTCTTTTGGCAAGCGCCCGACCGTTTCATAGCGGTTGGCGCGGCAATCGCCTAGTCGCGCCCGGCGTGGCAAAAAAACGTGATCACGTCGGCCGAAGCATGGGCGTTCTTCCTTTATGCCTCCTTTCCCGCTGTCCCACCGGAGCGTGGAACCTCGACCGGACGAGCTTGAGAATTATCGCGCACGAGAAGCGCCGCGCGCCGGAACCGGTGGCGCGACGCACGACGAAATGCACTTGACGACACCTGCCCCGGCGCGGATTAAATGCCCCGCGGCCGTCCGGCCGTCTTTCGTTTCTCCGCAAATTTCCGTTCCTCCGCAAAGCACTTCCGGGACATGACCAATGGCTGACCTGCGCCAGCGTCTCGCCTGCCTCCTTTGCGCCGTAGTGGCAACGCTCGCTTGGCCCGCTTTCGCCAGTGAGCAGGCCTTCCCGTTTGCGCGTGAACTCATGCTCGACGTAGCGCCGATGCGCGGCTCCAAGCGCGTGCCGATCATCGAGATCGCCGACGATGGCGCGGCCGTGATCCAGCTCTGGTGCGCGAGTACGAGCGGACAAGCCAGCATCGACAAGGATTCGATCACCATCACTGCCGGCCAGGTTCCGCCGGCGCAGTGCGAGCCGGAGCGGCAAACCCGCGACGACGATTTGCTCGCGGCGCTGGCCCAGGTCACGAGCTGGCGCCGGCGCGGCGATGTCATCGAGTTCATTGGCGCGACAACGCTGCGCTTCCGCCTGATGACCAATTGATCGGACCCTTTGCCCGGATCGCGCCGCGAGATTCAGGATCGCGTTCGCGCCGGCCGATCTTTCCCCGCCTTGTTCTGCACGTAACTCGGGCTACCGCGTCTTGACCGCGCGCGCCATGATGAAGTGCAGGTGCAGCGCGTTGTCTTCGAAGACCTCGCCGATCATCTCCTCGTATTCGGTGCGCAGCCGCGCCAGCTTGCCCGGGTCGCTGCGCAACGCGGCGATGAGCTTGGCCAGGGGACCTATCGTTTTCTCCTGCGCGATGCGGGTGTGCTGCGGGCTGAGACTGGCGACGACCATGATGTCGCGCTCGAATAAAAGACTGGTCACCGTGCTGCCGAGTCGCTCACGGATGATGTTGGGGTCGCCCCACGACGCCGGCGATGCCGGTTGCTCGGCGCCCGGCGCCGGCGGCGGCGCGTAGCGCGCCAGGAGGCCGAATTGGCGCCCGCCGAAGTGCTCCGGGGGCCACGCCGAGAAGACCAGACGGCCGCCGAGCTTCAACACCCGGAGCATCTCCCGCACCGCGACCTCGGGCCGCGGTGCGAAGATGTGTCCGAACTGGCTGAGCACGATGTTGAATGTGGCATCGGGATAGGGGAGGGCCTCGGCGTCGCCTTCGAGAAAGTCGATCTCGACGCCGGCGGTCACTGCGTTGTCGCGAGCGCGATGGAGGAGGTCCGGAGAGAGGTCGAGCCCCGACACCTTGGCGCCGCGGCGCGCCGCCGTGATGGCGACGACGCCGGTCCCGCAGCCGACATCGAGCACGCGCTGCCCCGGCGACACCTGCGCGAACTTCACGAGCTTGGCTGCCGGCACGGTGCTGAAAATGGCCGCCCGCGCGAACGACGCCCAGTGTTCGCGCTCGCTCGCCTTGAGCCTGGCGAAGGGATCGGCAAGCGCAGTCGTCATCGCCGGCTCCGGCGCGATGCCCGGGGATAGCTGGCATGGGCGAAACACCGGAACGCACCGGTTCCCAATTCAAGGCGTTTCACGAGGGACTCCTGCCCATGGCTCGCGGGCGAGACGAGGGTGGCTCATGCCCACCACAAGAATTCGGCATTGGATGGGACGGGCCGACGCAGAATGCACAAGTCATATTGTCGTGCCCGTGCATTTCACAATAACATGGCCCCGGGGGAAGGAAGGATTGTCGCGTCTACCGCGGCAGGCTGGGCGGGGCGAGTGCGGGCGCAGGACTGCCTGCAGGCACAATCAACCATCCGGGTCGCCACGGTCTGAGTTTTCCCCGCGATGCGCCGCCTAAAACGGCCGCACGTGCCGGTGTGCAAAGGCGAAAAGCCGAAACGAGCCGCTCCACAATAGCGGCGACTTCAAAGGGAGGGAACCTCATGTGGAACCAGGTCTACGATCCGTTCGGCAACTCCGCCCTCTCGACCATTGCGGCCGCTCTGCCGGTCGTCTCGCTCCTCGTCCTCATCGCATCCGGCAAGGTGAAGGCGCATCTCGCCGCGGTGATTGCGCTGGTGGTAGCGCTGCTAGTCGCGATCTTCCTGTTCACGATGCCGGCGGGAATGGCGCTGCGCGCGGCGGTGCTCGGCGCCGTCAGCGGCTTCTTCCCCATCGGCTGGATCGTGCTCAACGTCATCTTCCTCTACCGGCTGACTGTGGTGACCGGCGCTTTCGACACGTTGTCCCAGGCGATCGGCGGCGTGACGCGTGACCGGCGGCTGCAGCTGCTGCTCATTGCATTTTCCTTCGGCGCCTTCTTCGAGGGCGCGTCCGGTTTCGGGACGCCGGTCGCGGTGACGGGCGCGATCCTCATCGGGCTCGGGTTCTCGCCGCTTGCGGCTTCCGGGCTGTCGCTGATCGCCAACACCGCGCCGGTTGCCTATGGCGCGCTGGGCACGCCGATCGCAGGATTAGCGAGCGTAACCGGCCTCGACCCGTATCTGCTCGGCGCCATGGTCGGGCGGCAATTGCCGTTCTTCTCGCTGATCGTGCCGTTCTGGCTGATCTGGGCCTTTGCCGGCTTTGGCGGCATGCTGCAGATCTGGCCGGCCGTACTGCTTTGCGGCGTTTCCTTTGCGGTTCCGCAATTCCTGATTTCCAACTACATCAATCCCTGGATCGTCGATATCGGCGCCTCGCTCATTTCGATGGCCTGCCTGATCGCGTTTCTCAGAATCTGGCAGCCGAAGGAGCTCTGGCTGTCGCCGGCTTTGCGCACCCGGGACGATTCCGCCACGACCATGCCGGCGGCGCCGGCGCCGAAGATTGCCGAGCCGACAAGCGCCGCAGTTTGGCGCTCGCTGCTGCCGTGGATCATCGTCTGCGTCATTCTGCTGATCTGGGGTACCGGCTGGTTCAAGAGCCAGATCAACCCGATATTCAGCTGGAACTACGAGGTTCCCGGGCTCGACCGCATGATCAACAAGGTCGCCCCGGTCGTTGCCAAGCCGACGCCTGAACGCGGCCAGTTCCTGTTCACCTACCTCTCCTATACCGGAACAGGCATGCTGATCGCCGCGATCGTTTCCGGCTTCGTCATGGGCTTCTCGCCGGTGAAGCTCGTCGCCGAATACGGCCGCACCATCAGGATCTGCGCCTACCCGCTGATCACCATCTCGGCGATGCTGGCGATCGGCACGCTGACGCGGCTCTCCGGGATCGATGTGACGCTCGGCCTCGCCTTCGCCGCGACCGGCGTGCTCTATCCCTTCTTCGGCGCGCTGCTCGGCTGGCTGGGCGTGGCGCTGACCGGCTCCGATACCGCCTCCAACATACTGTTCGGCAACCTGCAGAAGATCACGTCCGAGCAGCTCGGCCTGTCGCCGATCCTCATGAGTGCCGCGAACTCCTCCGGCGGCGTCATGGGCAAGATGATCGACGCGCAGTCGATCGTCGTCGCGTCGACGGCGACCAACTGGTTCGGTCACGAAGGTACGATTCTTCGCTTCGTGTTCTTCCATTCGATCGCGCTTGCCTGCCTC
>DATMNV010000152.1:0-6508 GCA_035568535.1 Bradyrhizobium sp.
GCCGACGATGGCCAGCGCGCCGACCGCCAGCATGATGACGTTGTCGAGCCGCAGGTTGAAGCCGCCGAGGTCGATCGCGCTCTTCGGCAGCAGGGCCGGAAACGGCTTGGGATTGGCGCCTTGCGGGTAGAACAGCCGCACACCTTCGCGCAGCACGGTGCCGGCCATGAGCGTGATCAGGAGCGTGTTGAGCGCCGGCGCCGCGCGCAGCGGCAGGACCAGATAGCGCGCGATCGCCATGCCGACGAGCGCCATCGCCGCCGTCGCGACTGCAACCATGACCGCAAGTTCGAGCGACGATAAGCCGACCCCGAGCGCGCGCACGCCGCCATAAGCCGCGAGCGCCGCGAACGCGCCGAGCATGAGCACATCGCCGTGCGAGAATTTGATCACGTCGAGGACGCCGAAGAACAGGGTGAAGCCGACGGCGACGAGCGCGTACATCATTCCGAGCATCAGCCCGTTCATGACGTACTGCGCGACGAGGCCGGCATTCATGGTTGTGGTTCTTGCTTCGAGGTCACACGCCGGGACCGCGCGACGCGGCGCTACGAGCGGCCCAGGCTATTTCAGGCCGGGAAGCTCGCGCTTCCCGCTCGCGTATTCGCTGTCGGCCCATTCCACGAACTTGCCGTCCTGCACGACGTAATCGGTGATCACCGGTACGGTGTTCTGCCCGTGATCGTCGAAGGTGATCTTGCCGACGATCGAATCGCGGTCTTTCACGTTTCCGAGCGCGGCGATCACCTTCTTGCGGTCGGGTCCGACATCTTCGATGGTGTCGAGGATCAGGTCCATCGCCGCATAGGCGAACGGGCCATAGGCTTCGGGCGGATTGTCGTAGTGCTGGGCGTCGTATTTCTCAATGAAGAACTTGCCGCGCGGCAGCTTCTCGGTCGGCGCGCCCTCGCGGAAGGCGAGGGTGCCCTCCGCCAGCGGACCGAGCCCCTGGATGAAGGCTTCGGAGACGATGCCCGAGGTACCGTCGAACAGCGCCTTGATGCCGAGCTTGTCCATCTGCGAACGGATGCGCACGCCGATGGGCGTGAGCCCGCCGAAATAGATGACCTGCGGATTGAGCGCCTTGATCTGCGTCAGTTCGGCGGTGAAGTCCTGCTGGTCGGCGGTGACGCCGAAGGTGCCGACGATCTTGGCCTTGCCCAGGCGCGCGAGGGCGTCGCCGAAATATTGGTTGTGGCCCTTGCCGTAGTCGGTAGTGTCATGGATCACCGCGACGGTCTTGTAACCGAGCTTGGAGATCAGCGCCGCGTTGGCTTCATTCTGGTTGATCATCGTGCCGTTGACGCGATGAACCTCCGCATATTTGTTTCGGTAGGTGATGTCGGGGAGGACAGCCCCCCAAACGATGACCGGAAAGCCGAACTTGTGGTAGGTGTCGACGGTCGCAATCGCGGTCGCCGAGCAGTAGTGCGTCGCAGCAGCAATGATCTCGTTATCGGCGGCCATCTTGGTCGCGGCTTGCACAGCAACGTTCGGCTTGCATTCGTCGTCCAGCACGACGAGCTGGTAGTCATATTTGGTCTTTGCATCGGCGTTGCGCAGCTTTACAGCCAGGTCGGCCGAGTTGCGGCCGCCGATGCCGTTGACCGAGACGCCGCCGGTCAGTGGCCCGATGAAGCCGACCTTGACCGCGTCCTTGGCACCGGCCGAAGCCGCTGCAAACGCGCAGGCCAGCGCCGTCAGAGCCGCCGTGGCCGCCTTGCGTGTGTTGATCATCGGATGTCCCCAACTTTCACGTTCGACGGCACGGCCAGCCGCATTGCCGGCACGCGGGCGCGCCGTCTCCGCTCATGTTTGCGCAGCTTACGTCAGGCGGCAAGCCGCCGGAATGAGATGGAGCTCATTCAGCGGGTCTTCCAATCGCCCGCCTGCTCGAGCGCCTGCGCCGCCTGAATCACGGTGGTCTCCTCGAAGTGCCGTCCGACCAGCATGATGCCGACCGGCAGGCCGTTGACCTTTCCGCAAGGCACGGTGAACGCCGGATGGCCGCTCACATCGAAGGGGCAGGTGTTCTGCTGCATGTTGAGGGCGGCATCGACGTAGACTTCGCGCGGCGCATCGGGTGACGGGATCTCCGTCGCCGGGAACGGGATCGTCGGCATCGCCAGTACGTCGCAGTTCGCCAACGCCTTGTCGTAGGCGGCCCGCAATAGCACGCGCAAATTCTGCGCCTTGGCATGGTAGCGGTTGTGATAGTGGCGGTGCATGTATTCGCCGAGCAGCAGCACCAGCTTGACCGTCTCGGAAACGTCATCGGGGCGCGAGCGCCAGCCGCGGGCGAACGCCTCCTGCAGCGAGAGCGTGTAGTAGCCCGGCCAGTTGTTGCCCATGCCGTAGCCCTTGATCATCATCTCGGCGGCGCCCTCGAGAATGATGCCGGTCCAGATGTGCGGCCCTTCGAGGTGCATGGGCACGGACACTTCCTCGACGATGGCGCCGCCCGCTTTGAGGTCGTTGGCGGCCGCGCGAACTTTCGCGCTCGTCGCCTGATCGCTGACCTGGTGATGGAAGCCCTCCTTGAGGAGCCCGACGCGCAAGCCCTTAACGCCGCGGCCCAGCGCCTCCATGTAGTTGCCGACCCTGGCGTTGATCGTGCGCGGGTCATGCGGATCGGGGCCCGCTATCGCGGTCAGGAGCCTGGCGACGTTCTCGGTGCTCGAGCACATCGGCCCGCAGTGATCGACCGAATACGAGATCGGCATGCCGCCGGTCATCGGCACCAGTCCCCAGGTCGGCTTGAGGCCGAAAACCCCGCACCACGCCGATGGCGTGCGGATCGATCCCCCTTGGTCGCCGCCGAGCGCCATCGTCACTTCGCCGGCGGCCACCAGCGCCGCGCTGCCGCCCGAGGAGCCGCCGGTCGAGTGCTTCGGGTTGTGCGGGTTGCGGATCGGTCCGGTCGCGCAGGTATGGCTGCCGGCCGAGAAGCAAAGATCTTCGCAGGCCGCCTTGCCGGCGATCACGCCGCCGGCGTCGAGGATGCGGGTGACGACCGTGGCATCGACCTCGGGAACGTAGCTTTCGAGCACGCGCGAGCCGTTCATCATCGGCACGCCGGCGACACAGATGTTGTCTTTCACCGCCACCCGCTCGCCTGCCAATATTCCGCTCTCGGCGCCGACGATATGCGTCTTCCAGTACCAGGCGTTGTACGGGTTCTCCTCGGCCGGCGGCCGGTAGCCGGGGTCGCGCGGGTATTTTACCGGGAGCTTTGGCTCAACCAGCTCGTCGAGCCGCGCATAAGAGGCGATCGAGCCCGCCATCAGCCCGCGAAACGAGGCGGCGTCCCCCCTCGGTCAAGGTCATGCCGAACGACTTGGCGATTTCCAGCACCTGCACGACCGTCGGCAAGCGAGGCGGTATTGCCATTTTTTGGCTCCCTAATTCGTACGTTCAATTTTTGATCGCTGCCTCAATACGAAAATCAACGCCGACAGAACAGACCGCATCGCATTGCAAAAGGAAGCGTTTTGCGGGGTCTTCCACATAGGCCGCAGCAAGATCGCGGCGTTCGGCAGACGTCGCATTAATGTTGATTGTTGCGCCGATGACACGGCGGAGTGATGCGACGCGCGAGCATCTTGATTTTGCCCAGGTCTATTGTTTAATGAGCGCCAACATCGAATCCGGGCCCCTCTGGCAAGGACGCTGACGCCCGTCGGCCAACCTTGCGATGTCGGATCAACTGTCCCGCTGCCGGTAAGCGTCGGGATCAGTCGATATCGGGCCTGACGCGGTTTTATCTCCCGATACGGTTGATCTGACTCCTCCGGCGAGCACGCAGCTCTTTACCGAGAGGGGTACCATGACAGATCGATTCCGCGGGGCGAATCCCCCGACCACAGAACTCGCCGGCCATCTGGATGACCGTGACCGGGGGCTGATGCAGGCCGTGGTGGGCGCATTCGTCGCGCTTGCCGACGGTCATTTGGAAAACGCGTGCGCAGGCGTGCCCGGCGCGGGATAGCGCGGCGAATTCACAAAGCTCAGCGGCCCCGGGTTCCCCTTACCCTGACCTACGACCCGGAGTCGCGCGCGGCCGGCTCTTCCCCCAGGAGCCGGCCGCACCCACTGCGTCCCAACGGCTCCTTCAACGAAGGAAAAGAACGCCATGTCATGGATCACGAGCGACGCGCGAGACGCGGCCGATTTCAAATCTCGCAGTCCAGGCGCTCTGAGCAAAATCGGCAAAATCGGCGAGCCGGGTTGGCGCGGGAAGACGCCGAAGCCGGCGCCGCGGCCTTTGTCTTTTTCATTGCTTTCTTCATTTTCCGGCGCCGCCGTCGCGGTGTTGCTGGCGTCGGCCTTGTCCGGCTGCAGCGAAGGGCCCGCCGCACCCGAGAGCGAGCGAACAACCGCCGCCCAGGAAGTCAGCGTCATCGAACTTCAACCGTCGCCGCTGGCGGTCATTCGCGAGTTGCCGGGGCGCATTGCCCCAACCCGAATCGCAGAGGTTCGCGCCCGCGTATCCGGCATCATCGATCGTCGCAATTTCGAGCAGGGGAGCGACGTCAAGAAAGGCGAGGTCCTCTACGAGATCGACGCCAAGCCTTTTCAGATCGAGCTCGACGCTGCGGAATCCGCCTTGAGCAAGGCCAACGCAGTGCTGGACCAGGAAAGTCAGAACGAAAAGCGCAAGGAGGCGCTGGCGCCAAGCGGTGCGATCTCTCCGGCGCAGCTGGAGATGGCGGTTGCGGCCTTTCGCCAAGCCGAAGCAGACGTCGCGGCGCGCGAGGCGGACGTCGCGCGCGCCCGGCTCAATCTCGAATACACGCGGATTCGCGCGCCGATCAGCGGCCGAATCGGCCGGGCTCTCGTGACCGAAGGCGCCCTGGTCGGTCAATCCGAACCGACGCACGTGGCGACGATCCAGCAGCTCGATCCCATCTACGCCGATTTCACCCAATCGGCCACCGAGCTGAGTCAGCTGCGGCGCGAACTCGAGACCGGCGCGCTTGAGCACGGCACGACGGCGCGGGTGCGCCTTATCCTCGACGACGGCGAGGTCTATGCCCACGATGGCAAGTTGCTGTTCTCCGACACCACGGTCGATCCCGGCACCGGTCAGGTGACGCTGCGCGGCGAGTTTCCCAATCCCAAGCTGTCGCTGCTGCCCGGCATGTATGTCCGTGTTCAGATCGAGCAGGGGGTCGATCCCGATGCGCTCGCGGTACCGCAGCAGGCGGTGCGCCGCAACGATCGGGGCGGGAGCGAAGTGTTCGTGGTCCGCGAAGACAACCGGGCCAAGGTGACCCAGGTCCGTCTCGGCCGCGCCATAGAAGACCGCTGGCTCATTCTCGACGGCGTCAAGCCGGGCGACCGCGTCATCGTGGAAGGCTTCCAGAAGTTCGAGTCGGGCGATCGGGTCAGTCCGAAGCCTTGGCGCGACGAAGGGCGCGCGGGGGAGGAACTGCCGCGCTCGATCGACGCGGATGCGCACGCGTCGACGCGCTGAGGGATTCGACTGATGCCCGCCTTCTTTATCGACCGCCCGGTTTTCGCCTGGGTCGTCGCGCTGCTGATCTGCCTCGGCGGCCTGCTCGCCATACCCTTTCTGGCGGTTGCGCAATATCCCATCGTCGCGCCGCCCTCGATCTCCGTCAGCACCAGCTATCCCGGCGCCTCGCCGGAAAATCTCTACAACAGCGTCACGCGGCTGATCGAAGAGGAGCTCAATGGCGCCAACGGCATCCTCAATTTCGAATCGACGAGCGATTCTCTCGGCCAGGTGGAAATCACCGCCAATTTCGTGCCAGGCACCGACTCCGAGTCGGCCTCGATCGAGGTGCAAAACCGTATCAAGCGCGTCGAGGCGCGCCTGCCGCGCGCCGTCATTCAGCAGGGCATTCTGATCGAAGAAGCCTCGAACGCTGTGCTGCAGATCATCACGCTGCGGTCCACGGACGGCAGCCTCGACGAGGTAGGGCTCGGCGATTTTTTGGTGCGAAACATTTTGGGCGAGATTCGCCGCATCCCCGGGGTCGGCCGGGCGACGCTCTACTCCACCGAGCGCGCGCTTCGCATCTGGATCGATCCGAGCCGGTTGGTCGGGTACAACCTGACGGCAGACGACGTGACCAAGGCGGTAAGCTCGCAAAACGCGCAAGTCGCGTCCGGCAGCATCGGGGTCGAGCCCAGCAATCCGCGCCAGCAGATATCGGCGATGGTCCTGGTCAAGGGCCAATTCGCTTCGCCCGATGAGTTCGGGGCCATTGTTCTGCGCTCCAATATCGACGGTTCGGCAGTGCGGCTGCGCGACGTAGCCCGCATCGAAGTCGGCGGGCTGAGCTATCAGTTCACGACGCGCCGGAACGGCGAACCGGCGGCGGGACTTACGGTGCTCCTTGCGCCCAGCGCCAACGCGCTCGCCACCGCCACCGCGGTGAAGGCGAGGATGGAGGCGCTGTCGAAGTTCTTTCCGGCCAACATCAAGTACGACATCTCCTACGACATCACGCCGGTGGTCATCGCTTCGATCAAGAAGGTC
>DATMNV010000153.1:0-34620 GCA_035568535.1 Bradyrhizobium sp.
CGCGTCCGCGCAATGCGCCATGCTGAAGCTTCCTGTGGATGGGCCGCTGGCGCCGTGACCGGGGCCATCGATGAGGATCAGCCGGTGGCGTTCCCGTAACGCGGCCGCCTGGGCGTTGTATATGCGGTGGTCAGCCAGGACGGAGGGCCAGAGCACCAACACCTCCGACGAGGCGTCGGCGCGGCTGGGAACGCCTGTGTCGTAGATCGCCAAGCGCCCAATGTTGGTCGAAATCAAGCGCATCTTGACTGCATTGAGTTCGTCGCCCGTAATGAGGGCGACCATCTCTGGATGGGGTGAGGTCATTTGGTCCAAGAGAGCTGTGTAAGCAGAGGCCTCGTCCGGTGACGGGGAGGAATGTTATCGCCGTTAACTTGGATCGGAAGGCGCGCAATGTCAACACCGTTAACATTGATGTGATGACTCGATGAAACGGCCTTCCGAGTCCTCGGCCACCGGGCGGTATCACCATGGAGACCTGCGACGCGCCCTCCTGGAGGCAGCGGCGGCGGCGCCAGACATCGAACATATTTCGCTACGCGAGCTGGCCTCCGGGCTGGGCGTCAGCGCGGCCGCGGCGTACCGACACTTCGACAGCCGCGAGGCCTTGCTGGCGGAGTTGGCGGCCGTCGGGATCGGTCAGCTCCAACAGCGTTTTGCTGACACGTTCGACCTACATGCTCCAGCGGCCGACGCGCAGGAGGCGATCGCGCGCCTGTATCGCTTGGCTGTGGCCTATCTTCGCTTCGCCGATGAACAGCCCGCTATGTGGCGCCTGATCTTTGGTGCGTATGCCGTGCAGACCCGCGCCAATGCTTTGCAATCTGGCGCGCCGACCAGTTACTCGTATCTGCCGGCAGCCTTACAGGGGCTGTACACAACCGGCGTCATTGCGGCGCCACCGGCGCCGGGCGATCTACTGTTCACGTGGAGCACCGTCCACGGCGCAGCAGCGCTGCGGGTAGGCAACGTAGCCGCAGCGCAGGGCGAAGTGGAGCACGTGGGCGCCGAGGTGGTGCAGCGTATTTTGCGGGGAATAGGCGCGTATGGCCTCTGAAGGACCAACAGCGGTGCGACTTCGCAAATTTCATCGGTTCCGATTTGCGCTACAACCGGCGATCGCTTTGTCATGGGGATACAAGAACGAGATTTTGCGCCGCACAGCTATGATTGCGAATTGATACATAGGCGTCGGACGGGTGCTGAACATCGGTGCTTCGGTGCATTATTGTTGCGACTTGCCCTCGCGTCGGACTCCGGATTGCCGCGATCGAAGGGTCACCGGACCATCCTGCGAATCGGGAAGCGGCTGGCATGATGCGTAGCGCAATATCGCGCGATGTCGCAGATTTACCGATTTGGAGCGCGCCGCAGGCTCCCGCATCATAGTGCCACGGCGAACGAGTAGTGCCCATCTTCATCGGCCGCGGCGCGCCACTTCACCTGACGGTCATTCCTATAAGCCTTGCTACGTCCCCCGCGTGGCTGTCGAGCAACAAATGAGTTGCCCCGCGTATCGGCGCGACCACCGCGCGCGGCAACAGCTTCTTAAGCGAGGCGGCTATCATTGCGGCGACCTTCGGACTGCGGTCACCGAAAGCAATCATGACCGGACGGTCGAAGGTTCCAAGCGCGGTAGCACCTATCGTCTCTGCAAATGACGCGCGAACGTCTTCCGCATTCTTCGAGATAGCTGCGTTCAGGAAACCCTTGGTCCGCGATGGCAGCTTGTCATAGAAACCTTCACCGCACCAGAAATCGATCATGATGCCGATTGCGTCTGTCTCAGCGAACTCGGCGCGGACCAGATAGGAGACAAAGAACGCCTGCACCGTCTTGTAGAGCTGCACATCCCCTCCAAGCTGGAGCGCGCGCAGGAAGACCGGCTCGAGCAGAACAATGCCGCCAACTCTGTTCCGCCATTGCACCGCAGCGTGCAGGGCTACGTTGGCGCCATAGGAATGACCACACAACCAAATCGGACCATCGCAGCTTACGATCAGTTCGCCGATTGCCGACGCCATCGCCGCTGTTCTATTTGTGGTTTCGCGGGGCAGCGGGTCGGAGCCGCCATACCCCGGCAAATCCGGCGTCAGGATATGCAGGCCTCCCTGAAATTGCCCGATCACGTTCGCCCATGCGCGTCCCTCGCCGGGAGAGCCGTGGACCATGATGACGGTATGACCCGTGCCGGTTTCGCCATAGTTCAATCGGGCGCCAGTGCTTGTCGTAAGGACCGACATCGCGATCGCCCTATTCGTTCCGTAGGCGCCTTTCGACCATGTTCATTTCGCACCATCCAGCACCATGATGGTCGAAACTCCGTGCGCGAGCACCTTGCCGCTGCGGTCTAGCACGCGCGCTTCTGAAGAAATGATCTGACGGCTCTGCGCCACCACGCGAGCCTCGGCACGAACCCGGCCGGTATCCTTGGTGATCCGCCTGGCGAAATTCGCCTTGGTCTCGATCGTCGCATAGCCTGATCCCGCCGGAAGCAGCGAATGTCTAGCGCATCCGCCGACACTGTCGATCAGCGTCAAGGCCACCCTCCGTGCACGCTGCCCATTGGGTTGAGCAGGTGCGGACCCGGATCGCCTTCGAAGGCGGCAAACCCGTCACCGACTTCCGTGATCCAGAACGACATCGCCTCAGAAATCGGCGCCTGCGGCAATTTGCCGTCGATGATCGCCTGAAGGGTTTCCTTGCCGCTCTTCCCCGCAAAGTCGGCGGGCGCCGCCAGTCCGAACTTCATCTCAGTCCACTCTTGCATGTATCTACAAATATTGTATATACATACACCGATGACCGTCCGATCGCAAGCACGAAAGACTCTCCGCACCGACGCCGCCCGGCTGGTCTCGGAATGCGCCGGCTGCAACAGCAGATTGGCGGCACGGCTGATCACCCAGTTCCTCGACGGCGAGCTGGCCCCAGCCGGATTGACTGTCGCCCAACTCGGGCTGATGGCGCAGATCGCGGCCTCATCGGACGACACGCTCGGCGCCCTCGCGCGCCGCACCGGACTCGAGCAGTCGACGCTTTCGCGTAATCTGCGGACTCTCGAAAATGAAGGCCTCGTCGAAATTGCCGTAGTTGATGGCGACCTTCGACGGCGGATGGTCTGGCTTACCGAAACAGGCGCCCGCCGTTTGGAGGCTGCGATCCCGGTTTGGCGCACGGCTCACGCAAGGCTGTCAAAACAGGTCTCACCGACGCTGGCGCAGCGACTTGCGGAGGCAGCGCAGCGCTTCGTGGTGGCTTGATCATGGATCAGCACGTTGGCACCGAAGGATTTTTCGGCTGGATGACGGCGCTTGTGCACGCCAACCGAACAAGGCTCGTGCGGCTGGTGAGACGCGAAGGCGTGCGGACCGATGACGCCTTGGACTGCGTTCAAGAAGCCTTTTTGAGCTTTCTCCAACTGCCGCAGGCACGGCTGCTTGTCGAGTCCACGGAGGAGTCGGCGCGGCTATTGAGTACGCTCGCACGCAATATTGCGCGCAACCGCCGCCGCCGTCACGACTACGCGAAACCGCACGTTGTTGAGGATGAAATCCTCCAAAATCTTCCTTCGGATGCGCTCTCGAGTGACGAGGTGGTCATTCAGGCAGAACAACACGCCCTTGCGCTTGGCTGCCTCGTCACATTGAACGAAGTGCAGGAAGCTGTCGTCAATCTGCGATTGGTCGACGAAGTCCCAGGTGAGGACGTGGCCTTACAGCTTGGAATAACACCCGAGCATGTCGGGGTGTTGCTCTTTCGCGCAAGGCAACGATTACAACGCTGCCTTACCGACTATAATGCGCGCCCATTACCTCAAGGGGCTACGCGGGCGATCTTGCCGAAGCGCAGGCGGGCAAGAGGTAAGCCCCCCGCCCGCTCGCCCCTCTGAGAGAGACCCTATTGGGTATCAGCGATCAGGAGATATTGTGGCTGTCCGCCGGAAGAGATAGAGGCTGCATGCTGAAGCGCCTCTTGCCCACCTTTGGACTTCGCAGATGCTTGGGCTGTCTCGGTGGTAGGGAATTCTATGAAAGAAATCCAATGGAAGGACGGCGTGCCACCCGGTGAACCCAAGACGCGTTTTGTCGTTACCCCTGTGGCGCCGGCACTTAACAGGCGCGGTCCGGCGTAAGGAAGATGCTCTTCGCGATAGGCTCGCTCGAATGCGACGGGATCCTTGGGCGGGGGATAGATGACTAACAGCTGAACCGACATGCATGTCTCCTTTCGAAGGTGGTGAGTATCTCCAAAGGTTTCGACATCCCCTGCCATTACAATGGAGGGAGCAAAAAATTTGTTTTTCCTCTTAAGGTCGGCCGTCGTGTTATCCCACCACCTTGCAGGTGAAGCTCGGCATTAACCTGCGCTTCAGCGCGCCACCGCCTTTGCGATCGCGCGACCTATCCAGTGAAGGCGCTCCAGCGAGGTAGTCGCCGGATCTGTGGCCTCGAGGGGACGACCAGAAGGATCGAGCTACCCTGCGTGCGACGGCGCCAGCAGCGCCAGTCGCATTCCGGATCAATCGTGCCCGAGCATGTCGCGCAGCGCCGGCGGGGCGACGGGAGCGCACTGCTCGGTCTCGGCCGAGACTACGACGGTTCTGACTGCGACAGGCGCCTCCGGACGCGAGACGCTCAAGTGTTGCGCTGCCGCCGCGACGTCAAGCAGGGCGAGGATCACTGCGGCCGCTATCAGGCCCGGGTTGACCCAGGCAAGGATGGCGTCGAGCGCTGATGTCAATCGTTTCATGTCAACCCCCGCAGCAAGAGTTCGCCCGCCGCCTGGACCGGCGACATCGCCAGGCCAGGGAGGCCCATGGAGACGGTCGGCAGGCCAAGACCCGTGACGCCTTTCACCAGCCCTGCCAGAATAAATGTGCCGGTGATGAGCAGGCTTTGGGGAAGGCGATCGGTCATGGACGCAATCTGGTCCCCGACCCCTTCTCTCACAATGCGGGAGTTGTTTAGCCTGCCTCAGCTGGAGACGAAGGCAATTCGCCCGGAGGGCCCGCCATGCACTTTGATCTGGTCGACCTGCGCCTGTTCCTCCATGTGGCCGAGGCGGGAAGCATCACGGCGGGTGCCGAACACGCCGGCCTTTCCCTGGCGTCGGCGAGCGCGCGGGTGCGGGGCATGGAAGAGCAGGCCGGCGCATCGCTGCTGGAGCGCGGCCACCGCGGTGTCGAGCTGACGCCGGCGGGCCGGACGCTGTTACATCACGCGCGGCTGGTGACAGGTCAGATGGAGCGGATGCGAGGCGAGCTTGGCGAGTACGCCCGCGGGCTCAAAGGACACGTGCGGTTGCTCGCCAACACTGCGGCCGCGGCGGAATTCCTGCCCGAAATCCTCGCGGCCTTCCTCGCCGCGAATCCGAGCGTGGACGTGGACCTCGACGAGCGGCCGAGCCCCGAGGTCGCGCGCGCCGTCGCCGAAGGGCTGGCGGAAATCGGTATCGCAGCCGACCACGCCGACTTCTCGGGTCTCGTGGCCATGCCCTTCCGCACCGACCGGCTCATGCTGGTCGTGCCCCGCGGACACAAGCTCGCCAACCGGGGGCGAGTCGCCTTCGACGAGGCATTAGGCAGTGAGTTCGTGGGCCTCTCAGGCGACAGCGCGCTCGGCGGGCATTTGGCGGAGCATGCCGCGCGGACGGGCGCGCTGGTGCGAACGCGCATACGGGTGCGCGGGCTGGATGCAGCCTGCCGCATGGTCGCGCTTGGCGCCGGCGTCGCCGTGGTCCCCGAAGCCGCGGCGCGGCGGTGGACGGGAGAGGGAGCGCTCTGCCTCGTGCAGCTGGAAGACCCCTGGGCCGAACGCCGTCTGATGGTGATAGTGCAACGGCTCGACACGCTGCCATCCCATGCGCGGCGTCTCGCGGAGCACCTTGCGGCAGCATGATGGAGTCCAACGATGGGAGCGTGCCGTAATGCCGGCGCAAGGTGTACCTCGTGCGCACGCCGTGCGACGCACGCAACGGCCCCAGCTAACCCGGATCCGATCCGCCACCTTGGCACAGTGCTTCGGAGAAGAGCCGGCTGGGATGGCACCACGTCACGGCGCGCCGGAGCCGCCCTCCACGATCTTCTCGTTGAGTTTTTGATCGACGGTCTCGACCGTGCGGTCGATCTCGGCATTGGGCGCGCCAAGCTGATGGGAAATCAGCTTCACCAGCAGGTCGACGCGCTCGATGAAGGGCGCTCCGCTGGCCACTGCGCGTGCCGCCGATGAGGGTTTGAGAAGGCTTTCCGCCGCTTTCGCATATTTCGCAAAGGGAACCTGATCGGTCGGGTCGGCCCCAAGACGCCGAGCCACGGCGTCGACGTGGTCATAGATCGATTGCGAGAGTTTCAGGTCGCCGTGCACCGCGTCGCGGATCGACTGCGGCTCCCGCGGCGTGATGCAGCGGTAGTTCCCGGTCAACAGCATCGACCATTTGGCCAGCGGGACGAACAGCGAATCGAACACCTTCAGCTTCACCGGCACGTCCTGGCCGTCCAGCCTCACCGCGTCGATGTCCGCCTCAAGCTCCCGAAGCAGCTTGTTGTGGTTCTCGTCAGCGAATGCCGCCGCCTTGAAGTTCGTCGGCAGGCCGACATGAAGCACGTTCGCCGCCTCTTCCGGCGGGCGGAAGGCCTGCGGATCGGGCGAGCAGAGCGTCACCAGTCCTGGCGTGAAGCGTTCCCATACCTGGGCGTTGGTATAGGCCTCCTCAAGGTCCATCTCCTTGAGCGCCGCGATCCGTTTGAGATAGGGCAAGGGCGGCATGTTCATGATCGAAAGACAAGGCAGCTTCGCCTCGGCGATCTTGATCATCAGGACCCGGATGGTGTGGTTGGTGTATTGCGGCTCCTGCATGGCAAGGCCAACCAGATCATACCGCGAAAGGTCGACGTCGGCGGGCGTTGTCGCGTCTACCTTCCCGGGCAGGTCGCGCGAGAAGATCGCACGGTGCGTCGGCTCGTCACGCAGCTTGATGCGAACTTCGGTGCCGTCGCGATTGATGAGCTCTGCCGTCTTCTTCCGGCACACCAGGGTCACGTTGTGACCCGCCATCAGCAGCTTTGTCGCGAGCAATGAGCCATACGAGGCTCCAAGGATCAGAATGTTACGCGCCATACTCTCTCTTCCGCAGCTTGTGCTGGAGCCCCATCAGGCAAGGAGCGTCCCGTCTACCGAACGTTGACAGGCATTACAATCACCTGGCAGTTCTCGCGGACTGACGCCGTTCCCTAGACGAAGCCTGGCAGCACGATCTCGCTGATGATAGTGTCGTTGATGCGCCGCTGTTCCGTGCCCGGCTTTTCGTAGTTGCCGCAATTCTGCGCCACCACGAGGTCCAGCTCGGGAAAGACATAGAGGCGCTGGCCGCCCCAGCCGATGCCGCCCACCCAGCGTTGCCACTGTTGAGATGCGCCAGCGGGGGAAGCGGCGAGGTACCAGTGATAGCCGTAGCGGCGCCCGTCCTCGATCGCGACCATCGGCGTGATGGCGCGTTTCACCCAGTCACGCGGCACGAGCGGCCGGCCGTCCCACGCTCCTCCGGCGAGCATGAGCTGGCCGATCTTCAGGAGGTCGCGCGGCAACAGCCGCAGGCCGGAGGCCGCGCGAAACTCGCCGTCCCGGCCTTTCGCCCAGGTGGTGGGACCGAAACCCAGGGGATCGAACAGGACGCGCTGACAATAGCCGAGCAGCGGCTCGCCGGTGCCTTTCGCGATCAACCGGCCGAGCAGCGCGGTGGCGCCGCCGCAATAGGTCCATTTCGCGCCGGGCTCACCGGCGATCGGCCGCGCCAGGATGAAACGGAGACGGTCGGGCGCTGCCTCCATCGCAGTCTCCGCATTGCGCGGGTTGCCATAGGGAATCGTGAGCTCGTCCCAGTCGAGCCCGAGCGTCATGCTGAGCACGTGATGGATGGTGAGGCGATCGCGGCCCGGCTGGCTTGCGAGATCGGGATATTCCGGGAACTGGTCGTACAGTCTGGCCTCGGGTGGCGGCACTTTTCCGGCCGCCAGCGCAATGCCGTAGGCAAGACCGACCACGCTCTTGGACACCGAACGCAAATCGTGCGGCACGTCCGGGGCGAAGACGACAGTGCCGAGGAGGCCGCGGCCTTCGGCCTCATCGATGCCGCGTCCATAGTGCTCGAACACGAGCTTGCCGGCCTGGCTTACCAGGAGCGCATGCAATCCACTGACCTCGCCGTCCTGCTCGGCTTGCGCAAGGCGCGGCCTGATCCGCTCGGGCGAGGGTCCTGCAAGAGCGCGAGGAGCCACGATCAGGCCGGCGCCAAGCGCGGCCAGAAAATGGCGGCGATCAAGGCGGGTCGTCGGCATTGCTGTCTGCAGGTTACGCATTTCACTCTCCGTTCCCTCAACCAAGGTGCCGCTCCGGTTTGAGCAGCCGGTAATGCAGCCGCGCGAAGCCGCCAAGCTTTTTGATCGCGCCGTTGAGGGCGAGCAGCAGCAGCGTCGCAATTCCGGCGCTGGCACAGATCAGCCCGATGCTCGCCAGCACGCGCAGCACGAGCGTGGAGATCGGCGCGATGGCGGCGAGCTTGAATACGCTCAGCAACAGTCCGACACCGATGATCCCGAGGATGAAAATCACGAGGCCGAGGACGAGAATGGTCAGCACCGCGGCGAATAGCAGCGGCAACAGCAGCAGAATATCGACCGCAGCGAGGCCGCCGAGCGCCAGCAGCGCGGATGCGGAATTGCGCAGGCTGTGGTGATTTTCCCAGCGGCGCAGCCCGGTCTCGGCGCGCAACTCCCGCGCCAGTCGCCGGGGATCGCCGAGCGCTGTGGCGATGTCTTGCTCGCTGCGCCCGGCAGCGAGGCCTTCGTCGAAATGGGCGCCGTAGTCACCCACGATCTCGTCGATGTCCTGCCCGGGAAGTCCGGCGAGTCCGTCGCGGAGAATACGCAGGAAGGCCGCCTTGTTCATTTGCCGTCTCCGAGAAGTTGCGCGACCGCGTCCGCGAATGCCCGCCACTCGCGCTTCTGCGCAGCGAGTGCCGCGCGGCCGGCGGGCGTAAGCCGATAGTATTTTCGCGGCGGACCGCTGCTCGACTCGACAAGGCGCGTGGCGACCAGTCCGTCATCCTGCATGCGGCGCATCAGCGGGTAGATCGTCCCTTCGCCCATGCCGATGCCCGCCGCGAGCGTGCTGGCGATCTCATAGGCATAGCTTTCGCCACGGGCCAGCAGCGCCAGCACGCACATATCGAGCGCCCCTTTCTTGAGCTGAATGTGGATCGTCGATTCCGTCATCGAACTCCTGAGCGTCGGGTTCTATATAGCAAGGTACCTTGTAATGCAAGATACTAATGCAAGGCGGGTCGAAGCGTGGTTACAAAGGAGCGGACTGGGCGCCGCCGTCGGTCCCAGGCAATGACACCGCGCGATTACCGCGCAGCCAGAGCCAAGTCCGCGCGGGCGTCGTTCTTGCTCACGCTGCACATGATCCGAAGCGCGGAGCCGGGCGAACGGAAGACGCCATCGCGCAGGCGCGCATTCTCGACGCAGTTCCTCGCCTCCAGCACGATGGAAGCCGGTTTGACCCCGATCAGGATCGCAGCCGATCGGCCGACGAATTCGTACCATTTGGGCCCGGGAGAGGGTGGGCTCAGATAGCGCAGGGTCATTCCGAGCGGTCCCTTGCAAAGGAGATAGGCGCCGTAATCATCCTCCCCGTCGCTGCGGGCGCTTAGCGCAATGGAATTGTCAGACCCGCGCGGGCTCGCATCCAGGCCGATCTCGCCGGCAATTTCCACGGCCTTCGCCTCGCACTCGTCGGCGTGGACGCTGGACACCGACAGGGCCGACAGCACGAGCACGGTCGAGACGAAGCAACGCATCGGTTCTCCAGGCAACCCCGGCGAGCTTAACGCATGTGGAATCAACGCCAAGGAAGCATCTGGGAAACATCAGGGATAGGCGTCCGCGCTCCGGTTTGAAGTGGACAGATGCGGCTTCCGCCCAAGATAGTTGTTGCACCCGATCGGACGGATTTGCTTCGCTCGACCCGGCAACAAAAGGGGGGAGCCAGTGAACGTGAGCCAGGCAACGCTGGGCGTCGATGACGTCGCGACCGAAACCAGCGCCAGGCGCGCACGCCGCAACGCAATTCTCGGATCCGCGATCGGCTATGCGACCGATGGCTTCGACCTGCTCATCCTCGGCTTCATGTTGCGGCCGATCTCCGCCGACCTCGGACTGACGCAGGCGCAAGGCGCCTCGCTGGTCACCGCCACGCTGTTCGGCGCCGTGCTCGGCGGCTTTGGGTTTGGCTGGCTGTCGGACCGGCTCGGCCGGGTGCGCGTGCTGGCCTGGACCATCGTCCTGTTCGCCGTGTTCACCGGCCTGTGCGCACTGGCGCACGGCTACTACGACCTCTTGATCTACCGGACCATCGCCGGCCTCGGGCTTGGCGGCGAATTCGGCATCGGCATGGCGCTGGTTGCGGAAGCCTGTCCGGCCGCCGAGCGGGCGCGGGTGTCGTCCTATGTCGGGCTCGGCTGGCAGGGCGGCGTGCTGGCGGCGGCCATCGTCACGCCGCTGCTGCTGCCGGTGATCGGCTGGCGCGGCATGTTCCTGCTCGGCATTTTGCCGGCTGTCGCGGCTTATGTCATTCGCCGCACGCTGCAGGAGCCCGAGCTGTTCCTGAACCGCTCGAAGGCCGACAGGCGGCAATCCTCGTTCCGGCTGCTGGTGAAGGACGCCGAAACGATCAAATTGTCGATCGGCATGGCGATCCTCTGCTCGGTGCAGAATTTCGGCTATTACGGCGTCATGATCTGGCTGCCGAACTATCTGTCGACCCGGTTCGGCCTGGCACTGACGCAGACCGCGGTCTGGACCACGGCGACGATCGCGGGCATGGCGATCGGCATTTTCGTGTTCGGCCAGATCGCCGATCGCGTCGGCCGGCGCACGGCCTTCTTCATCTACATGGCCGGTGCGGCGGTGATGGTGCTGCTCTACTCGCGGCTCACCGATCCGACCACGCTGCTGCTGGCAGGTATGGTCATGGGCTTTTTCGTCAACGGCATGCTCGGCGGCTACGGCGCGCTGATGAGCGAGCTCTATCCGACCGCGGCGCGCGCGACGGCGCAAAACGTCCTGTTCAACATTGGCCGGGCCGTCGGCGGTTTCGGTCCGCTGCTGGTCGGCCTCGTCGCATCCGCGAAAGGTTTCGAGTTTGCCATCACGCTGCTGGCGGCGCTCTATGTCGTCGATCTCGTCACCATGTGGCTCCTGATTCCGGAGCGTCGCGGCGCCGAGCTGGAATAGGCGGGCACAGGAAACTTGCGGACGGCCCGCTCTATGCCTCGGCCATCTCCTGCGCACCGCCGAGCAATTTCACATTGAGCCGGCCGCCGGCGAACAGCATGTCATTCAGCGCTTCGTCGATGTCGGCCGGTATGACCGAGTGGCCGCCGTCGCGCACGATCGCGCTTTGCGCGATCCGCCGCATCAACTCCTTGATGAAGGCGGCGCTGACCCTTTCCGTGCGCCGGACGGCTTCATCCACGACCGCAGCACTGAGCGGCAAGCCCTTGCCATAGAGCCTGACGAGCTTGGCCCGCCCGATGTCGTCGGGCAGCGGCACCTCGATGGCCTGGTCGATGCGGCCGGGCCGGCCGGCCAGTGCGCTCTCCAGTTCCTCCGGCCGGTTGGTGGTGAGGACGAACAGGATGTCGGCGTCCTCCTTCAGCCCGTCCATTTCGTTGAGGAGCTTGTTGAGCAGCGACTCCTCGCAAGGCCCGTCCATCTCGTTGCGATCGCGGGCGATCAGATCAACGTCCTCGATCACGACCATGGCAGGCTGCAGCAGCCGCGCAAGACCCATATAGGCGCCGAGCCAGCCCATTTGCGCGGCCGTGATGATCAAGGTCGTGTGGCCAGGCAAATTGGCCGCGAGGTAGCGGATGGTGTGGGTCTTGCCGGTGCCCGGCGGTCCGTAAAGCAGGATGCCCTTGCGCGTCGAAAGACCCAGCCCGCGTAGCGCTTCACGGCTTTCGACAAACCGCAGAACGTTGCGATCGAGCAGCTTCAGCGTTGGCTCGCTCAGGATGACCTGCTCGCGGTGCACGGGAGGAAGCCGATGCACCATGAGGCCGACCGACCTGCCGCGATATTCGTCGTCGGCATCGAAGGACAAGACCTTGCCGCGATAGGAGTGTGCCTCACGCACCGCCGTTTCCAGCTCCGCAAAACAATGCTCGGCGAAGCTATCGCCGGCATCGCCGGCCAGCACTGCTATTTCAACGTGGAGGAGTGGTTCCGAGCTGTATTCCCGGAAACGGGCAAGGACGACGACATAAGGCAGTTCGCCGTGCTGGCACAGCCATAATCCGTTGCGCAGGCACTTCACCGGCGCGGCTTCGCCGACGTCCACGTCGAGATATTGCGGCGGCGCCAGTGCTTTCGCTTGCCGGCCATCCCTCAAAAGCTGCGCGAAGTCGAGATCGTTGCGGTATTCCTCGTGAATGCCGAAGAAACCGACCGGAGATGAGAACAGTCTGGCGATCGCGACCTGGACATCGGCCTGCATGTGCAGCGGAAACTGCCGCAATCTCGTGACCAGCGCGCTCGGCGGGGTGCCGGAGAAATGCCAATCAAGGGCTTCGCACGCGCAGGCGAATGCCGCATCCTGGGTTTCGTCGGAGGAATCTGTCGCTTCCTCGCCGGTCACGCGCAAAGGATGTCCGGCCTCGCGAACGCGCCGTTCGCACTCATCGAGCAATACCTTCGCCACCGCAGCGGGATAAGGGCCGGCCGCGGACATGCCTTCCCGGTGTATCTGCGCAACGGTTGCCCGCGCGTCGCGCTCGGATTTGGCTAGCACGGTCCTGATAAGCCCAAGGACAAACTCCTTCGGAGTCTTGTCGTCTTTATGAAAAACAAGCCAGACAGTCTCGGCTGACACCGCGTTGACATCGGGCATGAAGCCCCCCCTGTACACAACCAAAGATTGATAAAGAACAAAAGTAGAACATCATAGAATGCGCGGCTCGTCAAGCAGGACAAACTCAAACTTTTTGCTTGGCCCGTTCGCATGATTGCCGATCGGCCTGCTTGAGGTTACGAAGCCCGTCGCCAACTTTCGCGAGCTATCCTCATGACCACGTCCACCGTTACCCCACAGGACACCCGCACATCGCTGTTGCTGCGCGAGGAGATCGCGCTGCTCGATGTCAGGCACGAGGCGGCATTCGCCACCGGGCATCCGCTGTTCGCGGCCAATATGGCCGCCGACCGGATCGCGCTCGAAGCCGCAGCGAGGCTGCCGCGGAAGGATGTCTCGATCGTCTTGTACGACGGCGGTGAAGGGCTGGTGGCAAACGCAAGCGCTCAGCTGTCAGAACTAGGCTACACCAACGTCCGCACACTCGATGGCGGCCTCGCAGCGTGGCGGAGCGCCGGTTACGAGGTGTTCCAGGACGTCAACTCTTATGCCAAGGCTTTTGGCGAGCTAGTCGAAGCGCGCCGTCATACGCCGTCGCTGAGCGCGGATGAGGTTGCATCGCTGATCGAGGACGGCGCCAATATCGCCATCCTCGATGTCCGCCGATTCGACGAATACGCCACCATGAACATCCCGGGCTCGTTAAGCGTGCCCGGCGCGGAGCTGGTGCTGCGCGCGGGGAGCGCGGCGCCCGATCCCGACACCACCATCATCGTCAACTGCGCCGGCCGCACCCGATCGATCATCGGCACGCAGTCGCTGATCAATGCGGGCCTGCCCAACAAGGTGCGGGCGCTGCGCAATGGCACCATCGGCTGGACGCTGGCGCGGCACGGCCTCGAGCACGGCGCCGATCGTCGCGGCGACATCGGCATGTTCGAGGGCGCGAAGAACAGCGCCCGCGACGTCGCATATCGCGCCGGCGTTCGGCATCTGGGCCCCTGCGAAGCGGCTGCGCTCGTGGCCGATAGCGCGCGCACGCTCTATCGCTTCGACGTGCGCGAGGCGGACGAATATGCGGCCGGTCATCTCACCGGCTTCCGCCACTATCCCGGCGGCCAGCTCGTGCAGGAGATCGACATGGCCGCACCCGTGCGCGGCGCGCGCATCCTGCTCACCGACGACAAAAGCGTCCGCGCCGACATGACGGCATCCTGGCTCGCCCAGATGGCTTGGGAAGTCTACGTGCTCGACGGTGGTTACGACGGCGCGCTTGAGGCAGGCCCACCGCTGGTCCTGCCCAGGCCCGATCCGTCACACCGCTACCGGCGTCCCTATGAAGGCACCGAAGTCGCTGATGCCGCGATGCAGGCCTATCTCGACTGGGAGTTCGGCCTGGTCGAGCAGCTCCGCCGCGACGGCACGCATGGGTTCTTTGTGATTTGAACACGCAGCGTTGCGCGACATCACGCCGGCACCGCCGCCTCCGCCAGCATCTCCCTGACCAGCGGCACGACCTTGGTCGCGTACAGCTCGATGCTCTTCATCAGCTTCTCGTGCGGCAAGGGACCGGCCGAATATTTCAGCTGGAAGCGCGCGAGGCCCAGCGCCTTCACGGTCGCGGCGATCTTGCGCGCCACGGTTTCCGCCGAGCCGACATAGAGCGAGCCGTGATCGGCTTCATGCACGAACTCGTCCCGGCCTATCGGCGGCCAGCCGCGCTCCTTGCCGATGCGGTCGCGCATGGTCTTGTAGTCGGGCCACAGCTCCTCGCGCGCCTTCTCGTCGGTCTCGGCGACGTAGCCCGGCGAGTGCACGCCGATCGGCTTCGCAGGCCGGCCGAATTGTTCATAGGCGCGGTGGTGCAGATCGACGTAAGGCTTGAAGCGCTTCGGATCGCCGCCGATGATGGCGAGCATCAGCGGCAGGTCGTAATGCGCCGCGCGCACCACCGACTCCGGGCTGCCGCCGACACCGATCCAGGTCTTTAGCGTGCCGTGCTCGACCGGCGGGTACACCGTCTGGTCCTTGAGTGGCGGGCGCAGCTTGCCCTGCCAGGTCACCGGCTGCTGCTTCAGGAGCTCGACGAACAAATCGAGCTTCTCCTCGAACAGCTCTTCATATTGCCTGAGGTCAAAGCCGAACAGCGGGAAGGACTCGGTGAACGAGCCGCGACCGAGGATCACCTCGGCGCGGCCGTTCGACGCCGCATCCACCGTCGCAAAACGTTGAAATACGCGGATGGGATCATCCGAGCTCAACACTGTCACCGCAGAGCCGAGCTTGATATGTTTCGTGCGGGACGCGATCGCTCCCAGCACCACCTCGGGCGCAGAGATCGCAAAGTCGGCGCGGTGATGCTCGCCGAGCCCGATGAAGTCGATGCCGAGCTGATCGGCCAGCACCGCCTCGTCGACGACGTTGCGGATCACCTGCGCATGCGGCAGCAACACGCCACTCGCGTTTCTGGTGACGTCGCCAAAAGTATCTAGTCCGAATTCGAGAGGTTTGGTCATTGATCCGGTTTCGTGAGAGCGGAGCTTTTTCACAAGGCAGTTAGGCAGCGGCTTGTCGCACGGCTAGGGCGCTTTTGCGAAATGCATGGTTTCCATTCTTTCGTCGCAGCCCCCCTGGGCCTGAAATTTCCAGCGATCGATCATATCTACAAGGCCCGCCGCCCCTTTAAATCCCATCCAGAGACGTGTCTTGCTTCAGTTCGATCACATCACCATCGCCGCCGGCGATTTGGCCGCTGGCGTCGCCCATGCCGAGGCGGCGCTGGGCCGCTCGCTGAGGCCTTTCTTCGATGATCCGCGCGTGCGGTTTTCGGTGGCTGAAAGGCCATCGCTCTCGGCCGCGATCCGGACGCCGCATGGGGGGCAGCAATTGCGATGACGGCGGCCCGCGGATGAGAGGACTATCCCCTTGAAATCAGGGTCTTTTTGAAAGCGCTATTCTATTAATAGTGTGTCTTAACTAACGCTTAAGGATGCATTTGCGGCCGCGACGGCGCCGGCCTAGCGTGCGTTGGGGAGCTGTCGAGCAACCAACGAATTGGTGCGTGTCATGACGTATAAAATGTATAGCGCGTTGATCGCGTCTCTCGGCGCCGTCGCTTTGATGCTTCCCGCCAGCGAGGCAATGGCGAGGTCGGGATCGGTTGCTTCGGCTCGTGCGATGGTTCGTGGGCCGGTTGCGCCGGCGTTCCGGCATCACCGTAGAAATTTTGGCGGGACCTTCTGGCCGGGCGACTACGGCGATGGAGCCTATCCCTCCGGTGGCGCACCCTATGCGGATGTGCCGCCACAGACGTCACAGGACGTCCATTACACCTCCACCTACGACGTTCCCTGGGATTGGGCCCATCGTTTCCCGCCGAATGTCACGCCGTCCAACAAGCCCTATGTGTCGAGCTGCCCGGTGGAGACCGTGAGGACGACCGGCCGCGACGGCAGCGAGCAGACCATCAATGTGATGCGGTGCTATTGAGAAGCGACGGCACTTGTCGGTAGATCGAGGGAAGCCGTCGCCGCGGGACAGCTTCTTCATTTTGTTCAAGGCCGGTCGCTTTCGGCGTAAGCCTTCAGCGTCTTCATGAACCGCATGTTCTCGCTGCGGAACGCTGGCAGGACGAATGGCATCAGGAGTTTTACCGGCCCGCTCGGATCGAGCTGCAAATCGCGACTCACACGGACGGTGTCGCCATCAGGCGCCAGCGTCATCCAGAGGCGGATGCCGATCACACCGAAGGCACTTGGCCGCATCGTCATTGGCTGCTCGAATGCCAGCCGGCGCGGCGGCTCGAATTCCGTGACCTTGCCGTGGCGCACACCGAACAGCCCCGGTTCGACATAGGTTGTGCCGACGCCGATCGGGCCTTCAGATATCCGGTGGGTGCCGCGGAACGCGGACGAGCCCGGTAGCCAGCGATCATAGTCGCGAAGCTCGGCAAGCAGCGAGAACACCCGCTCCGCCGCTGCGCGGATGTCGCTTTCCCAGTGCAGCTCGATCATCGGAGCTCCGTCGCCTGCCACGGCAGACCTAACCTATGCGGGACGAAGTCGGGCTGCAATTGATCGGGGCGGCTGCCAAACCCGGGCTTCGGAAAGGGCCGCTGTGAAACCGATCCACGCATGCCGAATTATGGTTCTGAGCCCCGGACATGTCTGCGCGCTTGCCTTACATGGTAATGGTCTTGCATGGAGCGTCTCGTGAACGAATTACGACTGATCGCCGACATCGGCGGCACCAATGCGCGCTTTGCGATCGCACAGGGCGGCAAATACCAGCAGCTTAGGCATGTCGAGGTCGACCACTATCCGTCGCTGCATGATGCGCTGGCGGATTATCTGAAGGCGCTGCCGGAAGCCGAGCGCGCGAACCTGTCGGGCGCGCTGGCAATCGCCGGGCCCGTGCTCGGCGACAGGATTTCGCTCACCAACAAGGCCTGGTCGTTCTCGGTCGAGGAGTTGAAGCGCAGCCTGGGTCTGACCGCGCTGACGGTCGTGAACGATTTCGCCGCCAATGCCTACGCCATTCCGCATCTCACGTCGCAGCAGAAATTCACCATCGGTCCCGCCATTGCCGATGCGCACGGCAATATCGGCGTGGTCGGGCCCGGCACCGGTCTCGGCATGAGCTCGCTCATTCCGCACGGCGATGGCTGGACGCTGGTCGCGGGCGAGGGCGGGCACGCCACGCTCGCCGCATCGACCGAGGAGGAGTTCGCGATCATCCAGATGCTGCGCAAGCGCTGGAGCCATGTCTCGGCCGAGCGCGTGCTGAGCGGTGCCGGCCTTGTCAACCTCTATGAAGCGCTGTGCGCGCTGCGCGGCATCGAGCCCTTGATGTACTCGCCGGCCGACGTCACCAAGCACGCCATGAACAAGTCGGACGAGAACTGCGTCCGCGCCTTCGATCGCTTCTGCGAATTCCTGGGCAGCGTCGCCGGCGACCTCGCGCTGACCATCGGCGCCTTCGGCGGCGTCTACATCGCCGGCGGAATTTTGCTCCGCTTCAAGGAGGCCTTTGCCGCTTCGGCCTTCCGCCAGCGTTTCGAGAGCAAGGGGCGCTTCGCCTCCATGCTCGCCAAAATGCCGACCTGGCTCATCCTCGAGGAATCGCCGGGCCTGGTCGGGCTCGCCAACATGCCGTTGGAATGAAGTCTCTGGCAACAGTAAGATAATATGACTAGAACGAGTGGCGGAGCTGTGGAACGAGGCTCGCCGGCCGGTCGCGCCCGCGTGGGGAAGGAGTGCCAAAACCATGAGCTCCCGACTGGTCGTTATTCCAACGCGCAGGGCGCACTCCAACCATGAGCAGGTCGCCCGCGGCATCGGCATCGACATCATCGCTGGCCGTTACGCTGAGGGCGCGCGCCTGCCGGGCGATGCCGAATTGACGTCGAGCTTTGGCGTGTCGCGGCCGGTCTTGCGCGAAAGCGTCAAGACGCTGGTCGCAAAGGGCCTGCTCACGACCAAGGCGCGCGTCGGCACGGTGGTGCGCGAACGCGGTTCCTGGAACATGTTCGATGCCGATGTGCTGGCCTGGCACCTCGATGTCGGCATCGACCGGCGCTTCCTCTCCGACCTCGCCGAAATTCGCCTTGCGGTCGAGCCGCGAGCCGCAGCGCTCGCCGCGACCCGGCGTTCCGAGGCCGATATCGTCGAGCTGCGCCGAGCCTTCGACATCATGCAGCGAGCGCCCTCGGACTCCGACGCCTTCACTGACGGCGATCTCGCGCTTCATATTGCAGTGGCCAATGCCTCCGGCAATCCCTTCATGCGCTCCGTCGATGCCGTCATCGCCGCGGCGTTGCGGGCGTCCTTCCTGCTCAGCGCGCCCGTCGATCCCGATGACCGCGACACAGTGCTGAGCTGGCACCAGCGCATTGTCGATGCGATCGCGCAAGGCAATCCGCAAGCGGCCAACGAGGCCATGACCGCGGTCATCTTCAATGGTATGCGAAGGCATGGCGCGAGCTCGGTCGATCCGACGCTGCACGATCCCGCGGCTGCACACGACGAGGACAACAAGGAAAAGCAATGACAAAACTTCGTCTCGCCATTGTCGGCTTCGGCAAGATCGCGACCACGCGGCATGTGCCGGCGATCGCGGCCACGTCCGGGGTCGAGCTGGTGGCGGTCGCCGATCCCAAGGTGAAATCGCCGGGTGTTCCCAACTTCGCCAGCCTCGACGCGCTGCTGCGCGACGGGCCCGAGATCGACGCGGTCACGCTCTGCACGCCGCCGCAGGTGCGCACCGTACAGGCACGGCTCGCGCTCGAGGCGCGCAAGCACGTGATGCTGGAAAAGCCGCCGGGCGCCACCGTCAGCGAGATCGCGCCGTTGCTTGCCGTGGCGCAGGCCGCGCGCAAAACCCTGTTTGCGACCTGGCATTCGCGCTTTGCCCCGGCGGTTGAGCCCGCGCGCGAGCTACTGGCCAAGCGCTCAATCAAGTCGGTCACCATCATCTGGAAAGAGGACGTGCGGGTGTGGCACCCCGGCCAGGATTGGATTTTCGCGGCAGGCGGGTTCGGCGTGTTCGATCCCGGCATCAATGCGCTCTCGATCCTGACCCGCATTTTGCCGAGGCCGGTATTCGTGACCGGCGCCGAGCTCGGCTTTCCCTCCAATCACGAGGCGCCGATTGTGGTCGAGATGGACATGGCCGATGCCACGGGCCTGCCGATCAGGGCGGAGTTCGATTTCCGCCACAGCGGCCCGCAGACGTGGGATATCCGCGTCGAGACCGATCGCGGCCCGCTCGTCTTGTCTGGCGGCGGTGCCAAGATGAGTGACGGCGACGAGGGCGTGGTAGACGCAATGAAGGAGGAATATCCGGCGCTCTATCGCCGCTTTGTCGATCTGGCGGCGAAAGGCGAATGCGACGTCGACCTCGCGCCCTTGCAGATTGTCGCCGATGCCTTCCTGCTGGGACGGCGGCGCGACGTCGAAGCCTTTGGGTTCTGAGCATGAGCACTGTCAGCAAGCCCCGAGTCGAACGCGCGTCCTTCGGCCATATGCCCGATGGCACCGACCTCGAGCGCATCGTGCTGCGCGGCGTGGAGGGATTTGAGGCCGGCATCATCCCCTATGGCGCGGTGCTGCACACCTTGCATGTGCCCGACCGCGCCGGGCGCAGCGACGACATCGTGCTCGGACACGACACCTTCGACGAATACCTCGCCCAGCGCAAATTTCTGGGCGCCACCATCGGCCGCTATGCCAACCGCATCGCCGGCGGCCGGTTCACGCTGGATGGCGCGACGATCAAGCTCGATGTCAACAATGGCCCCAACATGCTCCATGGCGGCAATGACGGCTTTGACAGAAAGCTCTGGCGCATTGTGGAAGTGAAGGACACGCCGGAGCCGGCGGCGGTGATGGATTACGCCAGCGCCGACGGTGAGGGCGGCTTTCCCGGAAAGCTCGAGGCGCGCGTGACCTATCGCGTCACCGGCCCGACCGAACTGGCGGTGACGTTCGAGGCGACGACTGATCGTCCGACGGTGGTCAATCTGACCAACCACAGCTTCTTCAATCTCGACGGCGCACTGTCGGAATCCCAGATACTCGACCATCGCATCCGCATCGTCGCGGATCATTTTCTCGCGACAGATGCGACCTCGATCCCGCTGCCTGGCCCGCCGCATCCGGTTGACGAGACGCCGTTTGATTTTCGTCAAATGCACCCCATCGGCTCGCGCATCCGCAAAGGTAACGAGCAGCTGCTGCGCGGGCGCGGCTACGACCATAATTATTGTCTGATGCCCGGCGAAGGCGTCCGACTCGCCGCGCGGGTGGAGTCGCCCCGGAGCGGCCGCGTGATGGAATTGCTGACCAATCAGCCCGGTCTGCAGTTCTACTCCGGCAATTTCCTCGACGGCACGCTCCCCGGCAAGGGCGACCGGCTCTACCGGCAATCCGACGCCTTCTGTCTGGAGCCGCAGGCCTGGCCGGATACGCCTAATCGTCCCGACTTTCCTTCGGCGCGGCTCGATCCCGGCAGGCTCTACCGGCACGAGACCGTCTATCGTTTCTCGATTGTGTGACCCGCGATGGCGTCGGAACACACGGAGGAGGTACCGACCGCGACGCTTTCGGCCGGGCGCTGTCATCTCGGCGAAGGCCCGACCTATGACGCTTCAACCGACACCGCCTGGTGGTTCGACATCCTGGAGCGGCGGCTGTTCGAAGCTGATATCGCAAGCGGGCGTGTGAAGATTCACACGCTCGGCAAAATGGCGAGCGCGCTGGCGCGGATCGATGCGCAGCGCCAGCTTCTCGTCACCGAGGACGGGCTTTACATCCGTCATGTCGCCGATGGCCGCACGGAGCTGTTCGCGCCGCTCGAGGCGGACAATCCGGCAACACGCTCCAACGACGCGCGCGTCCATCCCTCCGGCACGCTGTGGTTCGGCACCATGGGGCGCAAGGCCGAGCCTCGCATGGGCGCGATCTATGCGCTGCATCGCGGGCACATCCTGCGCCTCTATCCAAACATCACCATTCCCAACGCGATCTGCTTCTCGCCAGGCGGCGAGACCGGCTATTTCGCGGACACCGCGACCAACATCCTGCATCGCGTGGCGCTCGATGCGGCGACCGGCCTGCCGCTCGGTGATCCCGTGCCGTTCGTCCATCACAAAGGCGTCGGTGGCATCGACGGTGCCGTGGTCGATGCCGACGGCTCGATCTGGAACGCACGCTGGGGCGGCGGCTGTATCGACGTCTATGACTCAAACGGCCGGCGCCTGCGCTCCCTGCGCGTTCCCGCGCGCCAATCGAGCTGTCCCGCATTCGTCGGCAGCGACCTTTCGCGGTTGCTGGTCACCTCCGCCTGGCAAGGCATGGATGAGAGCGCCCGCGCTGGAGATCCCGAACATGGCCGCACCTTTATTCTCGACGCCAGCGCGCACGGCCGGGCCGAGCCGGATGTGAAACTTGCCGGTTGAACCGCAAGCCATACCAACGCGTCAACGACGGGGTTTGCTGCGCGAGAGTTTTGGACGTGTCGGAATCGTTGGAAATATCGGCTCTGGCCGCTGGCGGTGACGTGGTTCGGCACGCTTGTGGTGGAGTGGGGCACGCGGCTTGCCGTGCTGAACTCCCAGGACGGTGTGGCGCTGCCGCCGGAGAGCGCGCCAATGCCGCAGCGGAATTGGGGACCACCGGGCGGTCCCTGGCAGGGCTGACGCCGCGCTTCTCGGTTGTGGCAGAATCATCTATGCGTTCGCGACCGGGCCAATTTTGACAAGCGCCAATGAACCGTCGCGAAGGCCGGGCCACCGGCCAAGAACCCCAGGCGGCTTCGAGCGCCCCCAAGACTCCCGCAGAACTCTGCGAATTGGGCCATTGTCATCTTGACGCCGGCCGGGTCCTCGACGCGCAGCTTTGCTGCCAGCAGGCGCTGGCGATCGCCCCTAATTTCGCCGACGCGCTGCATTTGATGGGCCTGCTCTCGCTCCATGCCGAGCAGAACGATCACGCCATCGAATGGTTTTCGCGCGCCATCCGGCTGGAGGAGGCCAATCTGCCTCGTTCGGATATGGCCGCCCAGATGTGTCAGGCCGGCCTCGCCTTGATGCGCGTCGGCAACCATGCCGACGCCGAGCGTTGTTGCCGGGAGGCGCTGGCCCAAAACCCCGATCACGCCGCCACGCTGCATCTCATGGGGCTGCTGTCGCTCGAGCATCGGCAATATGATCAGGCGGTGGAATGGTTGTCCCACGCGATCCGCAGCGACCCCAAGCCGCTCTACTTGAGGAGTCTCGGCACCACGCTGCTCAATCAGGGGCGGAGCGAGGAGGCGCTGCAGGTCTTTGACAAGGCCGTGCAGCTCAGGCCTGATGATGCGGATCTCTGGCGAAATCTGGGTGACGCGCTGGTCGAGCGCCAGCGCCCGCAGGACGCGATCCTCAGCTACCAGCATGCCCTGAAGCTCAATCCGCGCCATCTGGACGCCGCGCGCAAGGCCGGGATCTTGCTGCATCAGGAGGCGCGCCACGAAGAGGCGCTTTCCTGTTTCAACCTGAGCGAGGAGCTGGAAGGCGATCATCTCCCGACGTTCCGCTGGCGCGCGCTCGCGCTCTCGAGTCTGCAGCGGTTCGAGGAGGCGCTGGCCGACAACATCAGGGCGCACACGCTCGATCCCGGCGCGGATAGCTGCGAGAACACCGGCAATGTACTCCGGGCCCTGTCCCGCCACGACGAGGCGATCGCATGGTACGACCGGGCGCTGGCGCTGCGGCCGGACTCAGCAATAGCGCTCGACAACAAGGCCGTGGCGCTTGCCGAGCTGCACCGCTTCGACGAAGCGGTCGCGGCCAACCGCCAGGCGATCGCGGCCGATCCCGGTTACGCCGTGGCGAAGTGGAATCTGGCGCTCGTGCAGCTATTGACCGGGAATTTCGAGGCGGGCTGGGCCGGGCGTGAAGCGCGCTGGAAAATTCCAGCCTTCTCTCGTGGCTATCCAAAACTGTCGCGGCCGACGTGGCTCGGCGTCGAGCCGGTCGCCGGCAACACCATCCTGGTTTGCGCGGAAGAGGGATTCGGCGACAGCATCCAGTTCGTGCGTTACGTCCCGATGCTGGCGGCGCGGGGCGCGCGCGTCATCCTGGTCGTGCAGGATGCGCTGTGTTCTCTGGTTGCGGAGATGGAAGGCGTCGCGCAATGCCTGCCAAAATCGGCTCCTGCGTTGCCGGATTGCGATTTCCATTGTCCGATGTCGAGCCTGCCGCTTGCCTTCGGCACAAGGCTCGAGACCATCCCCGCCAAGACCTCCTATCTGCGCGCGGCGGCGGAACGCGCGCGGGCGTGGCAGCAACGCCTCGGCGCGCATGATCGCCTGCGCGTGGGTCTGGTCTGGGCCGGCAACCCGAAGCACAGCAACGACCGCAACCGGTCGTTACAGACTGGCCTGCTCGCGCCGATCCTGGATCTCGACGCATGTTTTGTCAGCCTGCAGAAAGACCCGAGGCCGGAAGATCGTCCGATCCTCGGCGAGCGGCCGGAGATTGTCGACTTCACGGCCGACCTCACCGATTTCGCCGAGACGGCGGCGCTGATCTCCTGTCTCGATCTCGTGATCACGGTCGACACCAGCGTGGCCCATCTCGCCGGCGCGCTGGGCTGCGCAACGTGGATCCTGCTGCCCTTTACGCCGGACTATCGCTGGCTGCTCGATCGCGACGACAGCCCCTGGTATCCGACCGTGCGGCTGTTTCGGCAAGCCGAGGCCGGCGACTACAGAAGCGTGATCGACCGTGTGCGCGCGGAGCTGAGCGCGCGGATCGCGGCCCGGCCGGCCGGCTGAAGAGGGGATCAAGGCCGTGAAGCGGGCCTTGATCTGCCACGAAATATCCCCATAACGGGCGGATCACCCCGGCAAAGAGCTCTTCATGAACACCCTTCAGCGCAACCTTTCCGCCTCCATCGATCCCGTCAAGCTCGACCGCCTCGCGGAGGTCGCGGTGAAGGTCGGGCTGCAGCTGCAGGAAGGGCAGGACCTGCTGCTCACCGCGCCGGTGGTGGCGCTGCCGCTGGTGCGCAAGATCGCCGAGCATGCCTACAAGGCCGGTGCGGGCCTGATGACGCCGTTCTTCTCCGACGAGGAGTTGACGCTGGCGCGCTATCGCTTCGGCCACGATGCCAGCTTCGATCGCGCCGCCGGCTGGCTCTATGGGGGCATGGCGAAGGCGTTTTCCGAAAATACCGCGCGGCTTGCGATCGTCGGCGACAATCCGATGCTGCTGTCGGGCGAGGACCCCTCCAAGGTCGCGCGCGCCAGCAAGGCCAATTCCAGGGCTTATCAGCCGGCGCTGGAGAAGATCGTCAATTTCGACACCAACTGGAACATCATCGCCTATCCGAGCCTGTCCTGGGCGAAGCAGGTTTTTCCCGATGATGCCGAGGACGTCGCGGTGGCGAAACTCGCGGAAGCGATCTTCTCCGCCTCGCGCGTCGACAAGGACGACGCGATCGCAAATTGGGATGCCCACAATGCGCGCCTGCGCGAGCGCACCGAATGGCTGAACGGCCAGCGCTTCCAGGCGCTGCATTATTCCGCGCCCGGCGTGGACCTGACCATTGGATTGGCCGACGGCCATGAATGGGAAGGCGGCGCCTCCACGGCGAAGAACGGCATCACCTGCAACGCCAACATCCCGACCGAGGAGGTCTTCACCACGCCGCATTGCCGGCGCGTGTCTGGCCATGTCGTGAGCTCGAAGCCTTTGTCCTATCAGGGCACGCTGGTCGACAACATCCAGGTGAAATTCGAGGAAGGCCGCATCGTCGAAGCCAAAGCCTCGCGCGGCGAGGAAGTCCTGAACAAGGTGCTCGACACCGACGAAGGCGCGCGCCGGCTCGGCGAAGTCGCGCTGGTGCCGCATTCCTCGCCGATCTCGAAAAGCGGTCTGTTGTTCTTCAACACGCTGTTCGACGAGAATGCCGCCTCGCACATCGCGCTCGGCCAGTGCTATTCAAAATGCTTCATCGACGGCACGAAACTGACGCCGCAGCAGATCGCAGCCCAAGGCGGCAACCAGAGCCTGATCCACATCGACTGGATGATCGGTTCCGACAAAACCGACATCGACGGCATTCATGCCGACGGCCGCCGTGTGCCCGTTTTCCGCAAGGGCGAGTGGGCTTAGCGCCTGTTGGCTGAAATCACTCTATCCGCGAACGCCATCACCTCTCCCCAGCGGGGAGAGGTGAGTCCCGGTCTATTCCACATCCACCGTGATGCGTTCCGACATCACCGGCGGCTTGTGCGGAATGTGCGTCCAGTCGCCAAGAATGAGCTGCAACGTGTGCTTGCCCTTCGGCAGGGTGACGGAGGCTTCCGTCTGGCCCTTGCCGAAATGCAGATGGTGTTCATCCATCGGGATGGCCTCGTCGAGGGCGGCGCCCTCGATCGTATCGTCGATAATCAGGTGGTGATGGCCGGTATTCGGGGCCTGGGTGCCGGCTGGCGCGACCCCCATGCCGGACAGGCCGAAGCGGATGAGGACGGGCGAAGTGACGGTGTCGCCGTCCTTGATGTTGATGAAATAAACCGTGGCGTCGGTGGGCGCTGGTGTTTCGCCGGCGTGCGCGAAGCTGCCGGCCAGCAACAGGGCGAATCCCAGGACAATCTTGCGCATTCGATGATTCCTTAAGCTGAACAGTTGGCGGTTGGAGCAAAGCTCAACCAATTTGGCGTGAATCGACGGACAAAATGTGACACGAGAGGATATCAAGGCCCGTCATGCCTTGTTATCCGCCAATCCCGGCTCGGCTTCGCCCGCGCCGGGATGCGTGCCGGCGCGTTGCGGCAGCACCAGGATGCAGACGATGATGAAGGCCGCGATCACGGCCGACGCCAGCGGCCGGCTCAGCGCCAGCCCGCCATCGCTGACCGGCTTGTCGAGGAAATCCCCGACCGTGGCGCCGAGTGGCCGCGTCAGGATAAAGGCGGCCCAGAACAGCAGCACGCGAGAGGCGTTGGTCGCGTAATAGAGCAAGACGATCGCCGCGATGCAGGCGCCGAAGATCAGCGCGCCGCCTTCATAGCCGAGGCCGCCGGTATCGGCGATCCAGTCGCCGAGCGCCGTGCCGAGCGTCTGCGAGAAGGTGATGGCGGCCCAATAGAACGCCTCCACCTTTGGCGTCGCGACCGTGTTCACATTGATGGTTCCTTCCGACCATCGCCACGCCGTCAATGTCACCGCAAGCATCAACGCCAGCAGCAACGAACCGCCGGTGTAACCGATACCGAGCGAACGATCGGCGAAATCAGCCATCGTGGTTCCGAAGGTGGTGGAGGCCACGATGGTCGCCCAATATACCACGGGATGGAACCGCTTCGCCGTGATCTGCGCCGCCACCAGCGCAATCAGCGCGGCGAGGAACAGCGCGCTGCCGGCGAGATAGCCCCAGTTGAGCGTCATCGTGACGGTATCGCCACCGGTTTCGCCCAGCGTCGTGGCGGCGATCTTGATGATCCAGAAGATGAGGGTGACTTCGGGTACCTTGCTCAGCGCTTCGCGCCGCATGTTTTCGTTCACGTTTCTCGCACCTGTCCTGCATCGTCGCCCGTCTGGAAACGCTGGCAGGGCTCGACGGTTCAATTGAGGAGACTTCGCCTTTCGGCGATCAATTTGAGTTGACGGACGCGATCGGCAGAACGCGAGGTTCGTCAACTCGTGCGCAGCAGCGACGGATCGAGCGCGCGAAGCCGGATCGGATCGAAGGGCGCAAGATCAGTGCTGCGCGCGGCGCCATCGACGATCAACTCTGCGAAAGCTTCCCCGGTCGCCGGTGCGTTGAGGATGCCCCAGACGTTGTGGCCGGTCGCGACAAAGAGGCCATCGCTCTGTGGCACCTTGCCGATCAGCGGCAGCCCGTCCTGCGTGACCGGACGAAAGCAGGCCTGCCGCGCGATGATTCGCTCGCTCCGAAATACCGGCGACAACCGTTCGCAAATCGCCCGCAGGCGCGCGATCGCGTCCGGCTCCGGCTTTACGGAAGCGGGATCGAGCGGCAGCGGAAGCTCCTCGGAGAACGCGGTGACGTGCGTGCTGCCGTCCGCGCGCGGAAACACCTCGACCGTGACGGCGGTGCCGTCCTCCCCGTGATAATCGAGAAACAGCGCCTCCGCAGGCACATCCCTGCCGGTATCGTAGACCAGGCTCGGACTTCTCCAGCCGAACACCGCGGGAAGCGACATCCATTCGGTGGCCAGCAGCGACCATGGTCCCATCGCGACGACCACGGCATCCGCCTCGATGATCCCGCCCTCGACCTCTACTCCCTTTGCGGTCGCGCCATGCGTATGCCGGACAATGCCCGTGACTCGCCCGCGGCGCAGCTCGGCACCATGCGCCTGCGCGGCGCTCATCATCGCGGCGGTGAATTTTTCGGGGTGAACGATGGCCGTCGTTTGGGGCGTGCTGAGCCGGCCCGCGATGACCACACCACCAGCCAGCCAGTCGAGCTCAGACGGTGCGTGACGGCGGGTGTCGTGTTCGGACACGACGAAGCCGCTATAGGCCGTCATCGGTCGATGGCCCCAATCGCCGGCGACCTCGCTCGGAAGCTTAGCGTGAAGCGCAAAACTTCGCCGGGCCAGCGCATCCAGCGGCGTGCCGGCGCACCAGTCGAGCGCGAGGAATCCGCCGGCCTTGCCGGACGCCGCTGCCGCTACCTCGGTCCGTTCGACGACAATGACCTCGATGCCGCGACGACTGAGGAAGTACGCGGTGCAGGCGCCGATCACGCCGCCGCCGCAGATCACAACGCGCATGGCCTCTCCGCTGACGTCCGTTCAACCGACAGCCTCAGGATTGGTTCAGCCTAGCACAGCACGAATGGCGATGGGCGCCGGACGATGCGCCGCGTGCTCACGTCCCTTTGCTCTTGCTTGCTTTCGCACGACTGTTCGCCGGCGCTTTCTTCTTCTTTTTTGTTTGATTGTAATCAACAGCGGCACGGATGAGCGTTTTCAGGGCACGCTCATTGATCTTGTCACCCTCGGAAAAATCGATGGCACGTCGGGTGTTGCCTTCGAGGCTGGAGTTGAACAGGCCTGCAGGGTCCTCCAGCGAGGCGCCATTGGCGAAGGTCATTTTCACGACGCTCTTGTACGTCTCGCCGGTGCAGATGATTCCATCGTGCTCCCACACCGGCACCCCTCGCCACTTCCACTCCTCGACCACTTCGGGGTCGGCCTGCTTGATGAGAGCGCGGACACGGGCGAGCGTCTGGCCCCGCCAGTCGTTCAGTTCCTTGATCCTCGCGTCGATCAGCCGGGAAGGAGAGTCTCCTCCTGGTCCTTGCTTCGCGCCGCTCTTCTTCATGGTCGAGGTTGCTTTCTTCATGCTTGTCGTCGCTCCGCTCACATTCCGCCGCTGCGCCACCTGGTGGCATAGGGCAGTGCGAACAAGTACAGACCTGTGAGCAGGAGCAAGACAAGCGGAAACAGCGCCATGAGGCCCACCCAGACGGCTTGTTCGTGCTGTACCAGGGCAACGACGTTGACGACGACGGCCACCGTAAAGACAATGGACAGCCAGCGGTGGATCTGCCGAATCCAACTATTCCAATTCAACGGGACCTCCTTTGAGCGCGAGACGATGCGCAACGCGGCAGACTTCAATCTGTCCGCGCCAAAACCTCCTCGAGCTTGGCAAAGAACTGCTGCCACCCGGCGTGGGCGCCGCCATAGGCCTGCTTCTGATCCGGCCGGAAGCCCGACTGCTCCATGCGCAGGCGGGTCCCCGTATCCGTCGGCGTGAGCGTAAAGGTCACCACACTCCTGAGATTGTAGGCCGCATCGTCGTGCGTGAAATTCCAGGTGTAGGACAGCGTTCTGTTCGGTTCGACGGCAAGGACCTCGCAGTCCAGCACGCCGCCCCAGTCACCGCGAAGATTGAAACTGTGACCCACGACGGGCTTGAAGTCGTTCTTCATCAGCCATTCCTCGATCAAATGCGGTTGCGTGAGCGCGCGCCAGATCTTTTCCGGCGGATGAGGGAACTCCCGTTCGACGATGGCGGAGCGCGTTTCGGTTGCAGTGTTGTTCATTGGTCCATCCTCTTCAGCAGATCCTCGAGATGGTCGAACCGCTTCTCCCAGAAGCCGGCCATCTGGCTTGTCCAGTCGATCAGCGGGGCCAGCGCGCTGAGCTGCGCGCTGTAGTGCGTCTGGCGGCCTTCGTGACGGTCGCGCACCAGCCCGGCCTGCTTCAGCACGCCGAGATGTTTTGAAACGGCCGGCTGCGAGACCCCGGCGCGAGCCGTCAGGGCGCCGACCGTCTGCTCTCCGTCGCGGCACAATCGTTCGAAGATGGCCCGCCGGGTTGGATCGGCGAGCGTTCGGAAGAGCACATCGTGGGCGTTCGGCATTCGATTGATAACCTGTTGGTTATTGATTGACGTATAACCACGGAGCTATGGGTGAGTCAAGCTGAGCGGGGCGCGTCGAAAGCGTCATCGGTGCTGCACCCACGAGGGTAGGGGCGCGTGACGGCGATCGACCACTGTGCCGGATCACTCGGTGCATGAAAGGGCGAAATCGGCACGCCGCGCAGATTGGCAAAATGCCGGCGGAACGTGATACCAAACATCGCAAGCAGGAGATTCGGTCCCAGACAATGACGACGGCCGTTCACCCAAACATCGCGAAGGTTTGTCTCATTTGCGGCGGCCGACTCTTCACAATTGCCGCAAACCTATGTGCCTCGTCTTCGCGCGCAGACGCACTTTATCCCTTCACGCTTTTCGAATGCCGTCTCTGCGGACATGTCCAGAAGGACGTCGGACCGGACTATCAAGCGCATTTGGACGAGGTTTACAGGGCTGCCTATACGCTGCCGGGTGGTGGCAGGAAAAACAACATTTCCGACGGCAAGGTTGTTAGCCGGGAAAAGACGTTGGCCGAGACGCTCGCAAGCCTGCTGGACACCAAAGCCGAAGGGGCCGTTCTGGATGTAGGGACGGGGATGGGTTACCTGCTCGCTGCGTTTGCCGAGGAGCTGCCGCAATTTGATATCGTCGGCTATGACCTGAACGACGAAAAAGAAGAATCCATCAGGGCAAACGGCGCGACCGATTTTTATTCCGGAAGCCTGGAAAACATTCCGAAGAAATTCGATCTGATCACGCTCAATCATGTTCTCGAGCACCTGGCGGACCCTGTGACCGTTCTGAAACAGGCGTCGGCTTTGCTCAAGCCCGACGGTTACCTGGCTGTGATCGTTCCCTGCTTCAAGTACGTCTACACGGATTTCTTTTTCCTGGAACACTGCTCTCACTTCACGGAAAGTTCGTTGAATGTCGTGTCGGCACTGGCGGGGCTCAGCATCGTCGATCGCCTCAAGGGCAAATTGGGCCGGGTTGAAATAGGGTTCGTCGCGCAGCACAGTGAAAAAGGGGAATCGGCGTCCCCGGTTGAAGCCGTTGAGTGGTCTCAGTCTCTTCCGGAGTTTATTCGTGGCTTCGGTCGTCAAAGGAAAATCGGCGTCTTCGGCGTATACGGAGCGGGCCTTTGGCTTGGCGTCGTGCTCAAAGGCCAGCTGTCGTTTTATGTTGACGAAGATCCCTTGAAGCACGGGACGACGTTCGCCGAATGTCCCGTGATAGGTGTGGCTGAAATACCTGAAGACTCCGTTGTGGTGGTGGCCTTCAACACTCCCGAAGCTTCCCGCAAAATGTGCGAGCGCTTGCAGCAGTTGAGGCCGGAGATCGATTTTGTTGCGCCGCCAATGGCCCCCCAACAGACTTCCGAATAGCGTCTCAGGCGGCGAGGCGCGCGGGGGTCGGCTTGCCCGCGCCGGCGCGCAATACAGTGCTCAAACCTCAGTGCCATCCCGAACGTTGAGGCCCGGATGGCTGTTTGAATAGCAAATCCGGCAGCGAGCTCAATCGACCAGCATCGGCATGTCGTCGACGGTGAAGCGGTTGAACAGCGTGGTACAGGTGATGCCGTGGGGCGTGCGCACGATCACGTCCGAGGTCGATACCGCGTGATGCAGCGCGGCGACGGCGTCCTCGGGTTCGGCGAGACCGAGCTCCGCCTTGACGAAGCCGCGTTCCTCCTCGAGATCGTCCTGCTCGGAAAGCGTCATCGCCTCCATCGCAATCGCGGCACGACGCATTTCCGAAAGTTTTCCATTGCCGGAAAAGTTCAGCAGGTCCTTCCAGTAGGGATGCGCGGCGACCAGCAGCATGAACGCGTCGAGATCGGCGGCGATGATGCCGGCTTCGCCTTCCGACGAGACGTACAATATCCGCCCATCCGGTAGGCGCACGAACATGGCACCGCCGCCTTCGCTGCCGATCGGCTCCAATTTGCTGATGCCTTCGATGGTGAACCAGACCGGCTCGTCGGGCGCGATGTCGATGCTCAGGTCGAAACTCCAGCCCAGTCGTTCGACGAGTTCGTCATTGGCGGCAAGCTTGGCGAGATCAAGGGGCATGGACATCCTTCGCGGTCTTGTCGATGGTTTCCTTTGTCGTAAGCGAAGCTTGTTGCGTTCAGTGATGGATGGGCGGCGAAAGGCCGCGGACTTCGCCGGCATTGTTCAGCTTTGCGTAAGGAAAGCTTAAGCGTGTGTCCCTAGATTGATCGGGTATTTTGGGGGCCGCAGAATCGATTTCGCGCGCCATCTTTCCTGGGGTTGAAGAACATAGATGCCGCGCTCGCTGATTGAAATTGCAAGGCTGACGGTCGATCTGACGCCGCGGCCGATCGAGCCGTCCTGGATCCTCGAAGGCAGGCCGGAGGCGACCTGGTGCGTTTTGTCGCAGAGCGCCGATGGGCTCGCCACAACCATGGTCTGGCATTGCACCGAGGGCAAGTTCAACTGGTTCTATGATTACGACGAGACGGTGCTGATCCTCGACGGCTCGATAGTGCTCGAGAGCGACGGCATGCCGCCAACGCGCTACACCGCCGGCGAAGTTATCTTCTTCCGCGACGGCGCACATGCCAAATGGCACGTCGAAGGCCACGTCAAGAAGCTTGCCTTCTGCCGCAAGACCTCGCCGTTCTGGCTCGGCTTTGCGCTCCGCGTGTTGGTGAAGCTGAAGAAGATCTTCCTGCCGTCCGGCAGCCGGCAGCCGGCCAGCCTGATCGTGGGCTGATCTCCTGCCGGCCGCGTCGCCTATGCGCCGCGCAGCAACCGCGACAGGATGGCGACGGCGCAGACGATCAACAGCGTGATCGTCAGTGTCATCCCGCCGGTCCGGAAGATACGGAATGCCAGCGTCGTCGGTCCGGCATACATGCCGAGCGGATGCATCAGCCGCGAGACCACCAGCGCCGCCATCAACAGATGCACGCGCAATGCCGGCAGTCCCGACATTTCCAGCATCATGACCATCAGCGCCGTGATCGGCACATATTCGGCGAAATGCGCGTGGGCGCGGATCGCGCTGCGAAGCGCCAGGTTATCGGCATCGCCGAAGGCGGCGCGATTGCTGCGACGCAGCCGCACCACTTGCATCGCGAGCACGGCATAGACCAGCGCGAGCACGGCGAGATAGCCGGCGGTGATGTGCGGCCACGGCATGTCGTCCCCCAATGCGGGCGCCGCGCGGCCAGACGCGGCGCCCTGTTGTCATGCCGGCGATGGCAACGGTCAAGCCGATTTCGCCAGCAACTCGCGATGGCCTTCGCGGACGAAGGCTTCAAACGTTTTCGGCTTGGCGCCGCCGATCTGCTCGATCGTATCCGTGACCGCATAGCGGGGGTCCCTGGGATCGATCGCAGCACCCTTGATTGCGCGCCAGAGCGAGGAGAGATGCTCGATCGCATGCGGATTGTAGCCGCGGGAAGCCGCGTCGCGGCGCCACTCCTCGTCGGAAATCTCCTGGTAGTGCACATTGCGCGCCAGCACCTTGGCAAAGGTCGCGACGATTTCCTTCAGCGAGATCGCGGTGCCGATCATGCGGGTGAAGCTGCCGGGCTGCAAAGAGGGGCTGGTGAGCAGGCCTGTCGCGACGCGGCCGACGTCTTCGCCCGCGACCAGCGGCAGCACGGTGTTCTCGCTGCCCCAGGGCAGCCGGATCGCGCCCTGCGCGGGCAGGCTCTGACGCACCAGCGAGGCGACGTTCTCATAGAACAGGGTGGCGCGGATATGCACCGCGCCGATATCGACCCATTCGAACACTTGTTCGCTGAGATAGTTCTGCCGCATGCGCGGCGTCGGCGCATCCGGCGAGGACTGCAGCATCACCAGATTGACCAGCCGCGTGATCTTGGCTTCGCGCGCGGCCCGCGCCATCGCCGCGGTCGCGTCCATCAGCCCGTCCTGCACCGGATAGGCGAAATAGATTGCGGAAGTGCCCTCGACGGCGCGCTGCACCGAGCGCATGTCGAGGAAGTCGCCTTCAAAGATTTCGGCGCCGAGCGCGCGGAGATGCTCCGAGCGTTCGTCGAGCTTGTGCACGAAAGCGCGCACGGGGACGCCGCGAGCGAGCAGCATTTCGGAGACATGACGGCCGGTCTTGCCTTGCCGGCCGCCGGCGGCGGATGTGACGAGGATAGGTTTTGCCATGACGGCACCTCAGATTTCTGTGGGTTGATGTTGGTACCGTTTGGTACCAATTGTTTTGAATGTATGGTACCTATCGGTACCAAGTCAAGGACGAGAATGGCGGTTAAAAAGACTGTGAAGCCGGTTGCGGCGGGGACTTCGGAGCGTTCCGTTCGCGGGCGTATCCTGGAGGCGGCGTTTTCGGCATTCACCGAGCGCGGCTTTGCCGAGACGTCGACGCTCGAGATCGCGACGCGCGCACGAGCCTCGAAACGCGAGCTTTATGCCCTGTTCGGCAGCAAGCAGGACATGCTGATTGCCTGCATCAGCGAGCGCGCCAGGCGGCTGACCATGCCAGCCGATTTGCCCGAGCTGCGCGACCGTGAGACATTGCGGCAGGCGCTCACAGCCTTCGGCGCACAGCTGTTGCGCGAGACCAGCGATCCCACTGTTGTCGCCGTGTTTCGCCTCGCCATTGCGGAAGCGGTCCGCGCGCCGGAAGTGGCGCGGATGCTGGACGAGATCGGCATCGAGGCCAGCCGCGGCGGCTTGCGCGAGCTCATGCGCCGCGCGCGGGCGGCAAAACTCGTCGACGGTGAAGTGGCCGAGATGTCCGACCAGTTCGCCGGACTATTGTGGGGCAATCGGATGCTCGGCCTCCTGCTCGCGACCACCGAGCGGCCGG
>DATMNV010000154.1:0-12253 GCA_035568535.1 Bradyrhizobium sp.
CGGAAATTTCCGCGGCGCGGATGTCCATCAGCCTGCCTCTTTCATCGCGTGCTTGATCGAATTGAGTTTGGTGCGAAGCGAACTATCGACCATGCGGCTGCCGAGCTTGACCACAAGCCCGCCGATGATCGAGGGATCGACGTTCACATTGAGGGTGACGTCCTTGCCGCTCACTACCTTGAGCGCGGCCTTCAGGGCGTCGAGATTCTTTTCAGAGAGCGGCTCGGCCACGGTGATGTCCGCGGTCGCCTCGCCCCTGAATTTGGCGACCAGCGCGCGGAAGGCGCGGATGACATCCGATACAGCAAACAGCCGGCGATTGGCGGTGAGAACTTTCAGGAAATTCGCGGAAATGCCCGTGATTTCGGCCTTGTCGAGCACCGCGGACAGCGCCTTCAGCTGCACTTCCGCCGCAAAAACCGGGCTGCGGACCAGCCGTTTCAGATCGGCGCTCTCACTTAGTAAGGCCTCGAATCTGTCGAGATCGGCTTTGACCGCGTCGATGGATTTTTCATCGCGGGCCAACTCGAACAGGGCCGTAGCATAACGGCCGGACACTCCCGAAACAGACGGATCTTCTGCAGCCACAGACGCGCTCTTTTAGCTATTAAACTCGCAAGGGAAGAACCGTCGCCACCGTGAGCAGCGCCTATCGATCCAAGCCCTTGGAATTCAAGCGGGACTTCGATTTTCGACCGACACCTAGGAAGCATCGGGGTCGTTAAAATCGCGGCTTTGCTAACATAGAGGGAGCGCAGGTGCAACATGACGGAGACGTGATCGTCTCTGCTCTTAGGTGCACGCTCGCCGTAGCCCCCGCAGATCACTTGGGTCACCGAATCGACCGTCAGGATTCGCGCGATCGGGCCACGACGCCCCCCAGGCGCCGGCTTCCTGCACAACGCGTTGCCGTTCCATCCGCCCTCTGCATGGCACCGAAGCGGTTCCCTTCGGAACGAAAAAGCGCGAGCCATTCCATTTGCGCATTACTTGATCACATCTCACTGATTTTCACGACGACTTGTTTTTACAGTATTACCAAGTATTCATTTGGTTAAAAATTAGTTAAAACCAAAGTTATGGAACCTACTCTGATCGGTGTAGGCCAAGTAACAAGATGTTACAGCCCGAGACACCGGGCCATTACTGCCCAATTCATGCCATATTGCAACGCAAAACGGCGCCCTCCCGAAACTGGGACGGGGGTTCCACTTGTCACGTATGTGGCAATACTTCCTTAAAGGGACAGACTGAATGAAAGCTACGAAGAAGATGACGGCGGGAACCGCAACCCGCTGGAACGCGGCGCTCGCCATATTTGCCGCTACTCTCCTGATCGGTGGGACTGCCACCGAGGCGTCGGCCAAATCGAGGCACCATCACCAGGGACACCACTTCCACCACGTCAGCGAGGCCTCCGAGAGCCCGCGGGGCGGTTCTCGCTCCGACTCCTGGCGCGACGCCAATGCCTCGATCGGCGGATCCGGGCACAGCTTCTCCGGCGTTGCCTCGATGTACGGCAATGAATCCGGCAGCCAGACTGCCTCGGGCCAGCGCTTCAACGAGAACGCCATGACCTGCGCCCACCGCTCGCTCCCGTTCGGCACCAAGCTGCGCGTGAGCCATGGCGGCCGCTCCATCATCGTCACCGTCAACGACCGCGGCCCGTTCGTGCGTGGCCGGGTGCTCGACCTCTCCACGGGTGCCGCGCGCGCCCTCGGCCTCTCCGGCCTCGGCCAGATCACCGCCGAAGTGGTCTCGTAAGCGCTTCGCGCACTCCTCGCTTCAAAATCTGGCAAGTATCGCGTCCAGAAACGGCGCCAGCATCTGTTGCGCGTCCAAAGAACCCGCCGTCGCGAATGACGGCGGGCTTTTTTGCCTTTGAACCCTTGTCATTCCGGGGCGCGACGAAGTCGCGAGCCCGGAATCCATAACCACCACCGAGGGTATGGATTCCGGGCCCGCCCCAAGCGGCGCGTCCCGGAATGGCGACGGAGGATGTGGAACCGCCAAGCTACAAAAAACTCTGCGGATCGACGTCGACTTCGAGCTTGAGATTGCCTTTCGGCTTCGGACCCGCGGCGAGCCATTCGCGCAAATAATCCGACAGGTCGAAGCCGCGCGCGGACTTGAGCAGCAAGCGGAAGCGATAGCGGCCCTTGATCACCGCAAGCGGCGCTTCGGCCGGGCCCAGCACCTGCACATGCTCATCGCGCGGCGCCATCGCCACGAGGCGTCGCGCGAAACCTTCCGCGCTGGGGCGGTCGCCGGCGGAGATGATCAGGCTCGCGAGCCGGCCGAACGGCGGATAGAAGGTGCGCTCGCGCGAGGAAATCTCGTTGGCATAGAACGCCTCGCGGTCGCATGCGACCAGCGCCTTCATCACGGGATGTTCGGGTTGATGCGTCTGCAGATAGCCGAGGCCGCGACCCCGGTCGCGCCCGGCGCGCCCGATCACCTGGTTGAGCAATTGCCAGGTGCGCTCGGCCGCGCGCGGATCGCCATTGCCGAGGCCGAGATCGGCGTCGACCACGCCGACCAGATTGAGCCGCGGGAAATGATGGCCCTTCGCGACCAATTGCGTACCGATGATGATGTCGACCCGGCCTTCCGCGATCTCGTTCAACTCGCTGCGCATGGTCTCGATCGAGGTGATGAGGTCGCTGGACAGCACCATGGTGCGCGCGTTCGGAAACAGCGCGGCCGCCTCCTCCTGCAGCCGCTCGACGCCGGGGCCGACGGCGACCAGCGATTCCTCCGCCGCGCAGTTCGGGCAGGCATGCGGGCGCGGCATCGAGAAGCCGCAATGGTGGCAGACCAGCCGCTGGCGAAAGCGGTGATCGACCAGCCAGGCATCGCAGATGGTGCAGGCGAAACGATGGCCGCAAGCGCGGCACAGCGTCAGCGGCGCATAGCCGCGGCGGTTGAGGAACAAGAGCGCCTGCTCGCGCCGCTCGATCGCGACATTGATCTCTCCGGCGAGCCGCGGCGAAATGAAGCGGCCCCGTGTGGGCGCCTCGCGCCGCAGATCGATCGCCTCGATCTGCGGCATGTGCTGGCCGCCGAAGCGTGATGGCAGCACAATGCGCTGGTAGCGGTTCTTGCGCGCGTTGACCTCGGTCTCGACCGATGGCGTGGCGGAAGCCAGCACGATCGGTATTTTGGCGATATGCGCGCGCACCACCGCCATGTCGCGCGCATGATAATGCACGCCGTCGTCCTGCTTGTAGGCCTGGTCGTGCTCTTCATCGACCACGATCAAGCCGAGATCGGCATAGGGCAGAAACAGCGCCGAGCGTGCGCCGACCACGACCGGTGCTTCGCCGGCGGAGATCGCGGCCCAATTGCGCGCGCGGGTGCGCGGCGTCAGTTCCGAATGCCATTCCATCGGTCGCACGCCGAAGCGCGCGGCGAAGCGATCGAGAAATTGGCCGGTCAGCGCGATTTCCGGCATCAGGATCAACGACTGCTTGCCGCGGCGAATGGTTTCGGCGACCGCCTCGAAGTAGACCTCGGTCTTCCCCGAGCCGGTAACACCGTCGAGCAGCGCGACATGGAAGCTGCCATTGGCCGCAAGCGCCCGCATCGCATCCACAGCCGCGCGCTGCTGCCGCGAGAACTCCGGCTGCGCGAAGTGCGGATCGGGCGGAGGCGGCGGCAGCGCGCGCGGCATTGCCTCTACCGTCAGGGTGCCTTCGTCGACCAGACCGTCGATCACCCCCGTGCTGACGCCGGCTTCCTTCGCAGCCTCCGACTTGCCGTGGAGCAGGCCGTCGGAGAGCACGTCGATCACGCGCCGCCGTGCCGGCGTCAGGCGTCTTGGCGCTTGGCCTACCAGCCGCACGCCCATCCGCGCCCGTTCGGGACCAAGATTTTCACCCATGCGCAAGGTCATGCGCAGCACCATGCCGCGGGCCGAGAGCGTGTAGTCCGAAACCCAGTCGACCAGCGAGCGCAATTCCGCCTTCAGCGGCGGCACGTCGAGTTTTTCCGAGACATCCTTCAGCCGATTGTGCAGGCGGGGATCGGGATTGGCATTCTCCGCCCACACCACCGCCAGCACCTCGCGCGGGCCAAGCGGCACGCCGACAACGTCGCCGGCCTTCAGTTCCATGCCGCGCGGCACGCGGTAGGAATAGGTCTGGTTGAGCGCGACCGGCACCAGCACATCGACAATGCGCGTCGATGCGGCGGAGGTACTGGTCTGGCGCGTCGTATCATCCATGGAGAATCGGCCTTTGGGCACTTAAGGCTAGCGCCGGCACCCCAAGTTAGCGAACGGTAAACGAAAGAGGTGCGATATAATTTCGGGGAATCACAGCTGGCAACCCTGCATGGCCCAACCGGCAATCCAACCGATCGAACTCGACAGCGCCGACGAGACCGTCGCGCGCGAGATGACGCGCTGGCTGACGCATCTGCGCAGCGAACGCCGGCTCTCCCTGAAGACGCTGGAGGCCTATGCGCGCGACTTGCGGCAGTGCCTCGATTTCCTTTGCGAGCATTGGGGCACGCGGGTGACGCTGGCGCGGTTCTCGCTGCTGGAAGCGACCGACATCCGCGCCTTCATGGCGATGCGGCGCGCCGATGACATCGCCGGCCGCTCCCTGATGCGGGCGCTGGCGGGCCTGCGCTCGTTCGGCCGTTTCCTCGAGCGCGAGGGCAAGGGCAAGGTTGGCGCGCTGTCCGCCATTCGCGCGCCGAAGGTCGGCAAGACCCTGCCGAAACCGCTGCCGATGAATGCGGCCAAGCGTCTGGCCGATGCCGACGAGCGCGCTGGAGAGACCCGCGAGACCTGGGTGCTGGCGCGCGACGCCGCCGTGATGGCGCTGCTCTATGGCTCGGGCCTGCGTATCTCCGAAGCGCTATCGCTGCAGCGCCGCGACGTGCCAAAACCCGGAGAAGGCGATGTCCTGGTCGTCACCGGCAAGGGCAACAAGACCCGGATGGTGCCGGTGCTGCAGAACGTGCTGGCGCTGATTGCCGACTATGTCGCGATGTGCCCGCATGTGTTGGCGCAGGAGACACCGATCTTTGTCGGCGCCCGTGGCGGTCCGTTGAGCCCGCGCATCATCCAGCTCACCATGGAGCGGATGCGCGGCGCGCTGGGCCTGCCCGACAGTGCAACGCCGCATGCGCTGCGGCATTCCTTCGCAACCCACCTGCTCTCGCGCGGCGGCGACCTGCGCGCGATCCAGGAACTGCTCGGTCACTCCTCGCTCTCGACCACGCAAATCTACACCGGCATCGACAGCGAGCGCCTGCTGGAAGTCTATCGCAGCGCGCATCCACGAAGCTGAAACAGGTTCGACACCTTCCTGTCACATCCGTTTGCCTCTTGCGCCGGCCACATTTGTTCGGCAATCGTTAGCTCCATGGCAGCGGAGGGGAATCGTGAGCGCACATGAAAGCATGGAGCATGCGGAGCATGCCGAACATATCTCCGGCGAGAACAAGAAGATCGCACTGCTGATCGCGGTGATCGCGCTCTGCCTCGCACTGTCGGAGACGCTGGGCAAGGGAGCGCAAACCGAGTCGATCGCCAAGAATGTCGAGGCTTCGAACCTCTGGGCGTTCTTCCAGGCCAAGACCATCCGCCGCACCGTGGTGCAGACCGCGGCCGAGCAGACCAAACTCGGGATCGGCGCGGCCACCGACGACGCCACCAAGGCCGCGGTGCAGAAACAGATCGACGAATGGCAGAAGACCGCGGCGCGCTATCGCTCCGAGCCGTCGACCCACGAAGGCAGCGAGGAACTGGCGGAGCGCGCCAAGCATGCGGAAGAGGAGCGCAACGTCGCCACCGAGAAGTATCACCACTTTGAATTGGCTTCGGCGGCCTTCCAGATTTCGATCGTGCTGGCGTCGGCGACCATCATCACCGGCATGATCTGGCTGGCCTGGGTTTCCGGCCTGCTGACGCTCGCCGGCATCGCGATCACCGTGCTCGGCATCTTCGACGCGAGCCTGCTGCATCTGCCGTGATGCCGCGGCGGCTCATCGTGAATGGAGCGTGCCCCGCGAATGGTGGGCACGCCATCGCTTTGCCCACCCTACGATCTGCCGTGATTTGCACAGTGTTCGCTTCACCGCGCCTGGTGCACGCTCTTGCGGAAACGCTGGATCAGCCGCAACGTGCGCGCCGACCAGCCTTCGCCGGCGCCGGACAGCATCTCCGTGATGCGCGCCTTGACCGGATCGACCAGGGCGTTTGCCTTGGCGCGCAGCGTGAGAACGAACTCGTAGAGCTTTTCGAACCAGCCCATCTCCAATAGCTTCGGCCGGGTCACGTCGAAGATGAAGGCGGTGATACCGACGCCGACGAATTTCGCAAACAGGATGGTGAAGACGGCACTCATCCAATATTCGTGGGTGAGCAGCCACAGCCCGACCAGCTTCAGCGGAAACAACGGAAGCACCGGCACGGCAAAAACGATCAGCGTCATCGCCGGAGAGAGCGTGTCGACCCGTTCGGCCAGCCATTGCTTGAACGCGCGCAGCGGGATAGCCGCCACGATCCGCGCCACGATCGGTTCGAGGTGATCCCAGAGCCAGGCTTCGATCAGGAAGATGATCGCAAGCAGAACCCAGAGCGGCTGTAGCAGGCGGCGCAGCATATGTTATCCCGGCCCGACTCGGGGCCGGGCGTCGATCACATATGGATGGCTCGCTTGCCAACTGCAAGCGCCGCCTCCTTGATCGCTTCCGAGCGGGTCGGATGGGCGTGGCAGGTGCGGGCGAGATCTTCTGCCGCGCCGCCAAATTCCATCAAGACGGCCGCTTCGTGAATCATCTCGCCGGCTTCGATGCCGATAATGTGCACGCCGAGCACACGGTCGGTCTTCGCATCTGCGAGAACCTTTACAAATCCATCGGTGGTTTGATTGACCTTGGAGCGGCCGTTGGCCGTAAACGGGAATTTACCAGAGGTATAAGCTATACCAGCCTGCTTCAGCTCTTCCTCGGTCTTGCCGACGGCGGACACTTCCGGCGTGGTATACACAACACCTGGGATCACGTCGTAGTTCACGTGACCAGCCTGCCCCGCGATGATCTCCGCACACGCCACGCCTTCGTCCTCGGCCTTGTGCGCCAGCATGGGACCCGCGACCACGTCGCCGATCGCGTAGATGCCCTTCACATTGGTTGAGAAGTGCGGATCGATCTGCACACGGCCGCGATTGTCGAGCACGACGCCAGCCTCTTGCAGACCCAGTCCTTCGGTGTAGGGCACGCGGCCGATGCAAACCAGCACGACGTCGGCTTCGAAGATTTCCTGCGCGCCACCGGCCGCGGGCTCGACCTTGGCGGCGAGCATCTTGCCCGTATCCACCGCGGTGACCTTGGCGCCTAGCTTGAACTTGAATCCCTGCTTCTCGAGAATGCGCTGGAATTGCCGCGCGATCTCGCCGTCCATGCCGGGCAGGATACGATCGAGGAATTCAACGACGGTGACTTCGGAGCCGAGCCGGTTCCACACCGAGCCGAGTTCAAGTCCGATCACGCCGGCGCCGATGATGAGGAGCTTGCCGGGCACCTTGTCGAGCGATAGCGCGCCGGTCGACGACACGATGCGCTTTTCGTCGATCTCGATGCCCTTCAGCCGCGCGATGTCGGAGCCGGTGGCGATCACGATGTTCTTTGTTTCGACAAGCTGCGCCTTGCCGTCGCTGCCCGCGACTTCGACCTTGCCCGCGCCGAGAATCTTGCCCCTGCCGTGGATGACATCGATCTTGTTCTTCTTCATCAGGAACTCGACGCCCTTGACGTTGCCGTCGATGCCCTGCTGCTTGAAGTTCATCATCGCCGGCAGGTCGAGCTTCGGCGGCGGGACGCTGACGCCCATCTTGGCAAAGGAATGCCCGGCTTCCTCGAACATCTCGGAGGCATGCAACAGCGCCTTCGACGGCATGCAGCCGACATTGAGGCAGGTGCCGCCGAGAGTGGGGTCCTTCTCGACGACAGCGACCTTCATGCCGAGTTGCGCGGCGCGCACTGCGCAGACATATCCGCCGGGACCGGTACCGATAATGACGAGATCGTAAGCCATGATTTAAATCCTGTAGCTCAAGCTTGTGACAGGTGTTACCGCCCGCCCGAAACGTCAAGGATGGCGCTGGTGACGTAGGAAGCCTCGTCCGACATCAGCCAGACGACGGCGTTGGCAATCTCCTCTGCGTGGCCGACGCGCTTCATCGGCACCATATGCGCGAGCCGATGGGCGCGGTCGGGCTCACCGCCCGAAGCATGGATTTCGGTGTCGATCAGCCCCGGGCGGATGCCGGCGACGCGGATGCCTTCGGCAGCGACTTCATGGCCAAGGCCGACGGTAAAGGAATCGATCGCGCCTTTGGAAGCGGCGTAGTCGACATATGTGTTGGCCGAGCCGAGCTTGGCCGCAACTGAAGAGATGTTGATGATTACGCCGCCCTTGCCGCCGTGTTTCGTGGACATCCGCTTGACGGCTTCGCGCGCACATAAAATGCTGCCGGTGACATTGACCGCCATCACGCGCTGGATGCGCTCGGCCGACATCTCGTCGACCCGCACACCACTCTTGCCGACAATGCCGCCATTATTGACGAGAGCGCCGAGCTTGCCGAACTCGTCGGCGGCTTCGAACATCCTCAGGATATCGCTCTCTTCGCCGACGTCGCATTTCACCGCGATCGCCTTGCCGTTCTTCGCCTCGATCGCCGCCACGACTTCATCCGCCGCGGCCTTGTTGCTGGCATAGCCGACCACGATCCGGAAGCCGCGCGCCGCCGCGGCAAGTGCGGTGGCACGGCCGATGCCGCGGCTGCCGCCGGTAATGATGGCTACTTTGTCGGTCACAGTCCGGTCCGCCCAATCAAAAAGCATCGCGGACGGGCGATGTTGGCCTTATGCGAACCGGTCATCATTTCTGTGTCCTTTCCACCAAACAAGCACCAGAAACGCCGCCCCGCAAATGAATGCCAGAAGGCAAAGCCAAACGGCGACGCCGAGCTGATCGTTGAGATAGCTCCAATCAGAGCCGCCGCCAAAATCGAGATGATGTTGCACGAGCCGCCCACCGGAAAAGCCAGAAAGGGCTGCGCTGATCGCCCCCATGAAAGCGACAAATGTGATCGCCAAGCGTCGTCGATGCCGGGCCATCCAGTTCATCGCCTCAGAGATCCAGCACCAGCCGCGCCGGATCCTCCAGGCTCTCCTTGACGCGCACCAGGAAGGTGACCGCTTCCTTGCCGTCGATGACGCGGTGATCGTAGGACAGCGCCAGATACATCATCGGCCGCGCCTCGATCTTGCCGCCGACAACCATCGGCCGCTCCTGGATCTTGTGCATGCCCAGGATGCCGGACTGCGGCGCGTTCAGGATCGGCGTCGACATCAGCGAGCCGTAAATGCCGCCATTGGTGATGGTGAAGGTGCCGCCCTGCATCTCGTCGATCTTGAGCTGGCCGTCGCGGGCGCGGCGGCCGAAATCGGCGATCGACTTTTCAATATCGGCAATCGACTTCTGGTCGCAGTCACGCACCACCGGCACCACGAGGCCCTTGTCGGTGCCGACGGCGATGCCGATGTGGTAATAATTTTTGTAGATCAGGTCGGTGCCGTCGATCTCGGCGTTGGCGGCCGGGATGTCCTTTAGCGCCTGCACGCAGGCCTTGGTGAAGAAACCCATGAAGCCGAGCTTGGAGCCATGCTTCTTCTCGAACACGTCCTTGTAATGCGAGCGCATCGCCATGACGTTGGTCATGTCGACCTCGTTGAAGGTCGTCAGCATCGCGGCCGTGTTCTGCACGTCCTTCAGGCGGCGCGCGATGGTCTGGCGCAATCGCGTCATCTTCACGCGCTCTTCGCGCGCGGCATCGTCGGCCGGTGACGGCGCGCGCACTTGCACCGCGGCCGCTGGCTGATTGACCGGGGTCGGCGCCGAGGCCGCCTTCTCGATCGCGGCCAGCATGTCGCCCTTGGTGACGCGGCCGTCCTTGCCGGAGCCCGGCACGGTCGTCGCATCAATGCCGCTTTCGGCCGAAAGCTTTCGCACCGAGGGCGCAAGCGGCCCATCCGATGGCGCAGCCTTCGGCGCGGCAGGCGCTGGAGCAGGTGCTGCGGCGGCCGGTGGCAGCGGAGGAGGCGCCGCTGGCTTGGCAGCGGGCGCTGGAGCCGCGGCAGGCCTGGCACCGGCCGCGCCTTCATTGATCAGGCCGAGCAGCGCACCGACGGCAACCGTATCGCCATCCTTGGCCGAGATCTCGCCGAGCACGCCGGCCGACGGCGCCGGCACTTCGATCGTGACCTTGTCGGTCTCGAGTTCCACCAACGGCTCGTCGACGGCAACGGCTTCGCCGGCCTTCTTGAACCAGCGGCCGATGGTGGCCTCGGTCACGGATTCGCCCAGCGTTGGAACGCGAATTTCAGTCATGGCTTGTTTCCTCAATAACCTGCGCGGTCATAAATCTCAGTCATCGTCGCCCGCCATCGCATCTCGCGATGGCGGGGCATGACGGTCGTTTCTTAATTCAGCGCCTCGTCGAGCAGCGCCTTGAGCTGCGCCTGGTGCTTCGACATCAAACCGGTGGCGGTCGCGGCCGACGCGGCACGCCCGGCGTAGCGCGGACGCTTGTTCGGCGCGTGGATCTGGTTCAGCACCCACTCGAGATAGGGCTCGATGAAGTGCCACGCACCCATGTTGCGCGGCTCTTCCTGACACCAGACGATCTCCGCGCCCTTGAAGCGGCCAAGCTCCATCACCAGCGCCTTGAGCGGCACCGGGTAGAGTTGCTCGACGCGCATCAGGTAGACGTCGTCGACGCCGCGCTTTTCCCGTTCTTCGTAAAGATCGTAATAGACCTTGCCCGAGCACAGCACGACGCGGCGGATCTTGTCGTCCGATACGAGCTTGATCTTCTCGTCCGGCAGCATCTGCGCGTCATCGTAGAGGATGCGGTGGAAGGTCGTGTCCTTGCCCAATTCTTCGAGCCGCGAGACCGCGCGCTTATGGCGCAACAGCGACTTCGGCGTCATCAGGATCAATGGCTTCCTGATCTCGCGATGCAGCTGACGCCGCAGCACGTGGAAATAGTTGGCGGGTGTGGTGGGATAGCAGACCTGCATGTTGTCTTCGGCGCACATCTGCAGGTATCGCTCTAGACGCGCCGAGGAATGCTCCGGGCCCTGGCCCTCATAGCCATGCGGCAGCAGGCAGACAAGGCCCGACATGCGCAGCCATTTGCGTTCGCCCGAGGAGATGAACTGGTCGAACAGCACCTGCGCGCCGTTGGCGAAGTCGCCGAACTGCGCTTCCCACATCGCGAGCGCATTCGGCTCGGCCAGTGAGTAGCCATATTCGAAACCAAGCACCGCCTCTTCCGAAAGCAGCGAGTTGATGACCTCGTAGTGGCCCTGGTCGACGCCGAGATGGTTGAACGGCGTGTAGCGGCTCTCGTCCTCCTGGTCGATCAGCACCGAATGGCGCTGCGAGAAGGTGCCGCGCTCCGAGTCCTGGCCGGAGAGCCGCACATGATGGCCTTCCTCCAGGAGCGTGCAGAACGCCAGCGCCTCGCCGGTCGCCCAATCGATGCCGGCGCCGCTCTCGATCGCCTTGACACGATTGTCGAGGAAGCGCGCAATGGTGCGGTGAACGCGGAAACCGTCGGGCACCTTGGTGATCTTGCGGCCGATGTCCTTCAGCACGGCGGTATCGACGCCGGTAATGCCGCGGCGGGCGTCCTCTTCCTGGTCGGCGATCTTGAAGCCGGCCCATTTGCCGTCGAGCCAGTCGGCCTTGTTCGGCTTATAGCCGGTGCCGGCCTCGAATTCGGCATCGAGACGCGCGCGCCAATCGGCCTTGGCCTTGTCGATTTCGCCTGGGGAGATCACGCCTTCCGAGATCAGCCGCTTGGCGTAGATATCGAGCGTCGACGGATGCGCGCCGATCTTCTTGTACATCACGGGCTGGGTGAACGCCGGCTCGTCGCCTTCGTTATGGCCATGCCGGCGGTAGCAGAACATGTCGATGACGACCGGCTTGTGGAATTTTTGCCGGAACTCGGTCGCGACCTTGGCCGCGAACACCACGGCTTCGGGATCGTCGCCGTTCACATGGAAGATCGGCGCATCGATCATCTTCGCCACATCGGACGGATAGGGCGAGGAGCGCGAGTAACGCGGATAGGTGGTGAAGCCGATCTGGTTGTTGACGATGAAATGCACGGAGCCACCGGTGCGGTAGCCCTTCAGGTCCGACAGGCCGAAACATTCCGCG
>DATMNV010000155.1:0-17527 GCA_035568535.1 Bradyrhizobium sp.
CATCTCATGCGGATGTGGAAGTGGTAGTCATGGCCGAACCACGGTCTGACTTTTTCCAGCCAGTGCCGGTCGCCCTTGGCCTCGCGGCACAGCGCCTTCTTGATCGCCGCGTTGACGAAGATGCGCTGCACGGCCGGCTCCATCGCCGCGTCGCGGATCACCATCCAGTGCTGCGGCGTCCAGGCCTTCGGATCGATATCGAGCCGGTCGTCGCGCACCATCATGACCGCCGACATTTCCTCGCGATCCTCGCGCGAAAGCAGATGATCCGGCATCGGCGTCAGCCAGACATCGGCGTCGAGCCCGATCTGATGGCTGGCATGGCCTGACAGCGCCGGTCCGCCGCGCGGCTGGCCGATGTCGCCGACCAGGATGCCGGGCCAACCCGCATCCTTGTGCGCATTGACCGACAGCCGCTCGAGCAGCGCGACGGTGTCGGGGTGTCCCCAATAGCGGTTTCGCGACAGCCGCATCACCTGCCAGGTATCGCCATTCATGGGCATCTGCGCCGCGCCCGCGATGCAGCCCTTGATGTACTCGCCGATCACCTTGGTCGGCTGCGCCGACGGCAGATATTTTCGCGCAAAGAGCTGCTTGGCCCCGAGCTTCGGATCCTTGGGATTTTCCAGCGGCGGCAATGGCTGCGGGTTGAGCGTGCCCTTGTCCTGCGCTCGCGCGGAAAAGCTGCCGGCGACTATTGCGATCAGAAGTGGGATGAGAATCGGGCGCGCTTGCATCGGCCTACTCTATTCGCCTGCGATGGGTACAGGGAAGAGGGCGTATTGCGCCAGTCGCAATTGATTGATGATCCCGCGCTATCATCAGCCTCAAGGCCAGCTCGCAAGGCCCGCGCGGCCAAAACCCTTTGACGGGCGGCGCCGCGCGGCGAGATCACGCACCTGTATCTTAAAGTTAATGGGCGTATTCATGAAAAGCATTTTTGGCGGGCCGCAGGCGATGATGCGTTCCTAGTTTTCGCGCAAATATTACAACTCGCCGATGCCGCACGCGATCTTCTTCCATTACGGCTTCGCCATCCACGGCACCAATGACATCTCGCGGCTCGGCGGTCCGGCCTCGCATGGCTGTGTCAGGCTGCATCCATCGAATGCGGCGACGCTGTTTGCGCTGGTCCAGCGCAACGGAGCGCGCAATACCACGATCGAAATCTCGAACTAGTGGTCCAATTCCAACATTCGCATCCCGTTGCAGTGGTCACCTTTGCGAATGTTGGAATTAGAGGACCACTAGCAAAATATTGATTCTAGTGGAGCTTTGAATTTGACGTTCGCTTACGAATTCGCCGCAAGCGGGGTAGCGAACGTCAAATCCGCTCCACTAGCGCATTCCGCTGCGCTTTAGCCGATTGCGGTCAGCAATGATGCAACCTATGGGGTTTGCGCTTAACCCTGCGATAACTGTCTTGCGCGTTGATCAAAATTGGTGCGCACGAAATACAATCGGCGCATTCGCTGCGCATTCCCGTGGCGTGTGACACGACCGTCATCGAGTGGCGACGATTTGGCGGTGCGGACGGCAATATCCTGCCCATCGGAGGTCGTTGTGCAACCGATGGTATGTTGTTGGTTGCGTATTCGCCCGCAAACCGGCAATCGGAACCAGGCTTGGTTTTGCAGGCGTTGCTCTTCAAGCGGTGTTCTGCGGCAAGCAGATACCATTTTTTCAGACACTTGGCCGAGAAGGGCGGGCGCGAATGCGAGTTTGAGACGGTAAATGCCGAGGCTCCGGCCAACACGACATAAGAAGCGGAAGTCTGCCCCGAGTGCCCATGTGTTCGGGCGGCCCGCCAAAGCGAGCTGCGGGCGGTCCATCGGTAGATCGCGCGCGTCCGCCGGGATGGCCGACATCGAGCGCACGCGCGCGGAAGCCGACGTCGCGATCGCGGAGGCGCGCAAATTGCACGAGCGGCTGCGCGAGGCGATCGACATCCTGCCGCAGGGCATCGTCTTTCTCGACGACGAAGGCCGCTACATCCTCTGGAACAAGAAATACGCCGAGATCTACAGCCGCAGCGCCGACCTGTTTCGGCCCGGCGCGCGGCTCGCCGATACCATCCGCATCGGCGTCGAACGCGGCGACTATCCCGAGGCGATCGGCCAGGAGGACGATTGGATTGCCGAGCGGCTGGAAAAACTCAGCCAGCCTGGCGAGCGCCATGAGCAGAAGCTTGCCGACGGCCGCGTCATCCTGATCGAGGAGCGGAAGACCGAAAGCGGGGGCGTCATCGGGTTGCGCGTCGACATCACCGAGCTGAAGCAGCGCGAGGCCTCGTTCCGGCTGCTGTTCGACAGCAATCCGGTGCCGATGATCGTCTGCGCAGTCGACGGCGAACATGTGCTGGCCGTCAATGACGCCGCAGTCGCGCATTACGGCTATAGCCGCGCCGAGTTCCAGAAGCTCACCATCCGCACCCTGCAGGCTTTCGACAGCGAAGCGCCCTGGGCGGGCGCTCTCTCCAGCGACGAGCAGGTGGCGCGCACCTGGAAGCACGTCAAGGCCGACGGCACGCTGATCGATCTGGCGATCTATTCGCGCGACCTCGTCTATAACGAGCGGCCGGCGGTGCTGCTGGCGCTGATGGATATCACCGAGCGCAAGCGCGCCGAAGCGCGGCTCGCCTTTCTCGCCCAGCACGACGGGCTGACCGGACTGCCGAACCGCAATCTCCTGCGCCACCAGATGGACGAGATCCTCTTGCACACCCGCCGCAGCGCGGAAAAGGCCGCCGTGCTGGTGCTCGGCCTCGACAGTTTCAAGTCGGTCAACGACACGCTGGGACACGGCGTCGGCGACAAACTATTGCGTGGCGTGGCAAAACGTCTGCGCTCGACCCTGCGCGACGAGGATGTGCTGGCACGGCTCAATTCCGATGAGTTTGCCATCGTCCAGACCGGGCTGGCGCGGCCCGAGGATGCCGCGCTGCTGTCTCGCCGGCTGTTGGAGGCGATCGCCGATCCCTATCTGCTCGATGGCCATTCGGTTGTCATCGGCGCCACTATCGGCATCGCGATGGCGCCGGGTGATGGCGATGACTCCGAAAAGCTCCTGAAGAACGCCGACATGGCGCTGTCACGCGCCAAGACGGAATCGCGCGGCACCTTCTCCTTCTTCGAGGCCGGCATGGATGCGCGCGCGCAGAGCCGCCGCAAGATCGAGCTCGACCTGCGCGACGCGATCCAGAACGACGTGCTGACGCCCTATTACCAGCCGCTGGTCGACCTGGCGTCCGGGCGCATCACCTGTTTCGAGGCGCTGGTACGCTGGCCGCATCCCGAGCGCGGCATGATCTCGCCGGGCGAGTTCATCCCGGTCGCGGAGGAAACCGGCCTGATCAATTCGCTCGGTGTCTTGATGCTGCGGCGCGCCTGCATGGACGCCGCGGTCTGGCCCGACGACGTGCGGGTCGCCGTCAATTTGTCGCCGGCGCAGTTCCGCACCTCCAATCTGCTCTCGATCGTGATGGATGCGCTGAAGCAATCCGGTCTGCCGCCGAAGCGGCTCGAGCTCGAAATCACCGAAACCCTGCTGCTCGAGAAAAGCGAACAGGTTCTGGCTTCGCTGCATGCGCTGCGCGCGCTCGGCGTGCGCATCTCGATGGACGATTTCGGCACCGGCTATTCGAGCTTGAGTTACTTGCGCAGCTTTCCCTTCGACAAGATCAAGATCGACCAGTCGTTCGTGCGCGATCTCGACGCCAACCGCGACGCGCAGGCGATCATCCGCTCGATCGTCAGCCTCGGCAGGGGCCTCGGCGTCACCATCACCGCGGAAGGCGTGGAGACCGAGGCCGAGCTCTCCTGCCTGCGCGCCGAAGGCTGCCACGAGGGCCAGGGGTTCCTGTTCAGCCGCGCGCGGCCCAACGCGGAAGTGGTCCAGCTCCTGAAGGCGCAATGCGACGCGGATTCGGCCGACGATTTGCAGTCAGCGCTGGTGGCGTAGGCGCGAGCGACGCGCTGACTTGCGCTTGCCCAGACGATACGTCAGCGCCAGCGCCACGCAGTGGCGGAGCTCCGCCTCGGGAAGCTTCTTGTCCGCCTCCAGCAGGATCGCGCGGTTGCCGCTATAGCTGAGCTCCGGATAGAGTTCGCGGAAGGTCTCGACCAGGTTGGTCTGGCAGTGGAAGTAGACCGCGACCTGGTCGGCGGCCTCCTTGACGCGGTCGATGCGGACGGTGCTGCCGCTCTTGCTCTCGCTGGTGAGATAGCTTGCCTGTCCCCATTTCAGCGCCTCCTCGATCGCGCCGACGCCCTCGGTCTTGCGTGCGGTGTCGAGGATCATGCGGCGCAACGCCAGCAATTTGACTTTGAGCGGCTTTGGATAGCCGTCAAACACCGCGGCGACGGCGGGATCGGGCCGATCCGCGCCGGCCGGCTTCGCCTGCAATTTCTTCCTGGCACTGCTCTTCATCCCGCCGAGGATAGAGCACGCGGCAAGCAAGGTGAACGGCTATTTGCTTTGGGTTCCTTTAGCGCGATGTCGGCGGCTTTGCGAGATTGGCCGACAGGATCGCCTTGCCGGCGTCCTCGTAATGGGTGTCGCGCGCCTGGATCTGCTGCGCGATCGCGTGCATGTCGCGGAAGCGCCGCTCGAAGGGATTTCTGGCGAACACGGCGGTTGCGCCCGACATGTGATAGGCGGTGTCGACCACGGCGGCCGATTGATGGATGGTCCAGGTCGCGGCGATGCGGATCGCGATGCGATGGGCCTCGGTGACGTTCTCGCCGCGTTCGAGGTCGCGCCAGACTTCGGCGGCGGTCGAATAGAGATAGGCGCGCGCGGCGCGCAGGCTCGCTTCGGTGCGGCCGATCACGCCCTGCACCGCGTTGTTGTCGCGCATCGCACCCATCCCCTGCGGGATCTTGCTCCGCGCCAAATCCGTCGCGGCATCGAGCGTGGCGCGGGCGACGCCGAGCGAGGTCGCGGCAAAGCCCATGCTGAACACGGCGTTGGTGGTGAGCTTGTAGAGTGGGCCCTTCTCCCGCACCGCGCTCGGCTCGTCGCGGAGCGCTGCGAATTTCTCCGGGATGAACAGGTTTTCGACCGAATAGGAATCGGTGCCGGTGCCCTTCAGCCCGATCACGTCCCAGACGTCATACATCGTGGCCGAGCTCATCGGGAACAGGACGGTGCGGATTTCCGGCGCGCCGTTGTTCTTCTTGCGCGGCGTGCCGTCGGCCTCGACGATCTTCACATGCGCCCCCAACCAGCTCGCCTGCCGCGAGCCCGAGGCAAAATCCCAGCGTGCATTCGCCAGGTAGCCGCCGGGCACGACCTTCACCTCATGCGCGATTGCGCCCCAGGCGAGAATCCCGGGCGGCGTGTTGAAGATTTCGTTCGCGGCATCCGGCTCGAGATAGGCCGCCGTCATGGCGCAGACGGCGCACTGGCCGAGGCACCAGGCCGTCGAAGCGTCGGCCTTGGCGATCTCCTCCTGCATCTGCATGAAGACTTCGAGCGGCACCTCGTGGCCGCCGACGCTCCGCGGCAGCAGCGCCCGGTAAAGCTCGTTCTCGATCAGCGCCGCGGTGACCTTCGGCGTCAGCCGCCGCGTCCGCTCGATCTCGTCGGCTTCGCTCGTGATGAGCGGCTGCAGCGCGCAGGCGCGTTCGACCAGGCCAACGCCGTGAGGCTTGTTCATCTTGTCTCCTCGCCCCTCTTTATCGAGTGATCAATTGTTGCCGGCAACAGTGATCCATCTAAGGCGGGAGAGCAAGGGCACTCTCAGGCGGCCGTGGCGCGGCCGAGATCGAGGGCTTGCCGGCGTTTGGAGGGGAAACTGAGGGCGACCGCAACCGCGGCCAGCCCGATCGCGAAGGAGCCGGCGTGCAGCCAGGTGTAGGCGTGGAACGTGTCGTACACATAGCCGCCGGCCCACGGCCCCAGCGCCATGCCGAGGCTCGCGAACGCGGACACCGCGCCGAACACCGTGCCCATGATGCGCGCGCCGAAATATTCGCGCACCAGCACGGCATAGAGCGGCATCACCCCGCCATAGGCGAGGCCGAACACGACCGACAGCGCGTAGAACTCGCCGAGTTGCGCGACCGCGAGATAGGTCGCGATGCACAGCGCCTGCACGAACAGACCGCCGACCAGGACCGGCTTGGCGCCGATCCGGTCCGCCAGCGCCCCGAGCAGCAGACGGCCGCCGAGGCCGGAGAAACCGGCGAGGCTATAGACCGTGACGGCGGCCAGCGGCGCGATGCCGCAAACCACCGCATAGGACACCATGTGGAAGATCGGACCCGAATGCGCCGCGCAGCAGGCGAAATGCGCACCTGCCAGGGCGATGAATTGCGGCGTGCGGAATGCCTGTGCCGCGGTCCACTCGCTTTCCGGCGTATCGCTGGTATTCGTGGCGGCAGTGCTTTCACCTTGCGGCGCCGGCCGCACTAGGAAGGAAGCCGGGATCAGCAGCGCCCATGCGGCGATGCCGATGACGAGCATCGCGGTACGCCAGTCGTACGTTGTGATCAGCCAGCTCGCGGAAGGCGCCACCGTCAGCGGCGCCACGCCCATGCCGGCGGACACCAGCGAAACCGCAAGGCTGCGATGCTGCACGATCCAGGCGCTCGCCACCGCCATCATCGGTGCATAGAAACTGCCGGCGGCAATGCCGATCAGCCCGCCGAACAGAAGCTGGAATTGCCACAGGCTCTGCGCCTGGCTCGCCGTCACCAGCCCGAGGCCGAGCAGGAGGCTTCCTGCCAGCACCACGATGCGGGTGCCGAACCGGTCGGACAGCGTGCCCCAGAAGAACGCGGCCACACCCATGAAAAGGAAATCAAGTGTCGCCGCAGCCGACACGCCCGCGCGCGACCAGCCCATCGCCTCGGAAATCGGTTGCAGGAACACCGCCAGCGACAGCATCGAGCCGAAGCCGACGCAAGTCATCAGCGCGCCCGCGCCGACGACAACCCAGCCATAGTTGAAGCGGGCGACCTTGCTCATGCGTTTCCTCGCGCTTTTGGTCTTGTTGGTACGCGCGGGTGCAATGGTGGTCTATTCGGCGCGATAGGGCAAGGTGCAGATCGACCCTATATGCAGCGTCAGTCAGCGCGATAAACCCAGCACCAACAGAAGCGCGCGATCCAGCTTCTCGGAAGTTTCCGCGTCGATTCTACCGATGACCCTCTGGATACGATCGCGGCGAAGCGCGACCAATCTATCTGCCATGATCTGCGACCGGAGGCGAAGGCCATTCTCCGGCGCGATCTCGATCAGCGGCCGGAGCGAAAGTCCGTCCTGCAGGTCCGACGAAACAGGACAGACGATGATGGTCGAAAGGCCCGCGGTAAATTCGTCGCCCTGAACGACGATGCCGGGCCGCGGCCGCCCGAGATCGCTCGGAACGACCATCAGCACGACATCGCCACGCGCTATTTCCACGATTCCCAATCGTAGACCGACTCGATCCAGTCATCGATCGCGTCATTTTCCGGGTGCTGCGCCATCAGCTTTATCTCACGACGAATTTCCGCGAGCACTTTGGGATCGCGCAAATCCGGCACCCAATGCTGCACCGGACGCAAGCCTTGCGCGCGCAAGCGCCGGCGCCGCGCCGCCATGCGCTGCTGCGGCGTTCGAGCCTTCGTCTTCTTGCCGGTCTTCTTCGGTGTGGCCATGCACGGAGCGTAACATGTTACGCTTGAGGGCTCAATCCTTGGCGATCCAGCTCCAGCGGAGGCAATAACAGCTTCCTACCCGCAATTCCACGCCGGGCCGATCGGCGTCCAGCTCCAGCATGGACCAAAGCTGCCGCCATTGTAGCGTCCGCGAGAAAACCCGGGACGGCCGAAATAGTATCGCTCGCCGTTGTACCCATAATAGAAGGGCGAATAGTCGGGCTCGCCGGTTGCGGCTCCCTTCGCGCCAAACACCGGAACAGCATTGTTGGGCGGTTGATGATAGCCGGGCAGGAAGCCATAGCCATGCCAATGCGCGACGTGTCGCTTCTGGGCGGGCGCGCCTGACGTCACGGTCGGTAGCAGCGAGAGGATTGCGATCGATACGGATAAGATGCGTAACATTGACGCAGAGTAAACGGCCCGCCGATCGAATGCGATTCAAATCGAGGCGAGATTCAGTGCTGCCGAGGCGCGGGTCGCATCAAACCTGCCGGAAGCGGGACGATTTCGATGAGCGAACAGCGCCGTTTTCAGTTGCTTTTTGCTCTCGCCCGGCGTGCCAATCAGACAGTTACATTGTCGCAGTTCGTGCATCTCCCGTGCTCTACCCCACGATGGACCTTGCGCTGCATTTCCGAACTGAGCGCTAATTTTGACGATCAAGGCCACCTCATTGCCTGCGCACACATCTTTCACGCGGCGTGCGCGGCGCGATGAACCGCACGGCTCCGTCGTCACAGCCAAACGGAATCGCGCGGCCTTTTTCTCAACGCGGGCAGTGGTCACGAAGTGGATTGCAGAGTGGAGTGCACGATGAAACAGAAAATTCAACTTAGCGAACACGAGTATCAGGGCCGTCTCAAGAGTTTGCTGAAAGATGCCTTCAACACGGAGCTGCAGCCGCTGAGATCACTGGAAACCGTAACCAAAAAACGGAGAGCGCTGAAAAAGAGGGACGCAAGAAAATCCGGCTTCACGAAATCAGGCACGACGGCGTCCTGCTGATGGTGCGCCCGGCCATGCGTCCTGCGAGATGAATAGGTGGGCGAGCCCACGCGCGGGCGGTTCGCCTTCGCGGCTGCCGGAAGCAGGCCGACGCCTCAGCTATCCACCTTCAGCGCGGCAATGAAGGCTTCCTGCGGGATGTCGACCTTGCCGAACTGCCGCATCTTCTTCTTGCCTTCCTTCTGCTTCTCCAGAAGCTTGCGTTTGCGCGTGATGTCGCCGCCGTAGCATTTCGCGGTGACGTCCTTGCGCAGCGCGCGCACGGTCTCGCGCGCGATCACCTTGCCGCCGATCGCCGCCTGGATCGGGATCTGGAACATGTGCGGTGGGATCAGCTCCTTCATCTTCTCGACCATGGCGCGGCCGCGCCCTTCCGCGCGGGTGCGATGCACCAGCATCGACAGCGCATCGACCGGCTCGCCGTTGACGAGAATCTGCATCTTGACGAGATCGGCCGGTTTGTAGTCGGTGAGATGATAGTCGAACGAGGCATAGCCTTTGGAAACCGATTTCAGGCGGTCGTAGAAATCGAACACGACTTCGTTCAGCGGCAGATCATATTTCACCATCGCGCGCGAGCCGACGTAGGTCAGCTCCTTCTGCGCGCCGCGGCGGTCCTGGCACAGTTTCAAAACGCTGCCGAGATATTCGTCGGGGGTGAGGATGGTCGCCTCGATCCAGGGTTCCTCCATCTCCGCGATCTTGACGACGTCGGGCATGTCGACGGGATTGTGAATCTCGATCTCGCTGCCGTCGGTGAGCTTCATCTTGTAGATCACGCTCGGCGCGGTCGCGATCAGGTTGAGATCGAACTCGCGCGAGAGCCGTTCCTGGATGATCTCCAGATGCAACAGCCCGAGGAAGCCGCAGCGGAAGCCGAAGCCGAGCGCGGCGGAGGTTTCCATCTCATAGGAGAAGCTCGCATCGTTGAGGCGGAGCTTGCCCATCGCCGCGCGCAGCGTCTCGAAATCGTTGGCATCGACCGGGAACAGGCCGCAGAACACGACCGGAATGGCCGGCTTGAAGCCCGGCAGCATCTCGGTCACCGGCTTCCTGTCGTCGGTGATGGTGTCGCCGACGCGGGTGTCGGCGACCTCCTTGATCGCGGCGGTGATGAAGCCGATCTCGCCGGGGCCGAGCTCGTCGACCTGCTCCATCTTGGGCGTGAAGAAGCCGACGCGCTCGACGTCATAGGCCGCGTTGGTGCCCATCATGCGGATGCGGCCGCCCTTCTTCATCACGCCGTCGACCACGCGGATGAGCACAACAACGCCGAGATAGACGTCGTACCAGCTGTCGACCAGCAGCGCCTTCAGCGTCGCTTCGCGGTCGCCCTTGGGCGGCGGCAGGCGGGTCACGATCGCCTCCAGCACGTCGCCGACGCCAAGCCCGGTCTTGGCCGAGATCATCACGGCGTCGGAGGCGTCGATGCCGATCACGTCCTCGATCTGCTGCTTGATCTTTTCGGGTTCAGCCGCCGGCAGGTCGATCTTGTTCAGCACCGGCACGATCTCGTGGCCGGCATCGAGGGCATGATAGACGTTGGCCAGCGTCTGCGCTTCCACGCCCTGGCTGGCGTCGACCACGAGCAGCGAGCCTTCGCAGGCGGCGAGCGAGCGCGAGACTTCGTACGCGAAGTCGACATGGCCCGGCGTGTCCATCAGATTGAAGATGTAATCCTTGCCGTCCTTGGCCTTGTAGTGCAGCCGGACGGTCTGCGCCTTGATGGTGATGCCGCGCTCGCGCTCGATATCCATGGAATCGAGCACCTGCTCCTTGCCCGCCATTTCGCGATCGGTCAGTCCACCGGTCATCTGGATCAGGCGGTCGGCCAGCGTCGATTTGCCATGGTCGATATGGGCGACAATGGAGAAGTTGCGGATGTTGGAAATGGGGACGCTCGTCATGGGGCGCGGGATAGCATTCGGGACTCGGTGCGGCAACCATATTGCTGGATTTTAAAGGGTTTTGTTCACGCCAAGCTGATTCCACTTCTGCTTAAAACGCGCTACCCGTGAGGTCATGTCGACTGCCTCTTCTTTGCCCGCCACTGCCGGCCGCCGGCGCCGCCGATTGAGCTTCCGGCGGCTCTCGGCGTGGCTCGCCTCGCGCGCCACGCGCCCGGATACCGCCCTCTGGCTCGTGATCAGCTTCGCGCTGGTGCACGGCGTGCTCTGGACCAGGATTCTGATCGAGTTGAAGGCGGCCCAGGACGTTCACATGGACGTCGCAGAGGCCTTCGCCTGGGGCCAGAAGTTCCAGTTCGGCTATGGCAAGCATCCGCCGCTCTCGGGTTGGATCGCGGGCCTGTGGTTCGATTTCTTCCCGGTGCAGGATTGGGCCACCTATGCGCTGGCGATGGCGACGCTCGGTATCGGGCTTGTGATCTGCTGGTTCATCGCGATCCGTGTGGTGGACTACCGCCGCGCCTTCTTTGTCGTGGTGATGCTCGCGCTCTACCCGATCTTCAATTTCAAGGGCTTTAAGTACAATCCCGATCTGCTGCAGCTCGTCACCTTGCCGCTGGTGGTGCTGGCCTATCTCAATGCGTTCGAGAAACGCAGCTGGCAGAGCGGCATTTTTCTCGGGCTTGCCGGCGCGCTGGCGCTGATGACCAAATATTGGGTGCTGACCATGATCGGCGCCATCGGTCTCGCCGCGCTGATCCATCCCGACCGGTTGAAATTCCTGGCGTCGCCCGCGCCGTGGGTCGCGATCGCGACGCTGATCGTGGCCATGATCCCGCATCTGATCTGGCTGAAGCAGGTCGACTTCGTGCCGCTCACCTATGCCGGCGATGTCTACGGCCTGTCGGACCGCGCCCAGAGCGCGCAGCTCGTGCTCGGCTATATCGGACACAATCTCGCGCTGCTCGCGCTGCCGGTCGCGCTGGCGGCACTGGCGCTCGCCTGGCCGCCGCGCTGGATCGCGCATGCCTGGTCGCGTGGTTCCAATCCGGGCGTCAACCTCTCGCAGGCACTGAACGTCTGGTGGATCCAGGCCATTGTCGCGATCGGGCCGCCGCTCGGCGGGCTGATCTTTGCGGTCTATATGAAGACCGATTGGGGCATCTCGCTGTTCTTCCTGGTGCCGCTGGCGCTGGTCGCGATCCCGTCTTTGCGCATTCCCGTGGGCGCGCTGTTCCGCATCACGGCGATCTGGCTCGTGCTCTCGCTTGCCACGCTCGTCGCCGCACCCCGCATCGCCGTCATCGAGATGGAGCACAATCCCAACAGCGCCAACAGCTATGGCGCGCGCGCCCAGCTCGCCCGCGAATTGACCGACATGTGGCGCCGGCAGTTCGGCTCGCGCTGGGCCGTGGTCGCCGGCACCACCGAGATCGGCGAACCCATGACCTTCTACAGCCCCGATCATCCCGCGCCGCTCACGCCGGGCGAAGTCTGGTCATCGGGGCTGACGTCGCTGGAGGAAGCGAAGCGTCTCGGCTTCATCGGCATCTGCGACACCACGGACGGACGCCTGCCGGTGTGCGAAAAATGGATGAAGGAAAACGCGCCGGACGCGCCGGAGCAGATCATCACCACCCAGCGCTTCTTCCAGGGACATCCGGGGCCATCGACTGCGTGGCAAGTCTATATCCAGCCGCCGCGGAAATGATCGAACTTGTCGTTGCGCGGGGTGGGCAAAGGCGCCAAGCGCTGTGCCCACCGCGCGGATTTCAATCTCGATCATGGTGGGCACGCTTCCGCCTTCGCGGGTTGAGACACCGCGCATGTGGTCGCTTTGCCCATCCTACGAAACTATGTTTGGGCGGGCGGTGCAGCAAATGCTTCGCAAATCGGTCATCGGCGTTACAGTAAGGCGGAGCCCGTTGACATCCCATGACCGTATTCTCAGTCCACCACACCACGACCTATCGCTACCAGAATCCGGTGCGGCCGGGGCTGCATCAGCTCATGTTTCGTCCGCGCGACAGTTTTGATCAGAGGCTGCTCGACTGCCGTCTGGAAGTGACACCGCGGCCCGCCGAGATCCGATGGATCCACGACGTCTTCGGCAATTGCATCACCCTGGTCGACTTCACCGAGAAGACCACGCTGCTGCGCTTCGAGACCTCCATCCAGCTCGACCACACGCCGGAGAACGCGCCTGACTTCCGCATCGAGGAGTACGCGCGCAACCATCCGTTCTGCTACGAGGATGAAGAACTGCCGGATCTTGTGCCCTATATGCGGCGCCAGCATGCGGAAGATGACGGTGTCGAGCATTGGCTCGACAAGTTCGTTGTCCGCGGGACGAGCAGGCCGACCGGCCAACTTCTGATGACGCTCAACGAGGCGATCGCCGAAAGCTTCTCCTACAAGCGCCGCGGATCGCGCGGCACACAAACCCCTCGCCAGACCATCGCGCATCAGGAAGGCACCTGCCGGGATTTCGCGCTGCTCATGATGGAAGCGGCGCGCTCGCTCGGCTTCGCCGCGCGTTTCGTCACGGGCTATGTCTACGTGCCCGACCGCGATGGCCCCGTCCGTCTCGGAGGCGGCGCAACCCACGCATGGTGCCAGATCTACGTCCCCGGCTCCGGCTGGGTGGAGTTCGATCCCACCAACGGCATCGTCGGCAATCGCGACCTGATCCGTGTCGGCGTCGCCCGCACGCCTGTGCAGGCCGTACCGCTGTCGGGCAGCTATTGGGGCGATCCGGAAGATGAGCTCGGCATGGAGGTGTCGGTCAACGTGAAGACCGGCTGAGGTCGGAGGCGAGCGCGCGAACGTTGACCCGACGGGCAAATCACTTGCGCGATTTTGGCGTTCATCGCGCGCAAGAACGTCGCCTTGGCCCGCAAAATCGCGTGCGCGAAACACTGATTTCACGAACCGATTCAAACCGATCGGTTGATCCGGCCCGCGCGCCATCAAAATCCATCTTTACGAAAATCAGAAATCGTGCCTATATCGCGCCATCCCGCCTCGTCAAGAGGGGCGTTACGGCCAATCGTCACGAAACGTGAGGCGGGGTTGCGGTGGACGCAGGGGCCAGCGAACGACGATCGCAGGCTGGTGCGGACGGCGAAGACGCGTGGTCCTGATCTCCCGATGCTGGGATCAAGCTCTTTCGAAACGCTTCGAAAGAGCGACGGTGGCTAAAAAGCCCGGACACCGGGGAGAGCGCGGAGTAAGCCGTAAACCATCGCGCAGGGAATGCCGGAATGTTCGGCGTACCTGTCACGACTTGCGTGCGTGCTTTCCACCAATTTGCACGCAAGGCTGCGGGTGCGTTCCGGCATCCGGCATTCCCTGCGCCCTTTGATTTCGAGGGACATGAACCATGCATCACTCGGGCACAAAATGTGTCGCGGGAATGCTAAGTTGTGGCTGCAGTCTTTGTGCGGCCATCCTTCGAGACGCGCGCTATGCGCGCTCCTCAGGATGAGGTCGTAACAAGTGGCGCGAAAACCAAACCCTCATGGTGAGGAGGCGCGCAGCGCCGTCTCGAACCATGAGGCCCGTTACTGCGCCATTGGCTGTTTGACAATCGAATCTAATTGCCTCGCGCCAAGCGCCGCGGCCGGGGACGCTACGTCCCTTCCTCGTTGAACTTGCTCTCAACGAGGTCCGTGATCGCGGCAATCGCCGCCTCCGCGTCGGGACCGATCGCCGACACCGTGACCGTGGTGCCGGGTCCCGCCGCCAGCATCATCAGGCCCATGATCGAGGTGCCGCCGACGGTCTCGCTGCCGCGGGTGACCCAGACCTCGGCGGTGAAACGTTCGACGGTCTGGACGAATTTGGCGGAGGCTCGCGCGTGCAGGCCGCGCTTGTTGATGATGAGAAGCTCTTTGGAGACGGCGCCCGCAGGCACGTGCGAGCCGGGGATATTCTCCGCCGGCGCCTCGTCGTCGTCGATCATTTGCCGGCGAGGACCCGGCTGGCGATGGTGACGTATTTGCGGCCGGCTTCCTGCGCCATCGCGATCGCGTCGGGGAGCGAGCGCTCTTCGCGAACTTTTGCCAGCTTGACCAGCATGGGAAGATTGATACCCGCGAGCACTTCCACCTTGGGACGGCTCATGCAGGAAATGGCGAGGTTGGAGGGTGTGCCGCCGAACATGTCGGTGAGGATGGCGACCCCGTCGCCGGTATCGACGCGGTTGACCGCCTCGATGATGTCGCTGCGACAGAGATCGGAGTCGTCTTCGGCGCCGATCGTCACCGCCTCGATTTGTTTTTGAGGACCCATGACATGTTCCAGCGCCGCCCTGAACTCGTCGGCGAGGCGCCCATGGGTCACCAGTACAAGACCAATCATCGGAAACTCCTCGCGGGTGCTTTTTGGTGCACCGCACGAACGCGCCACTTTGACCATCCAGAGCCCCCGCGCAAGAGGGGATGTTTGCTGGTCTCCCGGAATCTGGCTTTCGAGAAGGGGGAGCAGCGCCGGTCTATTCGGTCGCTAATGTGGGGGTGATATGGTTACCAATCCCCTTAAAGCAATCGCCCGAATCGTTAACAGATTTTAAACCGCAGGCTGTCGTCAGCGCCGCGACAACCAGTGGCAGGGGTGAAAAGCCGCACGCGACGGGGATTCGCGGTATTTGAACACCAAAAAGTCTGGTCTGGAGCGCTTCCGGCGGCGGCAGGCGTTCGGCGTCGGTCGCCTGCAAATCAACCACAAGTCCAACTTCCGCCTCAGCAGCGAAGTCGCAGCGCCGTATTCCGAGGCCCCGAATCTCGATCAAGCCGGCCAACTCCTGGACGGGCCGGACTACACATTGTTCGCCAACTGTGTCGAGTCGGACACGGTCGTCGGCGACCAAAACGGTGGCCGGAAGCTGCCCGGAGCGCCCGGCGAGGATCAGGTCGAAGGCCAGGCGCGACTTGCCCGAGCCCGAGGGGCCGCGGATCAGGACCGCGCGGCTGCCCACCTTCACCGCGGAAGCATGGATGCTTGAGGGCTCGCTGATGGCCGGTTTCATGGCTCCGGCAGCCTGACCACGAAGCGCGCGCCGGCAACCGTCGGCTCGCCATCTTCGCCGACAGGGCCCACTCGATTCTCCGCCCAGATGCGTCCGCTATGCGCCTCGATGATCTGCTTGGAGATGGACAGGCCGAGGCCCGAGTTCTGACCAAAACCCTGGTGCGGACGGTCGGTATAGAAGCGCTCGAACACGCGCTCCAGCGCATCGGGACGAATGCCGGGACCGTCGTCATCGACCACGATCTCGATCTGCGTGCGCTGGCGGCGGCAGAGGATGCGGACCTTGCCGCCGGGGTTGGAGAAGGATTGCGCGTTGGAGAGCAGGTTGGAGATCACCTGGCCGAGCCGCGAGTCATGACCGGGCACCGAGAAGGTGTCGGTGAGGCCGCGGCCCTCGAAGCGGACTTCGACGCCGACATCGTGGCCGAGCTTGGTCTCATTGGCGACCGTGGTCAGCGTCGTCAGCAGGCGGCGCAGATCGACCGGCGCCATGTCCTGCCGCTGCAACTCGGCATCGAGGCGGCTGGCGTCGGAAATGTCGGAGATCAGCCGGTCGAGCCGCTTGACGTCATGTTCGATCACCGCGAGCAGCCGGGAGCGGCTGTGCTCGTTGCGCGCGAGCGGCAGCGTTTCCACCGCCGAGCGCAGCGAGGTCAGCGGGTTCTTCAATTCGTGCGCGACGTCGGCGGCGAACATCTCGATCGCCTCGATCCGGTTGTAGAGCGCGCCGGTCATGTCGCGCAGCGCGCCGGAGAGATGGCCGATCTCGTCGCGGCGCCGGGTGAAGTCGGGAATTTCCACGCGCGTCTTGATGCGGCGGCGGACGCGCTCGGCGGAATCGGCGAGCCGGCGCACGGGGCCTGCGATGGTGCTCGCGAGCAGGAGCGACAGCACGATCATGACGACGGAGGCGACGCCGCCGACCTTCAGGATCGCCAGCCGCTCGGCGGTGACCATCTGGTCGATGTCGTCGCCCTGGGTCGACAGCATCAAGACGCCATGGATCGTGCGCGAGCGCAGCACCGGGACGGCGACCGAGACGATCACCTCGCCGCGGCTGTTGACGCGGACCATGCTCCGCTTCTGGCCCTTCAGCGCGTCGGCGACTTCGTCATAGTCCATGCCGCGTTCGGCCGGGAGCTCGCGGTAAAGCGGCAGGTCGCCGCGGTTGATCCAGGTGCGGACCGTGGTCAGGGCGCGCTCGACCAGTCCGGGCGAGGTCGGTGGCGGCAGCGGAAAGCGCATGACGTTTTCGAGATTGCGGCTGTCGAGCAGCATCCCGCCGGTCGGATCATAGATCCGGGCGCGGGTCTTGGTCGGCGAGATCAGCGTGTGCAGCACGGGGGCGACGCGTTCCGGATTGATCGGGAAATCCAGCGCCGAATCCTCGTCCGGTCCCTTGATGGACTCGCCCGCCTTCAGATCGAGCAGCCGGTCCGGGTCGATGGTGATGGTGTTGGTCTGCACCGTTGCGGAAGCCGCAATCGCGCCGGCGATGATTTCGGCCTGCACCAGCAGGCTCTGCGCGCGGGCATCGATCAGGCCGGCGCGGAATTGCGAGAGATAGAGGATGCTCGCGACCAGCGCGAGGAGACCGGCGATGTTGAGCGAAACGATGCGCCGGGTCAGGCTCGAGAAGGAGAGCGTGAACAGGAATTGCCCGGCCCGGCTGAGCCAGCCGAGCGGCCGCATCCATCCCCTGAGCTTGGGCGCCTCCGGGGCAGCGCCATCCAGGGCCAGCGACGAGGAGCCGTCCTGCGCGTTCACACCTGGATCGGGCTGCGTTCGGTCAAGCAAGGGCTAACACTGCGTTCGATGATGGCGCCGATCGCATCCTACCCCAGACCGGCGTTGGCGTCAGCGCGGCTCCCCGCGCGGGAATCAAGCTTCCTTGAAGCGGTAGCCGACGCCGTAAAGCGTTTCGATCATCTCGAA
>DATMNV010000156.1:0-14180 GCA_035568535.1 Bradyrhizobium sp.
TCGTCCTTGAAGTGCTGGATCAGGGTGCCCGGCTCCGGTCCTTCATAAAGAACCTTGGCCTTGCCTTCATAAATGCGGCGTCGACGGCTCATTGGGATGTACCGTGTGTTGTTGAAATCCATGAATTTGGTGTGCTCCGGATGACAAGGACTGGACCCACGACGGAGCTGCCGTGAAGGCCGGGAACTCCACGAAACAGAACGAGAACCTGACCTTTCGGCACGCTATCTGATTGGGCCCTCCAGCACAATCGATCCCGCCTCCCGCGAAGGTAGTTTTACCGTCTCAGTTATGTTGTCGCAGCGACGGTTTTCGTCATTTTTCGAGGGATATGTAAGCCTAAACTGGGCTATCGCAACGAGGCCGCCCCGGGGCTTTTCCGGGCATCGATTCGGAACCCAATCCCATGACCACCTTCGACAAGCGTGAAGAGGCCTTCGAGAAGAGATTCGCCCTCGACGAGGAGGAGAAATTCAAGGCCGTGGCCCGCCGCAACCGGATGCTCGGCCAGTGGGCCGCGGAGAAGCTCGGCAAGAGCGGCGGCGAGGCCGACGCCTATGCCCGGGACTTGGTCTCGGCCGAGTTCGACGGCGGCGATGACAGCGTCGTGCGCAAGGTGCTGGCCGACATCGCCGCCAAGGGCGGCACCGCCACGGAAACCGACGTCCGCGCCAAGATGGACGAGCTGCTGGCGGTGGCTGCCGCGCAGGTGAAGGCGGGAACCTAGCGCATGATCCGGAAAAGTGTGTAGCGGTTTTCCCTCGCGACAAACGCGGAACGCGTTTGCGCGGAGATCATGCGCAACCAAGAAGCTAAAGCGTGATGATGATTCATCCTGAAATCATCACGCTTTAGCGGCCGCTCGTCCGGCGTGCGCGGCGTGCGCGACCGCCGGGCATCGTTCTGGATGCCGCGCCACGGCGGGCGGGCTCCGCCCTGGCATAATCGGCCCGTATGATGTCCAGCAGCCGCCGCGACGCCGCGCTCAGGAAGCCGCCGTGCCGCGTCACGACGACGACGTCGTGGCTCGCCGTGAGGTTGCCGACACGTATCGTCGAGATCGCGGCAGCGTTCAGCTCCTCGGCCGCATGGCTCTGCGACAGCAGCGCGATGCCCAGCCCGGCCTGGACCAGGCGCTTCTGCGCGGTGAGACTGTCGACCGGCGTCCACTCGATTTCGCCCAGTCCCTGCGTGAGGAATATCGCGAACACGTGCGAGGCCGAAAGCTCCGGGCGCCCGGGCGTTTCGGGAAAGGCGATCCAGCGCTCGCCGCGCAAATCCGCCAGCGTGGCAACACGGCGTCCCGCGAGCGGATGATCGAGCGCGCACACCACCTGCAGCGGTTCGGCAAACAGCAGTTCGCAATCGAGATCGCTTGATCGATCCCGATTGTAGCGAAGACCGATGGTCGCCTCGCCCCGCCGGATCAGATCGCTGACCTCGCCGCTGGTGGCCGTGCACAGCGTCAACCTGACGTCGGGATGCGCCGCCGCAAACCTCTTCAGGATTTTCGACAGCCGGCCGCCGGCCAGCGTGCCGACCACCGCAAGCGACACCGGCCCCGCGTTCTGCCGCAGCAGCGCGCGCACCGCATTCTCCGCATCCTGCGCCGCGGCCACGGCGCGCTCGGCATAGGGCACCATCACCCGCCCGGCGTCGCTGAGGCGCGTGTGGCCAGCGACCCGCTCAAACAGCGGCACGCCGAGCTCCTGCTCCAAGAGCGCAATGCGCCGCGAGATCGCCGGCTGCGATCGATGCAGCGCCTTGGCGGCGCTGGAAATGCCGCCACTGCGATGAACCACGAGGAAAGTGTTGAGCGCGTCGCTGTCCATGCCGGCCTCATGCAAAAAGCTGATGGTATAGAGAAAAATAACAAATTTGTTGAATGTCGAAAACGGCTCTATGCCGTTGTCTCCGAACAAGCACGGCAGGAGCCGACATGCGGACCCAGACGGAAAAGGCAAAGCTGTTTCGCGCGCTGCATGAGCGGCCCGGCGCCTTCATCATCCCGAACCCCTGGGATGCCGGGACCGCGAGGCTGCTGGCGGCGATGGGGTTCGAGGCGCTCGCCACCACGAGCCTCGGGCTTGCCAATATGCTCGGCCGCGTGGGCGCGAGCCGCGACGCCATCATCGAGAATTGCCGGACCATCGTGGAAGCGACCGAGCTTCCGGTCAACGCCGATCTCGAGAACGGCGGCGCGCATGAACCAAAAGAAGCCGCCGCGGCCGTCCGCCTCGCCGCGGAGGCGGGCGCCATCGGCGGCTCGATCGAGGACGCCACGGGAGACAGGCAGGCCCCGATCTACGATTTCGCGCTCGCCGTCGAGCGCATCCACGCCGCCGTCGAGGTCGCCCGCTCGCTACCGGTGCCGTTCATGCTGACGGCGCGCGCGGAGAATTTTCTGTACGGCCGCATCGACCTCGACGAAACCATCAGGAGACTGCAGGCGTTCGAGGCCGCGGGCGCCGACGTGCTCTATGCACCGGGCATTCACGACCTTGCCACGATCAAGACGGTCGTCTCGGCCGTGAAGAAGCCGTTCAACCTGGTGATGGGATTTGCCGATCCTACCCTCACCGTCGAACAATTGTCCGCCGCGGGCGTGAAGCGCATCAGCGTCGGCGGCGCGTTGTCACGCTGCGCGCTGGCCACGTTCCTGCGCTGCGCCCGCGAGATGAAGGAACAGGGCTCCTTCACCTATGTGCGCGAGATGGCTCCCGTCAGGGAGATCAAACAGGCCTTTGCCAGCCTGGGCGGATAGCCCTTGGGCGGCCGTCAGCCCTCCTTGAACCCGTATTCCGGCACGTTGCCGCTGGCGCCGTAATATTTGTAGGGCAGGAATTTGCCGCTCATCGTGATCTTGACGCGGTCGCCCTTCGGGTTCGGCAGGCGCTCCATCACCATGTCGAAATCGATCGCCGACATGATGCCGTCGCCGAACTCCTCCTCGATCAGCGCCTTCCAGGCCGGGCCGTTGACCATCACGAGCTCGTAGAAGCGGTAGATCAAGGGATCGGTCGGCGGCATCGGAATGCCCTCGCCGCGCATCGGCGTCTCGTTCAGCATCGTGGTTTCGCTCTTGGAGAGGCCGAACAATTCGGCGGCATTGGCGACCTGCGGCTTGGTCAGCTTCATCTGGCCGAGGATCGCGCCCACGATCAGCACCTCGGAATAGCCGCCGATCTTTTCGCAGATGTATTTCCAGCTCCAGCCCTTCTCGCGCTTGATGTCGAGCAGCTTTTCCGTGAGGTCGGATCGTTTCATGGGTCGTCTCCCCGTCTTGAGTTTAACGCGCAATCGCCTGCGTCGCGGTGGTGTCCACCACTTTCGGCGCAGATACGATGGTAGGCTCGGTCCGGCCGATCCGCACCAGCGGCACATGGCGCGGATCATGGTTCGGCACTTCAGTCGCAAAAGTCTTGCTGCGGCTGACCAGGAAATCGATGATGTGGTTGCGCAGGCCGTAATAGAGCGGATGGCGGTGCAGGTCGATGCGGCCGCGGTTCTTCGGCAGCGGATTTTCCACGATCTCGGCCAGCACCGCGCCGGGCCCGTTGGTCATCAGGAAGATCCTGTCAGCGAGATAGATCGCTTCATCGACGTCATGGGTGATCATGAACGCGGTCTGCCCGGTTTCAAGGCAAATCCGGCGTACCTCGTCCTGCAGCGTGCCGCGCGTCAGCGCGTCCAGCGCGGAGAACGGCTCGTCCATTAGCATGATCTTTGGCGTGATCGAGAGCGCGCGGGCAATGCCGACGCGCTGTTTCATCCCGCCCGACAGCTCAGACGGCCGCTTGTGCTCCGAACCGGTGAGGCCGACGAGATCGATGAACTTCTGCGCATGCGCCTTTACTTTGGCGCGGTCCCAGCCCCGCCATTTCGAGGTGACGGCGTAGGCGACATTGCCGAGCACGGTGCGCCACGGCAACAGCGCATGGCTCTGAAAGATCACGGCGCGGTCGAGGCTTGTGCCCTCGATCGCCTGCCCGTCCACGATGACTGCGCCCTCGCTCGGCTCATCGAGGCCGGCGAGAATGTTCAGCACCGTGGTCTTGCCGCAGCCGGAATGGCCGATCACGCAGGCGAACTCGCCGCGCTCCATCGACAGCCAGAGGTTCTCGAACACGGTCGTCGTGGTGCCGCCCGCGCCCGGATAGCGCTTGGCGATGCCCTCGATGGAGATGAACTTGTCGGTCACCACACCTACTCCGGAAACGTGACCAGGCGCGTGACGCGTGCCAGCACCTGGTCGAGTAGCATGCCGACCAGGCCGATCATGAAGATCGCGATGATCACATTGGTGATCGAGAGGTTGTTCCACTCGTTCCAGACGAAGTAGCCGATGCCGGTGCCGCCGACCAGCATCTCGGCCGCGACGATCACGAGCCAGGCGATGCCGATCGAGATCCGCATGCCCGTCAGAATGGTCGGTGCGGCCGCCGGCAGGATGACGGTGAAGGCACGCCTGAAGGTGCCGACCTCCAGCGTGCGCGCGACGTTGATCCATTCCTTCCGCACACTCGCCACGCCGAACGCCGTGTTGATCAGCATCGGCCACACCGAGCAGATGAAGATCACGAAGATCGCCGACAGCCCGGAATCCTTGATGGTGTAGAGCGCGAGCGGCATCCAGGCGAGCGGCGAGATCGGTTTCAGGATCTGGATGAAGGGATCGAGCGCGCGGCTGATAAGCGGCGACATGCCGATCAAAAAGCCAAGGGGTATCGCGACCAGCACGGCGATGAGATAGCCCAGCCCGACGCGGGCAATGGAATAGCCGAGCTGGATGCCGAGCCCCTTGTCGTTCGGCCCGTTGTCGTAGAACGGCCGCTTCAGATGCTCCCACAATTTCGCGCCGACGTCGGACGGACCCGGCATCGCCGATTTGCCCTGCGTGGCGGTCGCCCCCATCAGCTTGGCATATTCCGGGGTCATGGTGGCGACAGCCGAGGTCGAGCGTGTCGCGAGTTGCCAGACCGCGAGGAAGACCACGAAGAGAGCGACGGACACGATCGCGGCGCGGAAGCGGAGCGAGGCGGTCATGCGAGATCGCCCTTTCGTCCGTCGTCCCGGCGAAAGCCGGGACCCATAACCACCGGCGTTGCTTGATGCGAAAGGTATCTGCCACAGGTGCCAAACGAGAGTTCCCGGCGTATGGGTCCCGGCTTTCGCCGGGACGACTGGGGTAGATGCATCCGCGTCATTGCGTCACGACGCCTTCCTGATCTTGAAGCCGGCGAGATAATCGTCGGGCTTCTCGGGATCGAACGTCTTGCCCATCACCGAGAACGACTTGTACGACGACGACGGCGGCGCGAGTCCCATCTCGGCCATCAGCTTGCCGGTGTCGGTGGCGAGATAGACCTGCTCGGCGACCGCCTTGTAGTCGACCTCGCCCTTGATCTGGCCCCAGCGCTTCATCTGCGTGAGCATCCACACCGCAAAGCTCTGCCAGGGAAACGGATCGAAATCGACGCGCTTGGCGTCGGTCTTCACGTTGCCGAGACCGTCGGCATAGGTGCCGGTCAGGACCTGCTCCAGCACCGTCGTCGGCGCGTTGAGGTAATTCGCCGGCGCGATCGCCTCCGCGATCTGCTTGCGGTTCTCGGCCTTCGACGCATAGGCGGTGGCATCCACGATCGCGCGCGTCAGCGCCGCGAACGAATTCGGCGATCCCGTGATGAACTCCTTGCTCGCGGCAAAGCTGCAGCAGGGATGTCCGTCCCAGATCTCCTTCGAGAGGATGTGCATGAAGCCGACGCCGTCATAGATCGCGCGCTGGCAGATGTTGTCGGGCGCGAGGAAGCCGTCGATGTTGTCGGCGCGCAGGTTCGCGACCATCTCCGGCGGCGGCACCGAGCGAAGCTGCACGTCGGTATCGGGGTCGAGGCCGTGCTCGGCGAGATAATAGCGCAGGAGATAATTGTGCATGGAATAGTCGAAGGGGATGGCGAACTTCATGCCCTTCCAGTCCGCAGGATTCCGCTTGTCCTTGTGTTTTGTCGCCAGCGTGATGCCCTGCCCGTTGATGTTCTCGATCGCGGGCACCGCGAAGGGGATCGCGTTCGAGCCCAGGCCCAGCGAGATCGCGATCGGCATCGGCGCCAGCATGTGGGAAGCGTCGTATTCCTTGTTGATGGTCTTGTCACGGACCACGGCCCAGCCCGCGGTCTTCACCACTTCGACATTCAGCCCGTGCTTTGAATAGAAGCCGAGGGGTGCTGCCATGATGATCGGCGTCGCGCAGGTGATCGGAATGAAGCCGACCTTGAGGTCTTTCTTCTCTGGGCTAGCTTCCGCGAACGCTTCGGTCGCGGTCTTCAGCGGGAAGAATTGCGACAGCGCGGCGAGCGCCGTGGAGGCGCCGACCGATTTCAGGAAGGCACGGCGCGACGCATCGTTCGGAAACACCGCGCGCATGACGGCAGAAGCGACCACGCCCTCGTAGCGCTTGTCTTCGCTTGCGACCTGTTCGCAGCGCAGCGCGCGCTCGGCATGGTCATGTTCGGCACTGGAGCGATGCTGGCCGCAGCTGCAGCCGTTTCGCCTGAGCTCGCGCCCGGAATCGAAGGGATCATCGAAAGTGGACATCGCTTGCGCCCCTTTGTCGCACCCGGAGCAGCGGAAGCCCGTCGCCCTGCCCGGAAAAATAAGTTGCTGCCCGGCTTTTCGGCGCCGGGCAGCAACGAAACATGCAGGTTCTATGCCGCTTTGCCTGTTACGATGGCAGCGGTGGGCAGACCTTCGTCGATCGGCAGCGAGGGATCGCGCGACCATTCGTTCCAGGAGCCGAAATACATCCGCACGTCCTTTACGCCAGCGTTCTTCAGGGCGAGGAACGTGTTCGACGCCCGCGCGCCCTTGAAGCAGTAGAGATAGACCGGCGTGCCCTGCGAGATGCCGACGGTGGCGCATTCCGCCAGGATTTCATCCTTGGACTTGAAGCGCGGGCCCTCCGCGGTCGGCTTCATCATGCGGTACCATTCGAGCCAGACCGCGCCGGGAATGCGGCCCTTGCGCGGGCAGAAATCCTTGCCGTAGGGCGACGAGCTGTCGCCGATCCATTCGTCGACGTCGCGCACGTCGAGAATGGCGATGCCGGGCTTGTCGAGCGCGGCCAGCATGGTCTTGGCATCGATCAGGATGTCGCCGGCTTCTGGCACGATCGAGAACGAGGCCTTCACGGGCGCCGGCACATCCTTGGTCACCGGCAGGCCCGCCGCCGCCCAGGCATCGATGCCGCCATGCAGCACCTTCACCTTGGGATAGCCGAGCATGGTGAGCAGATAATAGCCGCGGCAGGACTGGCCGAAGCCGGAGTTCATCGACTGCTCGTAGATCACGGCCGTTTCCTTGCCCGACAGTCCGGCGCCGCCGAAGGCATCGGCGAACTTTGTCTTCAATTCTGTCATGCCTTCCGGCGTCGAGGTCGCGAGATAGGTGAAGATCTCATGCACGTTGACCGCACCGGGCAGATGTCCGGCCGCGTAGGCATCAGGATTGCGCGTGTCGACGATGACACACGGTTCTTTCTTGATGAATTCGGCGAGTTCGCTGGCAGAAATCAGTACTTCGGTCATTGGCAGCCTCTCCGTTGAGGTGGTGGGTGGTCTTGGGTGGACTCGGGAAATTCGTGTTTGAGCATGATCTTCTCCGAAAACCGGTGCCCACTTTTCGGGATCATGCTCTAGCCGTCCGCCAGCATCTTGCGGAGCTGCTTGGTGGCGGGCGTGACGATGGCGACGAAATAGGCCTCGCGCAGCCGGCGCTGCACGCGATGGCTCTTCAGGTAGCCGCGCGCGCCGCAGTGGAGCATCGCCGCGTGCGCGGCCGCGACGCTGGCATCTCCCGCGCGCAGCCGCAGCGCGATCACCTTGCGCCAATAGGCGTCCTCGGTGTTGTAGGGATCGCGCGCGAGCGCCATGGTCTCGCGCTCCAGTTCGCCGAACAGTTCCTTGAAGTGCACCGGCTGCTGCGGCAAATAGCGGTTGACATGACCGAGCGAGCTGTCGACCTCGTCCATGATGTTGATGCAGTCCTTGATCAGACCGAGCGCCATGCCGAGCTGCAGCAGGATGAAGCCGGCGCGGATCTTCTTCACGAACGGGCCGGCCTGCTCGGCCAGGATCAATTCATCCGGCACGAAAACGTCGCGGAACTGCACGCCATAGGTGCCGGTGCCGTCCATGGCGAGGAACGGCTTGCACGGGGTGAGCGTGATCGTGGGATCGGCACAATCCGCGAGGAACATCACGATCTCGCCCGGTGCATCCTCGCGCTCGAAGATGGTGCCGAAGAAATGGTCGGGTCCGAGATTGGAGACCCAGGGCAGCGCGCCGCGTACGACATAACCGCCGTCGGTCTTGCGGCCTTTCAATTTCAGCTTCTCGATCCCGAAGAAACTCTTCATCGGGTTCGACAGGCCGGTGCCGCCGAGAATCCTGCCGCTGGCAAAGCCGTCGCCGAAGCGCCTGGCGAGCTTCAGATTGCAGGAGTTGCCGGCGTACCAGACCAGCGTGTTCTGGCACCACGCCATGAATGCGGTCGCGCCGCAGACCTCGCCGATACCAGCCATCGCCTCGATGGCACAGCGCAGATCGGCCGGGCCTTCATGCGGAAGGTGACTGCGCCAGGCGCCGACTTCGCCGAAACGCCGGAGCACCTCGGCCGGATAGACCTCGCCGTGGTCGATCGCCGACGCCAGCGGCGCCAGCTCTTTTCGGGCAATGCTAGCCACTTCATCAGCGATGGAAGGCCCACCTCGATCGAGTGCCTCGATACGCGATACAGCCAATGAACCCATGACGCCCTCCCCGCCGATGCCTGTTGCCGCCAGCTGTTAGATGCCGACCTCGAGATTGACCGGCCGGGTGAAGGTGTTGGCGACCGGCGACCACTTCTTGACATGGGCGACAAGCGCGCTGACCTCGTCGGCCGAGATGCCCTCGCATTCCATGTCGACCTTGACCCGCACGTCGGTGAACCCGACCGGCTTCTCGCTGGTGTCGCCGGTGCCCCATACCGCTGTGATGTTGAGGTCGCCTTCGAGCTCGAGTTCGAGCTTGTTGACGGTCCAGCCGCGATGCACGGCGTTGGCGTGCAGCCCGACCGCAAGGCAGGAGCCGAGCGCGGCGAGCGAGGCTTCCGACGGATTGGGCGCGGTGTCGTCGCCGAGCAGCCCCGGCGGCTCGTCCACGATGTAGGGCGGCAGGTTGCGGATATAGTTGGCATGACGGAATTTTCCTTCGGCCACCGTCTTGCACTTCAAGGTCTTGATCACCTTGGGGTTGGCCTTGCCGTTGATGATCAGCTGCTCGAGCCCGTTCTTGTCGATGGGCGCGAGGCAGCCGGTAAGCACTGTTTTCTGAGCGACCGCGGTCATCAGTTTTCTCCCTAGGGGGTAGGATACCGAACGGTCTGTTTCCTGCATGAAGCGTGCCAGACGCGGCGCTTTTCGAAAAGCCAAGCACTGGAGCGGCTTAAGCCTGGCTGCCTGCGGATTGATCAGGGGAGCTTTGCTCAAACGCGATGCAATTGCCGCTCAGAGGCGATTATTTTGAGCGCAACGAAGAAGCGACTTGCTGAAAACGCGCTGCTGCGTTTAACCTGTTCCCATGGGCAAAGCGGGCAAATCAGTTTCAAGGAAGAAACCTATTCCCACCGGCGACGATGAATCGGCGCGCGGCCGCCTGCTCTCGGCGGCAACGCATCTGTTCTGCAAGAACGGCATCAACGCCACCGGCATCGATGCCATCATCGACGAAGCCGGAACCGCGAAGACCACGCTCTACAAATTGTTCGGCTCGAAGACCAATCTCGTGCATGCCGTGCTGGAAAGCGAAGGCAAGCAATGGCGCGAATGGTTCATCGGCGCGATCGAGCAAGGCGGCGGCGATGCCGAGACGAAGCTCACGCGGATCTTCCCCGCGCTGAAAAGCTGGTTCGGCGAGGAGCGCTTCTACGGTTGTCCCTTCATCAATGCGGTCGGCGAGCACGACAAGGACGCAAAGCAGTTCCGCGCGATCGCAATGAAGCACAAGAAGGTCGTTCTGGCCCATATCGAGAAGCTCGCGGGCGAAATGGGCGCGAGCGAACCCGTAATGCTGGCGCATCAACTGGCGCTATTGATCGACGGCGCCATCGTCGCCGCGATGGTGTCGCGCGATCCCGGCGTCGCCGACACTGCGGGGCTGGCCGCCTGCTCGCTGTTTGCGCCAGCGAAAGCGAAAAAGCCGAAACGCGCCAGCGGCGCGCCGGCGCAGCTCGTGGCGGTTTGATCTCGTTAGATTCGTGGGGCGTGCAAAGGCGCGAACGCGCCGTGCCACCGCCTCGCAACCCTGGCCGAATGATGGGAACGCTTCCGCTTGGCCGAGGCGTGAACCCTAATTCAGACCGGTCGGCGAACGCGCATTATGCGCGGGAAATCGTTCGCCGCTTTGGACTTGGCGCCACGCAGAACTCCTAAGCTGCGCTGGGTCATTCGCGACGGTGGTCGGCGCGATGCCAACAATCCCCGAGAGAGAGAGCGAGAGAGAGACGAATGAACGCATCGGAGGGACCGATGTGGATGATGGGAACGCCGGGGAGCCTGATCTTTATCGGACTGGTCGCCGCAATGATCGCGGTGTCGCTGATGCCGCGGCGTGGCGTTGACCGGCCGCGGCGCGCTTTGTTTATCGATGGTTGCAGTTGCCACTTTATCAGCAAACGTGACCGCTCATGGAACACCTTAGGCGCGCGTTATCGATTGCACGTTGCCTCGCACCCTGCTCCACAGCCTCCCTCTGTGCGTCCAGATCGGGATGCGGTCCCGGACAAACACGGATACCCGGATGAGAGAGCAAATACCGCGTTTCTGCTTCCGGGTTAGGTTGCTGCGGGAACCTGACGCAGTTCCCGGCGGGATCATATTGCTGGGCCTGAACTTGGATCGGCGCAATCAGCGTAGCGATGGTAAAGCTTAGAAATGCAAGACGTTTCATCGCAAAGCTCCTTCGACTTGATCGTTACGAGGCTGCTCTGAAATCAAAGCAACCCGATATTTAATCCCAAGCGCAGGCAGGCCTTGTGAGGTACGCCACACGGCACGGCTCATTGGGCACTCACAGCTACGTGAGCGCGTTGCGGCGGCACATCGAGCGACCTGGCGTCAAGCCGGTGTCGGGTTGCTGCGTCGCCTCCGTTGTGCCCGGCGCGCTATCCACCGCTATTTGTAGCGGCTTGCCCCTCCCGCCCGGCCCGTCGCATCTTGTCTTGCATGGGCACGGGTAAAAATCAGAGTGGAGCGCCGATTGAGGTTGCTGGCCGTTGGACGTCAGAAGACGTTCGCGAGGGAGGAACTTGGAAAATCCGGATGCTGACGGCTTTCCCCAAGTCGTCGCAGCCTCCAAAGTGAATCTCTTCAGAGGTGACCGGGTCACCAGTCCCCCGGTCAGCCTTCTTTGCTTTTTTTGATCGTCGAAGCGAACCACCTTGATCGAGCCGATCCATCGTGCCTTTTGACGAACGGTCGCTGTCATCTCGAAAATATTGAGGTCGCAAATTGCACCACCACTATCGCCTTGAGTGCCGTCGCAACGTTCGAGGACTGAATATGAAGAAGCGACTGGGAAAAAGCCCGGAGATATCCCTGTGCTTTTCGTGCTTCGGTTAATTACGCTCACAATGTTGTTCGCGGGCATCTCGCGGGTATCAGGTGCGCCGGCCTTCGAGGTCGAGGCGATTTGCCGAACGGCGATTGCGACAATTATGGGCGGCGATCCGAAGTTGATGCAGGTAACTCTAACAACCGGCGACGTACTATTCCTAACTTACGTCCGACCAATAGACAATTTTGTTCGGACTTATAGATGTCGGATAGAAGGCAATCGCGTCCTGTGGGCCGATGAGCCCGGACGATGGCGCGACGATCCGAAAGACGAAAAAGTCTTGTTCGAGGTTATCGACGGTGGGAAGCAACTCCGAATTATTGAAGATCATGGCGACGGATCGAGCACGAAGCAGTTGTTCGATCGCGATATGATCCTGTGAAAGCGGTCAACCCATCCTCGAAAGGTCATGTCGGAATGACGATTCGAAGAAAAGTCATCACGCTCTGGAATCTACAACACGGCGGCGATCGTCTGCACTTCGACCAGGAAAGCTTCCTTGACAAGCCGGTCCACAATGATGAGCGTGTTCGGCGGATACTTTCCATCCCGAAACATCTTCGGGAATTCGCGTAGACGAAACTCCATGAACTTGGGGATGTCCTGCGAATGGACGAGGTATGTCGTGAATTGAACGACGTTGGCCCAGGATGCTCCGGCTGATTTCAGCGCCGCTTCGATGTTGCGAAAGACCTGCGCAGTCTGAACCTCGAATTTTCCCTCGCCGATGATATTGCCTGCGGCGTCGCCCGACAGCATTCCTGCTACAAACAGGAATTCGTTCGCCCTTACGCGCGTCACATGGGTGTACTGCCCCATAGGAGGGCCAAGTTCCTCGGGATTGTAGATGTTGATTTCTGCTGACATGGCTCTTCCTTTCTACGGCTTTTGCCGCGTTGCGAGAGGGGCTTCACTTCTCGGGCCTCATCCTTCGAGACGCTTGCTGAGCAAGCTCCTCCGGATGAGGGGATAGGGTCCGTTGAGGTATCTCAGCTCGCTCTCGCCTCAATCCTCGGGTTTCGACGGTCTTCTTCCCCGAATCTTCCTCAGATTCCACGAAAAAAGGACCAAGTTCCGGACCAGAACGCCGGAATGAGAGAAGCTCCTTACACATCAGGGATCGGCGCCAGGGTTGCACTGGCGTTGTCCGGACTCGCCGTCGCGACGTTTGCCTCGCACGCCGCCCCCCAACCGATCGTGGTCAGCTCCTACAGCTCCATGGCGGCCGCAAATTGCTGGATCGAGGATCCTACTGTCCGGGTTGAGGATAGCCCCACCCGCGTCTGTCGCGGCAAGGCGACGCTCGTGGTTCTCGTCAGCAAGGACGATAAGCACGAAACCGTCTCGGTAGGCCACAATCGCGTCGAGGCGGCGAAAGAGCCGGCCGCGCAAACCTTCTTCGGGCCGTTCAACTCGGCGCTGCCTGCGATCGAATGGCGCATCGCGGGAAACAATCCGTTTGCCATGATCCAGCGGTGGCGGATCGCGGACGTTGTCGATCAAACCATAAGCAACGGCGGCGGTCCGGACGCCAAGCCGTTACTGGTCGTGTCAAGGCTGCCGCCAGGCGGGGTTTGTCCCGTCGCCTATGTAGACGCGGAGGCCAACCCCAACGCGGACGAACTGGCCCGCCAGGCAGCCGACCAGATCGCGCGCGATTTCAAATGCGGTACGGACCAAGCCAAGGTGCTTGGCACGCCTGGCCGCGCCGCGGAACTCGCGACGCAGCGCTAGAGCGCGTACTCATAAATCGAACTTGATCGATGTGGCTTGATCGATGTCCGCTTCGTCCCGAAAGCGACCGAACTGCGAACATCGCCTCATGTCTCAAACGTGCCATAAACGGAAATGAGAGGTTTGCCCCAGGCTGACCGCCGCCGTCTGTCAGGCCACGCTTTGACCGATCGGGGCGTGTCGAAGTCGCTCCAACCGAGCCAGCAGCAAAGGCCAGCATGAGCAGCGCGACGCCGAACATCAGTGCATACGCGCCATTTGATTGCCTGAGCTATTCGATCGTGTCCTCACATGGTGCGCAAGCCAAGGGCAAGCGCGATCCACGCGCAGCCGTAGAAAATTAGATCAATCCCGACGAACAGACCGATCACCCAGAGACCTGAGACCGGCCACTGCGCAAGAACAAGTATCCCCAATATGAACGTAATGATTCCGTCCGCCGCCTGCCAGCCCCAGCCTGGCTGGGCAACTGCAATCGAAGCGATCAATTGAAACAAGCCGCCGATCAGGAAGAACAACGCCATGAAGATCGTCAGCGCCTCGGCACTGATGACCGGCCTCGTGACGAGCATCAGGCCAACGACCCCGAAAAGGATCGCGGCAAGCAAATGATGAAAAAAGCCTGCCCAGTGCCCCACCAAGACCGCCTGCGCCATCTCGATGCCTGAGGCCAACACCAAGAGCCATCCGAAGAACAACATCGTGGCGACGGTGGCCAACACCGACCTGACCACGGCGGCAATACCCAGCGCCAACAATCCAATTCCAAATACCAGGAACCATCCCCAATATTGG
>DATMNV010000157.1:0-3351 GCA_035568535.1 Bradyrhizobium sp.
CGCGCGAGCTTGGCGCCCTCGAGGTTCAGTTCGTAGGCGAGGTCCGACATGTCGTAGTCGGCCTGCGCGATCGAGGTGGAGGAGAAGGTGTTGGTCGCGACGATATCGGCGCCGGCGCGCAGATATTCGGCGTGGATGTCCTCGATCGCCTTCGGCTGGGTCAGGATCAACAGATCATTGTTGCCGCGGACGTCGCGATGGAAATCCCTGAAGCGCTCGCCGCGGAAGGCGGCCTCATCGAGTGCAAGGGCCTGGATCATGGTGCCCATGGCGCCGTCCAGCACGAGGATGCGGTCGCGGGCCGCGGCCAGCAAGGCGGTGCGCTTGGGAGAAACAAGAGTGGACATCAGGCGGCCTTCTGCGCGCCGTTCGGGCGAATGCCGAGCAGGTGGCTGATCGCGAACACGAGATCGGCGCGGTTCATGGTGTAAAAATGGAAGGTGTCGACGCCATGCTTGGCGAGTTTTTGCACCTGGCCGGCCGCGACGGTGGCGGCGACCAGCTTCCGGGTCTCGACGTCGTCGTCGAGCCCTTCGAATTTTTCCGCAAGCCAGTTCGGCACCGTGGTGCCGGCGCGGGTGACGAAGTTGCGCGCCTGCTTGAAATTATGCATCGGCATGATGCCGGGCACGATCGGGATGGTGATGCCGCGGGCGCGGACGCGGTCGAGGTAACGCAAGTAGAAGTCGTTATCGAAGAACACTTGGGTGATCGCGCGCGTGGCGCCGGCATCGACCTTGGCTTTCAGCGTGTCGATATCGGCGTCGAAGTCGCGAGCTTCGGGATGCTTCTCGGGATAGGCCGACACCGAAATCTCGATGTCGCCATGGCGCTTCTTGATGCCGGCGATGAGAGCGGGCGAGGTCTGGTAGCCGTCGGGATGCGCGACATAGGGCGTACCGATGCCGGTCGCGGGATCGCCGCGCAGCGCAACGATGTGGCGGACGCCGACGTCATGATAGCGATCGACGATCTCGTCGATCTCGCCGCGCGCGGCGCCGACGCAGGTCAGATGCGCGGCCGGCAGCAGCTCGGTCTCGCGCAGGATGCGGGCGATGGTGGAATGGGTGCGCTCGCGGGTCGATCCGCCCGCGCCATAGGTCACGGAGACGAAGTTGGGCGAGAGCGTTGCAAGGCGGTTGATGGTCTCCCAGAGATTCTTCTCCATCTCCGCGGTCTTTGGCGGGAAGAACTCGAAGGAGATCCTTGGCCGTCGCGGCGAATGGGGCCCGTCGGAATGGGACGGCGGTACCTCGGTCATGTCTGCAGCAACTCCGCGTCTCTCGGCCTGAAAGGCGTAAGGTTTAGCTTCGGATACGCTAAAATAGGCCAAACGGGGCTTCTCAAACAGCCCATCAATGGTGGGAAATAGCCCAATTTCGGCAAATTAGTCTCGATAAGAATCTGGCAATATCGTCGTTGGGTCGAAGTGTTAATATAAAAAGTGAAGTATTCCAATATATTAGCAGGAATGAAATGTTGGGCAAAATTCCAATTGATTATGAAAATGGTCTGTCTGTCCCACCGACAGACATTGCCGAGCCGTCGTTCGCGCGCGCCTGCTCTGCACGACAATCCCCATTGTCCGTTCGCGCCACGGCACTAGCTTAACCGCCATGATCCCGCTCTCCGTCCTCGACCTCTCGGTCGTCACCACCGACACCCGACCCGCCGCAGCGCTGCGCAACAGCATTGACCTGGCACGCCATGTCGATGGGCTCGGCTATGTCCGCTACTGGCTCGCCGAGCATCACAACCTCGCTTCCGTGGCGAGCCCCGCGCCTGACGTCATGATCGGGCAGATCGCGGCGGTGACCCAGAATATTCGCGTCGGCTCCGGCGGCGTCATGCTGCCGAACCATGCGCCGCTGGTGGTTGCCGAGCGCTTCAAGATGCTGGAGGCGCTGTTTCCGGGTCGCATCGATCTCGGCCTTGGCCGCGCGCCGGGCACCGACGGCGCCACCGCATACGCCCTGCGCAGCCGGCTCGACCGCCGCGAGGGTGACGATTTCCTGGAGCGGCTGCATGAGCTGACGCTCTGGGAGACGCGCGATTTTCCGCCCGGCCATCCCTACAACAATGTGGTGGCGATGCCGGACGACACGCCGCTGCCGCCGATCTGGCTGCTCGGCTCGAGCGACTATTCGTCCGAGCTCGCAGCCCAAGTCGGGATGGGCTTTGCCTTCGCGCATCATTTCGCCATGCATGACGCGGTCGATACGATGGTCAATTACCGCACCCGCTTCAAGCCCTCGGGCTGGCGCGCCACGCCGCACGCGATCCTGGCGGTCGCGATCGTGACGGCCGAGACCGATGCGGAAGCGGAGCGGCTGGCGTCCTCGATGGACTTGAATCGCCTGCGTCGCGACCGCGGGCAGTATTCACCGCTGCCGAGCCCCGAGGAGGCGCTGGCCTATCCCTACACCGACGCGGAGCGCGCCTCGATCGCGCGCAACCGCTCGCGGCTGTTCGTCGGCAGTCCTTCGACCGTGATGCAAAAGCTGCAGCCGATGATCGACGCGAGCAAGCCGGATGAATTGATGATCATCACCGCGGTGTATGACCACGAGGCGCGGAAGAAGTCGTATTCGCTGCTCGCGGAGGCATTCGGGCTGGCGAAGGAGGAGGCGGCGTAAACGCCGCCGTCGTCCCGGGCAAGCGAGCATCGCGAGCGCGACCCGGGACCCATAACCACCGGAGCTAATTGTCACGAGAGGTCTCTACCACCTGCGCCAAACAGATAGATCACGCGGTATGGGTCCCGGCGTTCGCCGGGACGACCTTGGAGAGTCACTCCATCTTCTCGCTGAACGTCGCGCGGAAGGGATGGCCGGGATAGACGCCGACGATGCGGAACTCGCGCGAAAAGAATTTCAGCTCTTCCAGTGCAAAGGCGAGACCCTTGTCGTCGGGATGGCCGTCAACATCGGCATAGAATTGCGTGGCGAAGAAATTGCCGTCGACCATATAGCTCTCGAGCTTGGTCATGTTGACGCCATTGGTCGCAAAACCACCCAGCGCCTTGTACAGCGCGGCGGGGAGGTTGCGGACGCGGAAGACAAAAGTGGTGACCAGCGGCCCCGAGCCCTGTTTCGCCCATTTTTCCTCGCGCGCCAGCACCACGAAGCGCGTGGTGTTGTGGCTCTCGTCCTCGACGTCTTCAGCCAAGATGTCGAGGCCGTAGATGTCGGCGGCGAGCTTGGAAGCAAGCGCGGCGACGCTTTTGTCGCCGCGCTCGGCGATATCGCGGGCACTGCCGGCGGTATCGGCCGCGACGATCGGCTTGATGCCGAGCTTGCGGATGATGCGCCGGCACTGGCCGAGCGCATGGACGTGGCTCTCCACGCTCCT
>DATMNV010000158.1:0-22638 GCA_035568535.1 Bradyrhizobium sp.
GAGGTCGTGACGGGCAATATCCCCGGCGCGATCCTCTTGATCCAACGGCATGGCAAGCCAGCCTATTCCGAGAATTTCGGCGTCCGCGACGTCGCTACCGAGCTCTCCATGAGCGCGGACACGATTTTTCGGCTCTATTCGATGTCAAAGCCGATCACGTCGGTGGCTGCGATGATGCTGGTCGAGGATGGCAAGCTAAGGCTTGATGATCCCGTGGCAAAGTTCATTCCGGCTTTTGCCGATGTGAAGGTGGGTGTCGAAAAGAAGGATGAAACCGGCAAGGTCTCGTTCGTTCTCGAGTCGCTGCAGCGACCGATCACGATCGAGGACCTGCTGCGTCATACCTCCGGTCTGACCTACGGCTTCTATGGGGACAACATCGTACACAGGCTCTATGCCGAGGCCGATCTCTTCAACGCCGATCTCAGCAATGCCGAATTCGTCGAGCGGATCACCAAACTGCCGCTGGCGGAGCAACCAGGGACGGTTTGGGACTACGGTCACTCTACCGATGTGCTCGGCCGCGTGATCGAAGTGATCTCGGGAAAATCCTTGTACCAGTTCGAGAAAGAGAGGCTGCTTGATCCGCTAGACATGAAGGACACCGCCTTCTACGTCGCAGATCCGCAAAAACGGCCGCTCGTTGCCGAGCCGATGCCTGGGGATCGCATCATCAGCCCGACGACTGAGCTCCGGGACATCATGCAGCCGCGAAAGGCTGAATCCGGCGGGGCGGGGATGGTCGGGACGATCGGCGACTACGCACGCTTCGCGCAAATGCTGCTCAACGGCGGGACCTGTGAGGGCCGGCGCTATCTCAAGCCCGAGACGATTGCGCTGATGGCCTCCGACCATATCGGTCCGGAGACCAAAATTGCGCGCGACGGGAACTACTATCCGGGCGCTGCCAGCGGCTTCGGCCTCGGCTTCGCGGTCCGCACCTCGGTGCCGCCGAACACGCAATGGCCGCTCGGCGAGTACCGCTGGGATGGCGTCGGCGGGACCTTCTTCTTCATCGATCCGACCGACGACATGTTTGCAATCTTCATGGCGCAGACCCCGTCGCAGCGCGGACGGATCGAGCTCGCATTGAAGACGCTGATTTATCAGGCGATGGGGCGGTAAGGCTTACGCCCCGCGCACGATCTCCCGGACGTGACCGACCATCTCCTCGATCATCGGCGCCGTCACGTCCAGATGGGTGCAGGCGCGGATGCGGCCGTCCATCATGGCGAGCATCACGCCGCGTCTGGCGAGTTCGGCCACCATCCTGTCGCCGGGCACGCCCGCGCCATCGGGCTTGAAGAACACGAGATTGGTCTCGGGCTCCTGCACCTCGATGCCCGCGATCTGCAACAGGCCGCGGGCCAGCGCGCGGGCATTGGCGTGATCGTCCGCAAGCCGATCGACGTGATGGTCGAGCGCGTAGACGCAGGCCGCCGCGCAAATGCCGGACTGGCGCATCGAGCCGCCGAGCCGCTGCTTCCAGCGCCAGATTTCGTCGATGAAGGCGCGCGAGCCAGCGATCGCGCCACCAATCGGTGCGCCAAGGCCTTTTGAGAAATCGATCCACGCGGAATCCCAGCCCGCCGCCATGTCGCGTGCCGGGATGCCGGTGGCAACCGTCGCGTTGAGCAGGCGTGCACCATCCATATGGGTCGCCATCCCGGCAGATTTCGCAATGGCAACGACTTCGTCGAGCGCCTTCTTCTTCCAGATCGTGCCGCCGCCGATATTGGCGGTCTGCTCGACGCTGACCAGCACCTGGGGCGGCTGGTAGCGGGTGCGCGGGTGCAGCGCCCCACGCAGCGTCTCCGGCGCAAACTGGCCGTCATCGCCCCGGAGCGGCGTGATCTGGAAGCCGCCAAGCGCGGCATGCGCGCCGCCCTCGCGCGCGACGATGTGCGCGGTCTCATGCGCCAGGATTTCGTCGCCCGGCCGGCAGTGCACCAGCGTCGCCGTCACGTTGCACATCGTGCCCGACGGCATGAACACTGCGGCTTCCTTGCCGAGCAGGTCGGCCACGCGCTCGCACAAGAGGTTCACGGTCGGATCGTCGCCGACCTGCTCGTCGCCGACTTCCGCCCGCGCCATCGCCTCCCGCATTGCCGGCGTCGGCTTGGTCTGGGTGTCCGAAAGCAGATTGATGCGCATCGGCGGCGCCTTGGGATCGCGCGGGGGAGGGGTGTAGTGCATGGCGGGGCTCACTTCAGAGATGGATGGGGCGACGGGCCGCGTGACGAAATCTCATGATGATAATTTCGGTGGAGGTCACGCGATAATCAATCAGATAGGGATAAGGATGCGCGAAGAGCCGACGGACATTCGGACGAGAGGTTGTACGCCCAGCATGAGGATGCTCCTGTAGCAGGGCTACGAGAGCCATGAGGCGATCACGGATCTGGGCTGATCCTTGAGGCGATCGTTCCTCGACGTAGGTAAGGGCCCGATCAATTTGTGTCAGGGCACGGCGCGTGTAGCGGACATTCACCGGCCATGCCTTGCCCACATGGCGCGGACTTCTTCTGGCGTGGCGAGTTCGCCGCGTGCAATTTCGGCTTCTGCCTCGGCGAGGTCGGCTTCTTCCTCCGGCGTCAATTGGATCGGCGGCTGATCGACGCCCGCAAGCTGCAGCATAACTCGCGCCAGCTCGTCCTGCCGAGCGTCTGGCAAGGCGGCCACCGTGCTGAAGGCTTCCTCAAGAAGACGGGTCATAACCGCAGTATACCAAACAAAAAGGCCCCGGCAAAACCGGGGCCTTCGGAAATCTCGGGGCGCAAAACCGATCAGCGCGAATAGAATTCGACGATCAGATGCGGCTCCATCTGCACCGCGAACGGCACGTCGGTCAAAGCCGGTACGCGGACGAACTTCGCGGTCATCTTGCCGTGGTCGACTTCGAGGAAATCCGGCACGTCGCGCTCGGGGAGCTGGACCGCTTCCAGCACATGCGTGAGTTGCTTGGAGGCTTCCTTGACCTCGACGACGTCGCCGACCTTGAGCTGGTAGCTGCCGATATTGACCTTGCGGCCGTTCACCTTGACATGGCCGTGGTTGATGAACTGGCGCGCGGCAAACATCGTCGCGACGAACTTGGCGCGGAACACCACGGTGTCGAGACGGCGCTCCAGGATGCCGATCAGGTTCTCGCCGGTGTCGCCCTTGATCCGGCTGGCCTCGACATAGATGCCGTGGAACTGGCGCTCAGAGATGTTGGCGTAGTAGCCCTTCAGCTTCTGCTTGGCGCGGAGCTGCACGCCGAAATCGGAGAGTTTTCCCTTGCGGCGCTGGCCGTGCTGGCCGGGGCCGTACTCGCGGCGGTTGACGGGGCTCTTCGGGCGGCCCCAGATGTTCTGGCCCATACGGCGATCGATCTTGTACTTCGCCTCACTGCGCTTGGTCATCGCGTCCTCTTTCAGGTCTAGAGTTTGAGGAAACGCGCCCTCCTGTGCGTCCGGCATGGCCGGCGCTGACAGGTCCAGCCCCCAAAGCTTGAAGGGAAGGACCACGGGTCGCGAAACGCTTCGCGGGCCGAAGACGGCCCGCGAGCAGGGTGGTTCTTAAGGGAAAAACCGCCGTCTTGTCAATGACAAAGGCGTTATTTTTCAGGTGCCGGCGAGGCCAGCGGCTTGGTCTTGTCGACGACGTAAATCCCGATGAATTTCAGCGGCTTGTCGCCGATAACCTTGGCGTCGTGCGGGACGCCCGGGGCGATCTGCCAGGAATCGCCGGCTTTCAGATGCTTGGTTTCCTGGTCCTGGACGATGAGATCAACCTCGCCATCGAGCACATAGCCGATTTCCGCGCCCGGATGGGTGTGACGTCCGGCGCTGGCGCCGGGCGCCAATTCGGCGCTCACGGTGACGGTGGAATAGCCGTCGGGAAAGTCGGCCTTTTGCAGCGGCGTGCGCTTGATGCCGGCCTGCTGGGCGAAGGCGCCGGCGCAGGCAACGGCGATGACGGATAGGGCGAGCAAAGTCTTCTTGATCATGTTTTTCCTCCCGATACGTCGAGACTAGCAGCGCAAGCGGTAGGCGCGCTAGCGTTTGATCCCTTCAAACGCCGCCGCGATGCCGCGCTGGAACAGCGACCAGTCGAAGCCGAGCGCGAGCGCCAGATAGCCGCGATCGATCATCGCATTCGCCTGTTCCGCCGTGCGCGCCACGCCACCGATCGGCACGCCGCTTTTCAGAATGCCTTCCTCGGCACGCTTCATCAGCGCCTGCACCTCGGGGTCGTCGATCTGGCCGCGCTTGTTGATGGAGGTGGCGAGATCGCCGGGGCCGATCACCGCGACGTCGATGCCGGGAGTGGCCATGATCTCATCGATGCGATCCACGGCGTCGGCGTGCTCAATGGTGATCATGCAGATCACATCTTCATCGGCGGCCGCCATGTATTCGGGCATCGACACGCCCCATCGAAAGGGCGCATGGAACGGGCCCCAGAAGCGGTCGCCCTTCGGCGGATAGCGCAGGCTGCGCACGGCTTTCTCTGCATCCGCGCGGCTGCAGATCATCGGGAAGTTGATGCCGAGCGCGCCGATATCCATCGGCGCCTTGGCGAGCCAGGGCTCGTTGGCGGCGATCCGTGCCAGGGGCACGCAGGGCGTGCCAGCGGTTGCCGTGATCATCGCATGCGCGGAGGTGAGATCGATCGGGCCATGCTCGAGATCGACAATGATCCAGTCAAGCCCGGAGCGGGCCATGATCTGCACAGTTGGAATGCTCGGAATGGTGGCGATCGCGCCAAAGGTCGGGCGGCCTTCGTGCCATTCCTTGCGCAAGCGGTTTAGCGGGGTGGGCGCGGCTGAATTCAATCCAGGCTCCATCGATGAGACGATGGGAACCTAGCAGCGCGAGATGACGCCGGGAAGGATCAGGCCGGTACGCGGCCGCCGAAGAACGGCCTCAGCGCGCGGGTCAGCGCATGCGGCTTGTTGGAGGTGAAGAACATCTCGGCACCGGCGTGATCGTCCCTGCCGCCGGGAGGGCCGAGCAAATCGGAGACCCGCCGGGCGATCGCCGGCGCCGGATCGATCCATTCGACCGGCCAGGGCGCCAGTTTCACGAAACGGTCAAGCAAAAGCGGATAATGCGTGCAGGCAAGCACGATCGTGTCGGTGCGCGGCGCCTCCTCTCCGCCGGTGCCGACAAAGCAGGGCGCCAGCTCGGCGAGGATGTCCCGGTCGCTCACGTCGTGGCCGTTCAGCGCGCGTTCGGCGAGCGAAGCCAGCTCGGGCGAGCCGATCAGCGTCACCTCGCAGCCTTGCGCGAAATCGCGGATCAGCCCCCTCGTATATTCGCGCTGCACCGTGCCCTTGGTGCCGAGCACCGACACCCGCCGCGTCTTCGATTGCGCACAGGCGGGCTTTATTGCGGGAACCGTGCCGACAAAGGGAATTTTATAGGCCTCGCGCAGATAGGACATCACGAGCGTGGAGGCGGTATTGCAGGCGATCACGATAAGGTCAGGCGCATGGCGGTCGATCAATTCGCCGATCAGCGGCACCACGCGCGCGATGATCTCGGCCTCGCTGTGATGGCCGTAGGGAAAGAAGGCATCGTCGGCGACATAGACGTAGTGGGCCTCGGGACGCGCTGCGACGATCTCGCGCAACACTGTCAGCCCGCCAAGGCCGGAGTCGAACACCAGAATCGTCAGAGGTCGGGGCACGGTGCGATCCTACCTGATCGGGGGTCATCAATCAGTTTGTTTTCGCTGGGTCACAAACCTGCGCAATGTGGCGATTTTTGAATGATTCAAATCGCCTCGTGTCGGCCGGCCCGCTATCAGAATGCTCAGAAAAACAAGGGACTTATCGGGGCATGTTGAGAAATACGGCGACGGGCTGGGGCGGCCTCTCCAGGTGGTTTCACTGGATCCTGGGCATCGCGATCATCGGCATGATCGCCTATGGCTGGTGGATGAACCACTTTCCGGCGCGCGCGGACCGCTTCTTCTATCGTTCGATCCACGCCGATATCGGCTATGTCGTGCTGCTGCTCACGGTGATCCGGCTGATCTGGCGCGGCGTCAATCCGACACCGGCGCTGCCGGATGACACGCCACCCTGGCAGCGCATTCTCGAGCGCGTCAGCCACGTGCTGCTCTATCTCCTCACCATCCTGGTCGCGATGCTGGGCTGGGCGATGTCGGGCGCGCGCCCGCCAGACAGCAATTATGCGAGCTTCTTCGGCTGGTTCAACGTGCCGCAATTCACGTCGCCCGATAAGGTCGCAGCCGGGTCTTACGAGGATAATCATATCCTGTTTGCCTATGTGCTCCTGGGGCTGATCGTGCTGCACGCGCTTGCCGCCGCCTGGCATCACTTCATCCGGCGCGATCGCGTGGCGATGCGGATGGTGAGAAGCAAAGCGGGCTGACTCCACGATTTGGATCTGGCGATTTAGAGCTTATCCAGCAAAACCGCGTCTTTTTGCCTCTTCTCGGCGGCATGACCGAGCGCTTATGGGTTCGCTCGTATCGTCAGCCATCACCAAAAGAGCAGCCCATGTCATTCCTGCGTTTCGTTTCAAATGCCTCTCTCGTCGCAATTGTCGCGTTCGCGCCGTTCGCCATGGTCGGCGCGCATGCGGAAAACTGCGTCGAAATCGCCCTGAGCTACAAGGACAAGAAGTTCGATCCGGCGGAGATCAGCGCACCGGCCAATACGCCAATCGTGATCAAGGTCCGCAATCTCGACAAGGACGCGATGGAGCTCGAAAGCGACTCGCTTCACATCGAGAAGGTGGTTGCCGCCGGCAAGGACGCAAGCATCAAGGTCAAGGCCCAGAAGCCCGGCCGCTACGAGTTCTTCGACGAATACAACGAGAAGACCGCCCGCGGCGCGTTGGTCGTGAAATAGCGCGGCGTATCCTGCTGCTTTACTGCGCGGGCATCGTCTTCTCGACCAGGCGTACCCAATACGATGCGCCATGCCCGAGGATGGAGTCGTTGAAGCGATAGGCCGGATGATGGCAATCATTGCCGTCGCCCATCCCCAAGAAGACGAACGCGCCGGGGCGCGCCTCCAGCATGAAAGCAAAGTCCTCGCCGCCCATCAGCGGTACGGCGTGGTCGTTCACGCGTTCGGGGCCGACGATGTCCCGGGCCACCTCGGCTGCCACCGCCGCCTCGCGCGCGTGGTTCATCGTGACGGGATACATACGCCTGTAGTTCGTTTCCGCTGATCCGCCATAGGCGCGGGCGATGCTGTCGGCGATCTCGCCGATCCGGCGCTCGACGAGATCGCGCACGCCCGGGTCCAGCGTGCGCACGGTGCCCGTCAGTTCCGCGGTCTCGGGAATGACATTGAAGGCGGTGCCGGCATGGAACGTGGTGATCGATACCACCGCCGATTTCAGCGGGTCGACATTGCGTGCGACGATCGACTGCAGGGCATTGACGATTTGCGATCCGATCAGAACGGTGTCGACCGCCTTGTGCGGACCGGCGCCGCCGTGGCCGCCTTTGCCGGTGACCTTGATCTCCACAATGTCGGCCGACGCGAGCATCGCTCCGGGCGTGGTGGCAAAATGGCCCTCGGGGATGCCGGGCATGTTGTGCAGGCCATAGACCTCCTGGATTCCCCAGCGGGTCATGAGCCCATCGTCGATCATGGCCTTGCCGCCGGCGCCGCCTTCCTCGGCCGGCTGGAAGATCACCACCGCGGTTCCGTCGAAATTGCGCGTTTCGGCAAGATATTTCGCAGCGCCCAGCAGCATGGCGGTGTGGCCGTCATGGCCGCAGGCATGCATGAGGCCGGGCGTCTTGGATGCGTAGGGTACGCCCGACGTTTCCGCGATCGGCAGTGCGTCCATGTCCGCACGCAGTCCGATGGTTTTTCCGGAACTGCTCTTGCGGCCGCGGATCACGCCGACGACGCCGGTGCGCCCAATGCCGCTCACGACATCGTCGCACCCGAATTCGCGCAGCCTGTCGGCGACGATACCGGCCGTGCGGTGGACTTCGTACAGCAATTCCGGATGCTCATGGAAATCGTGCCGCCAGGCGGCCATGTCGTCCGCGAGGGCGGCGATGCGGTTGACGATGGGCATGTGTCAATTCCCTTCCTGGAATTGAGTAATTTTCGGACTTACGTTTCTCCGAACACGCGCTTGAAGATCGTGTCGACATGCTTGAAATGATAGCCGAGGTCGAACTGCTCGTCGATCTCGGCATCGCTGAGATATCTCTTCACGTCGGGGTCTTTCTTGAGCAGCGCCTGGAAGTCGCCTTCGCCGCGCCAGACCGGCATCGCGTTGCGCTGCACCAGCCTGTAGGAGTCCTCGCGGCTTGCGCCCTTCTGCGTCAGCGCGATCAATAGCCGCTGCGAATGGATGAGGCCGCCAAGCCGGTCGAGATTCTTCTGCATGTTGGCGGGATAGATCAGGAGCTTGTCGATCAGGCCGGCAAGGCGGTTCAGCGCAAAATCCAGCGTCACGGTCGCATCGGGGCCGATCATGCGCTCGGCGGAGGAGTGCGAGATATCGCGCTCGTGCCACAGCACGACATTCTCCAGCGCCGGTGTCACATAGGCGCGTACCATCCGCGACAGACCGGTGAGGTTTTCCGACAGCACGGGATTGCGCTTGTGCGGCATCGCGGAAGAGCCTTTCTGGCCCTCCGAGAAGAACTCTTCCGCTTCCAGCACTTCGGTGCGCTGCAGGTGGCGGATTTCGGTCGCAAGCCGCTCCACCGAGGAGGCGATCACGCCGAGCGTGGCAAAATACATGGCATGGCGGTCGCGCGGGATCACCTGCGTCGAGACCGGCTCCGGCGTCAGGCCCATCGCTTTCGCCACATGCTCCTCCACGCGCGGATCGATCTGCGCGAAGGTGCCGACCGCACCGGAGATCGCGCAGGTCGCGACTTCCTTGCGTGCGAGCTTCAGGCGTTCGCGGGCGCGCGAAAACTCGGCATAGGCGTAGGCGAGCTTCAACCCGAAGGTGACGGGCTCGGCGTGAATGCCGTGGGAGCGGCCGACGGTCGGCGTCATCTTGTGCTCGAAGGCGCGCTTCTTCAGCGCCGCCAGCACGCGGTCGATGTCCTCGACCAGGATATCCGCGGCGCGGACGAGCTGGACGTTGAGGCAGGTATCGAGCACGTCGGAGGAAGTCATGCCCTGGTGCACGAAGCGCGCGTCGGGGCCGACAATTTCTGCAAGATGGGTGAGGAAGGCGATGACGTCGTGCTTGGTCTCGCGCTCGATCTCGTCGATGCGGGCGACGTCGAAGGTGGCGTTCTTGCCCTTGGCCCAGATAGTCTTGGCGGCTTCCTTCGGAATCACGCCGAGTTCCGCCAGCGCGTCCGCCGCATGCGCCTCGATCTCGAACCAGATCTTGAAGCGCGTCTGCGCCTCCCAGATCGCGGCCATTTCCGGGCGGGTATAGCGGGGGATCATCGAGAGCTCCGAACCAAGTGGGGCTGGTCGCGCGGGCGATTCCAGCCAGATGTTTTTTACGCCGCGCTTTAGCAGATCGCCTTGCGGGAGGCCACCCGAAAGGGTTCCCCGAGTGGAAAACGGCGAGACGAGGCGCTGCCCGCTGTCGGCAAAATTCGGGCTCATTACGGGCATATCTCTTTGGACTGGAGCCGGCCTGTCTGCTTAACTGGTGGTTGTTGGCTTGTTCTCAGACGTTCTTCAGAGAATGCCGTTCTTTGCCGGAACGGAGGCGACATGAGTACGATAAGCCGCGCCGAGGTCGCGCTAGCAGGGCCGGATGCTCCCGAGCGAGCACCCTTGCTGCTCTGGATGATCTTTACCGGGCTCTCCATCTTCGCCGGCGTGCTGCTGTGGCGGTACGGCTTCATCCGGCTGTTGGTGGTCTCCGATCGCACCTACATTTCGAGCCTGATCGCCGTCCTCTACATCGTCACCTGCGGCCATTGCTTCTGGCGGACCCGGGCGATCGCGCGCGAGGCCGAGGTCGGGCGGCGCTGCCGCGCGATCCTGTCGGCTCCTGATGGCGCAAGGGCGCTCGGTCCGGATGCGCGCGCGCTGCCGGCCGGGCTGGTGACGGATCATATCAGGAGCCTCGTCACCAAGGCCGAAGCGCAGGGGGCAGGGCGGATGGACCAGACGCTGCTGTTGCGGTCGCTGGCCGATCGCCTGCGCGGCTCCAACGGCTTCGGCGCCTTCGTGTCGGATACGCTGATGAAGCTCGGCCTGCTCGGGACCATTATCGGCTTCATCATCATGCTGGCGCCGATCGCCGGCCTCGATGCGGCCGACAAGGTCGCCATGAAATCCTCAATGGGGCTGATGAGCGACGGCATGGCGGTGGCCATGTACACGACGCTTGCGGGCCTGGTCGGGTCGATCCTGGTTCGAATTCAGTACTACATGCTCGATGCCGCGACGCAGCGCGTATTCTCGGACGCCGTGATGCTGACCGAGACGCGGGTCACGCCCGTCCTGGAGCGGCGTCATGATGGATGATTTTACGCTCTATCCGCGCGAGGAGCCGTTCGATCCGTTCAGCGTGATGCTGTTCAAGGCGCTGCAGGTCATCGCCTTCCTCTTCTTTATTGCACTGCTATCCATTTCGCCCGACAGCAAGGAGGGCAAGATCGACTCCAAGGCCGAGTTCATCATCACCATGGACTGGCCTGACAACCATCCCGACGATCTCGACCTCTTCGTGCAGGATCCCATCGGCAACATCGCCTGGTACCGGCATCGCGAGGCCGGCTTCCTCACGCTCGATCGCGATGACCGCGGCGGGGCCAATGATTTCATCCTCGTCAATGGCCGGAAAATTCCATCTCCCATCCGCGAGGAGATCGTGACGCTGCGGGGCGTCGTCGCGGGCGAATACACCGTCAACATCTCGCACTTCGCGGCGACCACCGGGCAGCCGGTGGCGGCAACCGTGAAAGTGCAGAAGCTCAACCCGACCGCCCAGGTCATTTTCGACGACAAGGTGACAGTCGATCACAGCGGCGATGAGAAGACCGCATTGCGGTTCAAGCTCGACGCCGAGGGCAAGGTGACCGATGTCCACCGGCGGCCGAAATCCCTTCTGGAGACGTTCCGCAATCCGCGTGCCAACGGCGCGGACATCGATCCCAAAACCGGCGTGCGGATGTTTCGGCCATGAACAATTTGCAATCGGTCGTCGTTGCGCTGTCGGTCAGCTACGCGCTGATCGGTGCGCTGCTGCTCGTCGTTCTGGTCTATGCCCGGCTGCCATGGCCGGCCAAGGCGGCCGCCGTCATCGTGACCAGCGCCTTCTATGTCGTGAGCTTCGTCGGCGCGCGCGGACTGCTCGGCTGGGCCAGCACGGACAGGCTGCCTGCCAGCTTCAAATTGCTGCATGCACGGATCGTGGACCCGCATACGGTGGAAGGCGATCCGGGCTCGGTTTATCTGTGGGTGGAGGCGCTTGACGAAGACAATCGCCCGAGTGGCGTCCCCAGGGCCTATCGCCTGCCATTCAGCGATGCGCTGGCTGAGAAGACCCACGCCGCCGAGAACCAGATCGCTGCCGGGCGCCCCCAGGGCGGCCGCGCCGCCGACTTTGGCTCCGGCGAGGGCGGGCTGATCGATGCCGCGCGCGAGTATATCCTCCCGAAGGCCGTCTTGCAGACGTCCGGCGGCGATCCGTCGACCGGAGAGTTCAAGGCGGCCGTGCAGGCAGGGGATGGTGTGTCGTTCACCCCGCTGCTCCCGCCGCGCATGCCGCCCAAGGACGAGCAATAGAGTACGAGCAATAGAGTACGAGCGATAGATCCTGCATCCCGGCCAGGGTGGAAAACCGCATCCCGCTGGCGCATCCTGTTGACGTCCCTCAAACCGTACCGCCTGCGCGGGCAATAATTTGAGGCAGGAGGATACGCGTGCTGCTGGCCATCTTTGCCGACATCCATGCCAACCGGCAGGCCTTTGCCGCGTGCCTGGAAGCGGCCCGCTCGCGCGGGGCGGAACGGCTGATCCTGCTCGGCGACTTCGTCGGCTATGGCGGCGATCCCGAATGGACCGTCGACACGGTGATAGGCCTGGTCGAGCAGGGCGCCATCGCCGTGCGCGGCAACCATGACAACGCCATCGAAAGCCCCAGCGAAAGCATGAATCCGGTGGCGCAGGCCGCGATCGAGTGGACGCGCACCCGCCTGAACGCGACGCAGCGGCGCTTCCTCGCCGCCCTGCCGCTGACGCACGAGGAGGAAGGCCGCCTTTACGTTCATTCCGAGGCGTCCAACCCGCCACGCTGGCGCTATGTGCAGTCGGCTGCGGACGCCGCGCGCAGCATGATCGCGACAGCGGCGCAGATCACCTTCTGCGGCCACATCCATCTGCCAGGCCTTTATTCGATGTCGGTCACCGCCAAGATGACGAGCTTTGTGCCGATCTCAGGCGTTGCGGTCCAGCTTTTGAAAGGGCGGCAGTGGCTTGCAGTCGCGGGCTCGGTCGGCCAGCCCCGCGACCAAAATCCCGCCGCCTGCTTCCTCACCTTCGACACGGAGACGCGCGAGATCACCTACTGCCGCGTCGGCTATGATGTCGAGGCGGCGGCAAAGCGCATCCGCGAGGCCGGCCTGCCGGTCTGGCTCGCCGAGCGCCTGTCGCAGGGAAGGTGAGCGGATGGCCAACTCCATGATCCAGCCCGGCGCGGTGCTCGACGGTTTTGCCATCGGCGAGTGCGTGCATCATGGCGGCATGGCGACGCTGTGGACGGTCAGCCATCCCGATATCGCCGTGCCGCTCCTGATGAAGGTTCCGCGCGTCGCCGAAGGCGAGGATCCGGCCGCGATCGTCTCCTTCGAGATGGAGCAGATGATCCTGCCGCGGCTTTCGGGCCCGCATGTGCCGGCGTGGTTTGCGACCGGCGATTTCGCCAGGCAGGCCTATGTCGTGATCGAACGCATCGCCGGGCAGACGCTCTACAAGCGACTGCCGGATTTGCCGCTGTCTTACGAAGAGGCGAGGGTGTTGGTCGGCAAGATCGCGACCGCGCTTGCCGATCTGCACCGGCAGAACGTCGTGCATCACGACATCAAACCCTCCAGCATCATGTTCCGCGAAAGCGGCCAGGCGGTGCTGATCGATTACGGCCTGTCGCATCACAACCATCTGCCCGATCTGCTGCAGGAGGAGTTCCGCGTGCCCTTCGGCACCGCGCCCTATATGGCGCCGGAACGACTGCTGGGTGTGCGCGACGATCCGCGCAGCGATTTGTTTTCGCTCGGCGTGCTGCTCTATTTCTTTACCACTGGTGTGCGGCCGTTCGGCGAGACCGAGACGCTGCGCGGCATGCGGCGCAGGCTGTGGCGAGATCCGCATCCGCCGCGCTGGCTCAAGACCGACTATCCGCCCTGGCTGCAGGAGGTCGTGCTGCGCTGTCTCGAGATCAATCCGGCGAAGCGCTACCCCACCGCCTCGCAGCTCGCCTTCGATCTCGGCCATCCCGACCAGGTCAAGCTCACCGCGCGCGCCGAACGATTGAAGCGCGATCCGCTCTCCCTGGTCTGGCACCGCCGCTTCAACCAGGGCGTGGCGATACCGAAACCAAAATCTGACATGTCCGCACAACTGGCCTCGAGTCCGATCGTGGCGGTCGCGCTCGATACCGCGGAGGGGTCGGACCAGATGAACGATGCCTTGCGCCGGACCGCCGCGCGCATTCTCGCGACCTTGCCGTCGGCGCGGCTTGCCTGCGTGAACGTGCTGAAGCTCGGCCGCATCACCATCGACCGCACGCTCGACGAGCAGGGGCACAACAAGCATGTCGACCGCCTGGTGGCGCTGAAGCATTGGGCCCAGCCCTTGAGGCTCGACGAGAACCGCCTCACGGTGCATGTGCTCGAAGCGATCGACCCGGCTGGCGCGATCCTGGAATTCGCCGACGTCAATCATGTCGACCATATCATCATCGGCGCGCGCGAGCATTTTGGCGTGCTGGCACGGCTCGGCAGCGTCTCGAGCAAGGTCGCGTTCGAAGCCCCCTGCACCGTGACCGTGGTGCGGCCGCCGCGGCTGGCGGCGCAGCCGGGGCGGGAGGGCGGCGCGGAGGACCGGGATATGCCGACGGTGTTTTGAACGAAAACCGCAACTGGTGACTCTAATCCCCAGATACGATCTCATTTTTCCGAGCTGCCTATGCCGGCCATTGATGATGTCCTTGCCGTCGCCGCTGCGGCCGTCGCCGTCGCGGCCTGGGTCGTTCCCCCGGTCCGCTATGTGCTGTCGTTCAGGAGGAGGAAGCCGCGGGACTCGCTGGCCGTCGTCGGCCGGGTGATCGGACTCATCGTGCTGACAGCCATCCTCTCGGCGGTCGCTCTGGTGCTCGCGATCTTGACGCTGGCGTTCTCGGACCGCAGCGGTTGGGGTTGGTTCGCCCTTGCCGCGATCGGAGTGTACTGGCTCGCGTTCGCGACGTCTCTCCTGGTTTCAGACCACCTCGCGCGCCGCCGTCGGCAGGAGACCGGCCGGCCCTAGATCGCTTCGCCGCGTGCCAATGCCGCCGCGTTGCGGATCGCGGAGATGTTTTTCCGGTAGGCCTCCATCGTGCCGCCCTTGAACACCGCGGAGCCGGCGACGAACGCATTGGCGCCGGAGGCGGCGAGCTGTCCGGAATTCTCGGGGCCGACGCCGCCATCGACCTCGATGTCGATCGGCCGGCCCGCGGTCATCGCGCGCAGATCGCTGATCTTGCCGAGCGCGGCGGGGATGAAGGCCTGGCCGCCGAAGCCCGGATTGACCGACATGATCAGCACGAGGTCGATCATGTCGATCACATATTCGATCGCCGATATCGGCGTGCCCGGATTGAGGGAGACGCCGGCCTTCTTGCCGAGCGCCTTGATCGCCTGCAGCGAACGATGCAGGTGGGGACCAGCTTCCGCATGCACCGTGATGTGATCGCAGCCGGCTTTCGCAAACGCCTCGAGATAGGGATCGCAGGGCGAGATCATCAGATGCGCGTCAAAAATCTTCTTCGTGTGCGGGCGCAGCGCCCTGATGACGTCGGGGCCGTAGGAAATGTTGGGCACAAAGTGCCCGTCCATGACGTCGAGATGGATCCAGTCGGCGCCGGCCGCATCGACCGCGCGGACCTCGTCGCCGAGTTTTGAAAAATCCGAGGCGAGAATCGAGGGCGCGATGACGAGCGGGCGTGGGGCGAGGGACATGGGCGGCTTCCAGGCGTTTGCGCGAGCGGATTCCCGGGTAACATGCGCGAGCAGGAGGGGCAACCGAGGGCGGAAAAATCTGCCGCCACGGCAGCTATTGCCGAGCTGGCGGCGCGCTTGCCGATGCAAGAAGTCCTTATTTTACGGGCATTTTCGATCGTGGCACGGCGCTTGCTCACTTTTTGCGGCTGATGGTGTGGGGCCGCCTCGCGCGGCGTATGTTGGAGTAATGCCATGTTGTTTGCATTGGGTGCGGCAGGGTCCGTGTTGGATGGCCTGCAATCACTGATTTCGTCGAAATCCTCGTCGTCCACGACTTCGGCGAACCCGAGCCAGGGCGCGGCCAACCCGTTCGATCCCGCTTCCGGTACCCAGACCGCGGGCGTGGCGACGACCGCCTTCTCCGGGCAAACCAGCGCCTGGTCGCAGATCTCGCCGGAGACCATGAGCGCGCTGATCGATGCGCAGAGCCAGTCGGGAACGACGAGCACCGCGCCGACCAATCCGCAGGACGCGCTGAAGGACCTGTTCTCGCAGATCGACGCCAATGGCGACGGCTCGATCAACAAGAGCGAATTCGAGAGCGCGCTGGGAGCCGGCGGCACCAACCTCGCAGCCGCCGACGATGTCTTCAGCAAGCTTGACAGCAACGGCGACGGCTCGGTCAGCCTCGACGAGCTGAAGAATGCGCTGCAAGGTGCGGGTGGGCATCATGGCGGCCACCATCACGTCCATGCCGGCGGCGGATCCGGCGATGCGACCAGCGCCGACGGCAGCACCGACCCGAACGCCGATCCGCTGCTGCAGGCGCTGGCCGGCGCTTCCTCTTCGTCGGTGAGCAACAGCGACGGCTCGACCACGACCTCCATCACCTATGCCGACGGGTCGAAGGTCTCGCTGACGACGCCGGCGGCTTCAACGACCTCTTCGTCTTCGAGTTCGGCGACCTCGTCCTACAATTGGATCGAGCAGATGATCCAGCGCCAGGCGCAGTCGCTGTCGGCCTCGCTCGCCTCATCGTTCTCGGTCAGCGCCTGACGCTGAAGCGAGCTAGCCGTAGCGATCCTTCCACGCCGGCAGTGCGCCGGGGAAGGGCAGCGCGGTCGCCATGAAGACGCCGCGGGCGATGGCGCGCGACAGCGCGTTGGCGGCGGCCGCGCCGAGCTCGGTCAGGCCGTAGACGGGATCGATCGGCTTCTCGCAGGTCGCCGCCGCGAACACCGCATCGCCGTCGAGCGGCGCGTGCACCGGATAGATCGCGCGCGCCATGCCGGTCTGCGCGATCATCGCGAAGCGCTTGGCCTGCGCTTTGGTCAAGGTCGCATCGGTCACCACCACGGCGATGGTCGTGTTCTCCACGGAGCTCCCGACGGGTGCGCCCTTCAGCCGCATCGCGAGCATCTCGGGCGTGAACGCGGCGGGTTGGCCGCGCCCGCCAAACTCGCCGCCTACTTCGAACGGCGCGGCCCAGAACCACGGGCCGTCGCCGATTGTCACGCTGCCGACGGCGTTGACCACCACGAGGGCCGCGACCATCGCCCCGCTGCCGGTCCGCGCCGAAGCCGAGCCAAGCCCGCCCTTGAAGTTCGCGGTGGTGGCGCCGAGGCCGGCGCCGACGCTGCCGAGGGCGAAATCGCTTCCCGCGGCTACTGCCGCGGCATAGCCGAGATCGCGATAGGGCGGAAAGCGTCCCCAGGCCTTGTCGCCGCCGTTGAGGAGATCAAAGCAGATCGCGCCCGGCACGATCGGGATCACGGCGTCGCGGATTTTGAAGCCGCGGCCCTGTTCGGCGAGCCAGGCCTGCACGCCGCCGGCGGCATCGAGCCCCAGTGCCGAGCCGCCGGAAAGCGCAAAACCGTCGACCGCCTCGACCGTGCTTTCGGGCTTCAGCGCCGCTTCCTCGCGCGTCCCGGGCCCGCCGCCGCGCACATCGATCGCGGCGACCGCGGGCTTGTCGAAAACGATCGCGGTGACGCCAGAGGCAAGCCGGGCATCATCGGCATGGCCGACACGGACGCCCGAAATATCGGTGAGAAGGTTTTTCAAGACGCTTTCTGTTTTCCCGAGACGGTCTGGTCGTGCCGGATATAGCGTAATTTCCCGTTCGGATGTCAAACAGCTTCTTCGTCATTGCGAGCGAAGCGAAGCTATTCAAGTATTCTCATCAAGGAATGCTCGTACCATCGAGATCGTTGCGGCTGGATTTTCCTCCATGATCCAGTGGCCGGAGTCCCGAATTACACCTTCACGTACGTTGCTGGCTGCAAACCGCATGATCTTTGCCATGGTCGTGCCAAATGATTTCTCGCCGCCGATTGCCAGCACGGGCATGGGCAGCTTGCCCTTGGCCAGGAATTGCTGGTTGTCGATAGCGTCCTGGTCGAACGCTGCGAACTGCATGAAACCGGAGTGCATTGCGCCCGGCATCGCGTAAAGCTTCGAATAGTGCGTCCGGGCCGCTTCACTGAATCGGGCAGGGGTCGCGGAAAACTCGTTCCAGAATCGATCGAGATAGATGCGCTCCCGGCCGGCCACGAGCCTTTCCATGTCCGGCCCGCCGAAGCGAAAGTGCCAGAGCAGGGGGTTTTTCAGTATCTCCTCCCACGGCCCGACGCCCGGCAACGGTGCGTCAATGAGAACGAACCGCGGGACTCGATCGGGATATTGCGCGGCAAACGCGTAGCGGACCATGTTGCCGATATCATGGGTCACGAGGTCCGCTCGGTCGATCTTCAACGCGTCAAGCACGCCGGCCACGTCGCCGGCTTGCGTCTTCTTGTCGAAGCCTCCCGCCGGCTTGGAGGAGAGACCCATTCCCCGCAGATCAGGTACGACTACGGTATGGTCGCGTGCAAGATCGACGGCCATGGGCGCCCACATGTCACCCGTCTCGCCATAACCGTGGAGCAAGACGACGGCCGGACCAATGCCGCCCGAGCGCACATATATCGAGGTGCCGTTGGTCGCTATTTCTCTTGTGCGGAACTCTGGCGGAAAGCTGAAGGCTTCCATGAACGATCTCCATTACTGTGGCTTCGTCTCCGTAAGCGTCGACGAATGCGCTGCGCTTCAGGGAACCAATAAGCAAAATGTCATACTCTCACCATTACATTCTCAAGAAGCACTGTATTCTCAAGAAGTGTCAGCGTTTGCCCCATGGCAGTGGTTCCACAGTTGCCAACGGTTTACGCGAGGCGCACCGTAACCGGCGATAACCGCGTTCTCGAGCATCCAATGGTTGGTTTCGTACGGCCGCCCTGCGACGTCGGAGTCATCGAGGCGACGTCGGGTTTTGACGCGGCCCTGCCACAGAGACGCAAGCGGCTGACGTTGGTGGCGACCATAGTCGGATCCAGCATGGCCCTCCTCGATGGTTCGGTCGTGAACATCGCGCTACCCTCGATCCAACAGGCGCTGCATGCGGATGCAGCGGCGACACAATGGATCGTCAATGCCTATCTGCTGTTGCTCGGTGCTTTTGTGCTGATCGGTGGCTCGGCTGCCGATCTTTACGGCAGGCGCGCGATTTTTGTGCTGGGAATTGCGATTTTCACCGCTGCGTCCATCGCCTGCGCGTTCTCGCCGAACATCGCGTTGCTTATCGTCAGCCGCGCGCTTCAAGGTTTTGGGGCTGCCTTATTGGTGCCAGCCAGTCTGGCAATGCTTGGGGCGACGTTCAACGAGCGCGAGCGGAGCAAGGCGATCGGGATATGGGCAGGCGCAGGCGCACTGATGATGGCGGCTGGTCCTATGCTGGGCGGTTGGTTGGTCGATCAGATCTCGTGGCGGGCGATCTTCCTCCTCAATGTCCCGCTCGCCATTGCCGCGGCTGGACTTGCGCTTCGCTTTGGCGGCGAGAGCAGCGATCGCCACGCGCAGCAACTGGACTACGCCGGCGCCGCCGCAGTCGCGCTTGGCCTCGCTGCGATTGCCTGGGGTCTGAACGCGATTCCGGCGTCGGGATTTGGCGACCAAACTGTGCTGGTAGCGCTGGGAGTGGGAGCTGCACTGCTGGTGTCGTTCGTCTGGATCGAAGCCCGTCTCCGTGAGCGGGCGATGATGCCGTTGTCGCTCTATCGTTCTCGTAATTTTTCCGCAACGAATGCCCTGACGCTATTGCTCTACTTCGCCCTCGGAGGTGCGCTCTACTATCTGCCATTCGGCCTGATCCGGCTCGGCGGCTACTCCGCGGCACAGGCCGGCGCGGCATTGTTGCCTTTTGCCCTGACAATGGGGTTCGGGGCATCATTCACGGGGACCATCGCTGACCGTTTGGGGCCGCGCCTGCTGCTCACTGGCGGGCCCATCGCTGCGGCCTGCGGATTGGCGATGCTTGCTGTGGTCGATCTCAGGCAGCCTTACTGGGCTGGTGTGTTTCCGACGATGCTCCTGCTAGGCGTCGGGATGGCCATCGCGGTCCCGCCGCTGACGTCAACTGTAATGGGGGCCGCCGGCAAAGCCCATGCCGGGATTGCTTCGGGCGTGAACAACGCGGTCGCGCGAATAGCTGGCCTGCTTGCGGTTGCAGCGCTCGGGGCGGTGTTCTTTGCAGACTTTCAATATCATCTCCCCGGAACGACGCCCGCGCAAGCCAACGAGGCCATGAACGCCGTGATGTCCGGACTGAGCGGCGCTGATCAGGAGGCGCTCGCCGCATTCCAGCGCGCGCTGCGCACAGTAATGCTGATGACCGCGAGTTGTGCCGCACTTGCCGGCCTCGTTGGCTTGGTGTGGATCGAGCCGGACAGCGCGCGTGCGCGCAGCTGAAGTTCACGTTCATCGCCCTGGACCTTCGGCGGGTCGGCGGTTCGCCGATTGTTGTGATCGTCTGGGTGATCGTGCACGAGCCCTTATCGAGGCGGCCGTGACGCCGGAGGAGTGCCTCGATTATGGGGCTGCTCCGGCAGCACGGCGATAGGGGACGTAGCGCGGCGTCCATATCTTGGCGCGAATGCGCTGCTCGATCTGGTCGGTCGGAACGCTGGTGACAAGCCCTTCCTTATGCGCCTGAAGCGCCACCGCGAGCGCGACCGTCACCGCGACCTCGCGCAATGCGCTGACCGGAGGCAGCAAATTGTGTTTCGGGTTGTCGCGGGCAGGGGAGGAGCTGGCCAGCGCCTTTGCCGCGGCCATCATCATTCCGTCGCTGACACGGCGGGCGCCGACAGCCAGCGCGCCCAGCCCAACACCCGGAAAGATGTAGGAGTTGTTGGTCTGGTCGACCTTGAAGCGGGAGCCGTCGCGCGTAATCGGCGGGAATGGGCTGCCGACGCCGATCAGCGCCCGCCCTTCAGTCCAGGCCTCGATATCCGCCGGCGTCGCTTCCTCGCGCGAGGTCGGATTCGACAGCGGAAAGATGACCGGCCGGCGGTTGCATTCGGCCATCGCGCGGACGATCGGTTCGGAGAAGGCACCGGCCTGGCCCGAGACGCCGATCAGCACGGTCGGCCGGGCGTTATGGACGACGTCAAGCAGCCCGATCTTGTCGGGATGGTCGAGTTTCCAGCCTTCGACCGCCTGTTTCTTCTGGACAAAGGGGAGCTGGAACGGGGCGAGCCCGGTCATGCCCTCGACCAGCAGCCCGTCGCGGTCGACCATGAAGAAGCGGGTCGCCGCCTCTTTCTCCGGCAAGCCGGCATCGCGCATGGCGGCCCGGATCAGGCCGGCGATGCCGCAGCCGGCCGAGCCTGCGCCGAGCACGGCCACGCGCTGCTCGGTGAGCGGCACGCCGGTGACGTTGATGGCAGCCAGCAAGGTGCCGGTCGCCACCGCTGCCGTGCCCTGGACATCGTCATTAAACGTGCAGAGCCGGTCGCGATAGCGCTCGAGCAGGCGCGTCGCATTGTTCTTCGCGAAATCCTCCCACTGCAGCAGGACACGCGGCCAGCGCTTGACCACGGCCGAGACGAAGGCCTCGACGAAGTCGTCATACTCCTGACCGCGCACGCGCTCGTGGTGCCAGCCGATATAGAGCGGATCGGCCAGGCAGTCGGGATTGTCGGTCCCGACATCGAGCAGGATCGGCAGAGTCGTCGCGGGATGCAGGCCACCGCAGCCCGTATAGAGCGCGAGCTTGCCGATCGGAATGCCCATGCCGCCGGCGCCCTGGTCCCCGAGGCCGAGGATGCGCTCGCCATCGGTCACGACGATCGCCTCGACCGCGTCGAAGCGCGGCTGGGCAAAGATGCGTTCGATCCGGGACTTGTGCGGGATACTGAGGAACAGCCCGCGCGGTTTCCGAAACAGGCGGCTGAACTGCTGACAGCCGGCGCCGACGGTGGGCGTGTAGACGATCGGCAGCAGCTCTTCCAGGTTACCGACCAGCAGCGCGTAGAACAGGGTCTCGTTGGTATCCTGGAGCTCGCGCAGGAAAGCGTAGCGTTCGAGATCAGTCTCGAAGCCACGCAGCGCCTGGAGGCGGCGCGACACCTGCTCGTCCAGTGTTGCGACATTGGGCGGCAGCAGGCCGTGCAGGTCGAACGCCTCGCGCTCGGTCTCGGAGAAGGATGTGCCCTTGTTGAGCTGCGGATCGGCCAGCAACTCGTACCCGCTCAGCGCCGTAGTCAGGAAAGCTGCAGTCGTCCCGGACATGACAAGCTCCTTCAGCGCCGAATGCCGAGCGGGATTGTATCACTCCGGCCGAAGGAATGGCTACTCCGAGTCGGAGGCGGTCGGACACCTGCGCCGACAACACCGGCGTCAACTGCCGAGCGCCACCCGGATCATCCGTGCGAGCTCCGGCTTGCGGTAGGGTTTGGCGAGCAGCAGCACGCCTTCATCGAGGCGACCGTGATGCAGGATCGCGTTCTCGGTGTAGCCCGAGGTGAACAGGGTTTTCAGCAGCGGTCTCCGCCGCAATGCCTCGTCGACCAGCTGGCGGCCGTTCATGGCGCCGGGCATGATCACGTCGGTGAACAGCAGGTCGACCTCGGCGCCGTTCTCGATGATCTTCAACGCCTCGGCCGCGTTGGCAGCCTCGAGCGTCTCGTAGCCGAGGCTTGCGACCTGCGCCGTTACGTATTTGCGCACCAGCGCATCGTCCTCCACGACAAGAATCGTCTCGTCGCCGCCCTGGACCTGAATGGCGAGTTGCGCCATGGCGGAGTGCCCCTGTCCGGTCGAGCGCGGCAAATAGAGTTTCACCGTCGTGCCGTGGCCTTCCTCGCTGTAGATCTTGACGTGGCCGCCGGATTGCTTGACGAAGCCGAACACCATGGAAAGCCCAAGCCCGGTGCCCTTGCCGACTTCCTTGGTGGTGAAGAAGGGATCGAACACCTTCTCCAGGAGATCGGCCGGGATTCCGGTGCCGGTATCGCTGACGGCGACCATCACATAATCGCCCGGCGTCACGTCGGTGTTGATCCGCGCATAGTCTTCGTCGAGATGGATGTTGCCGGTCTCGAGCGTCAGCTTGCCGCCGCGGGGCATCGCGTCGCGCGCATTCAAGGCGAGATTGAGGACTGCGGTCGTGAGCTGGCTCGGATCGACCATCGCCGACCAGAC
>DATMNV010000159.1:0-8840 GCA_035568535.1 Bradyrhizobium sp.
CGCCCGCCACTCGCCGTCACGCGCACGGCTAGGCCGCGCTGCGCGTCGTCGAAAACGAGCCGGTCCTTGCGACCGCGCTCGGTTGCCAGCTTCTCGATTTTCCGCTCGGTCAGCTTCATGATTTTCCCCGCCCCAGGGCTGGGTGCGCAGCGGGTCCGCGGACCTCCAGCGGACCCCGCCGGATGACGAGTGCCGTCGCTGCATGGCGGTTCCTGTCAGAAGGTCTCACGTGAATTGCTATATTGCAAGCTAAATCGGCGGGTCCGCGACAGAGCGCGTCAGGTCGTGTCGGCTCGTGGCAGAGGCGGAAAACTTACTCTTAATCAGCGGGTCCAAGGTTCGAGTCCTTGTGCGCCCACCAATAGAATCAAAGACTTAGCGCGAAGCAGGCGGGCGGCGCAGGATCATTTTGTAGCGCCTGGTGTAACAGCGAACGAATCATCACCCTTTCCCCAAAAGACACCACCCGCGGCTTTTCCTACCAGGCACCGCCGCTGTAGGCTGTCGCTCATTGGAGTCTTTCCCGAACCCTGATTGAATAAGTTTACTCGGACATCCTTAGGGTGATATGGGCGGCAACGACGTCGGCTTCCTGCTGTTCCCGGCGGAAAAGCTCGCAGCACACTGAGCCTTTGCTACCGAACTTGCGCCGCGAGAATATCGTCTCGGTTCTGTAGATATTCGCTTCGACCGATCTCGCCGAGAGCATAGCGTTGATTGAGGACTTCAAGCGCAATCTCGGGGCATCGCTCACGGGCGCGCCGGCGTCGGATGTACCAGAAAGGCCACGCGATCACGAACACGATTGTCGCGATCACAGCGAGGACAACTACAAACGCTGTGTCTAAAACGATGTGTATCAATGCGCCTATCATGCCTCAAACCTCGAAAGCCGAACTCGCAGGGAGGAAGCCACTGCAGGAGATTAGCGGAGAAGGTTCCGCCGGTCGCCGGCAAGCGGCACGCTAAATTTCATTTCTGTTCGGCCTCGCGCGTCAACCATCGCCGGCCGATGACTCAGCAGCGTTTCTCCTTTCGGCAGGGCCGAATTATCCCCACCGGCCTGGAGAGGTCACTTTTCGTCGGCGGACTTACTGCGACCGGCTGCTAGCGCTAGTCGCCCGCGCACAGGTTGCCCAAAAGCGTGGTCAATCGCGCCGGACGGCGGTCCACTGGCCAGCGCATTGGCCGCCCGAACTCGACCAATTTCCCGCACCGTGACCATCGGTCAGCCGACCGCGACCATCCGCCCATTGACTGCCACGGACGACGATCACGCGGATCGCTCCGCTGCGGCTTACAGCACCGTAGAGGCGATAGCCTGGATCGGCATTGGCCTGCATGACGCGGCTGCCCGCGATGCGCGCTGGATACCGATAGGAGCGGTCGCAAGGGCCCTGCAGGGTCACGATCGCCACACTCCACAGGCCGTCAAAGTTGGCGCTTTGCTGACGCGCAGCGGGAGCAGCATTCGACGACTGGCCGGCGCTCGCGACCATGAAGGCGGCAAACGAAAGGGAGAAGATCAGGCGAAAAAAATGGTTCATTCATTCACTCCGGGTTTTCGATTTGTCTTGCCATTCTAATCTTCTTCGGCTTCGCGCGTGACCGCAAGCGCGGCAGGGTCTTGACCTTGATCCAGCAATCAGCGCGGCCGGCTCGATACGGGGATCCCCGTCTTTTCGATCGTGGCGTAGTCATGCGTACGTCGTGCGCGGTCGCGTTGGCCGCCCATGCGCCTAGCGTTTCAGCAATAGCCCTTCGCGCTCTTGTCCACCTTTCGACACGTTGCATGGAGGGCGTGTCGAATGGCGCGGCGACCACGCTGCGCTCATCGCTCGGTGCAGTACTTGGCCAGTACTTCCTCGTTGATTTTCACGCCCAGTCCGGGCCCCTGCGGCACCAAGAGCGCGCCCTGTTCCAAGACGAAGCTGTCGTGCAGCAGTTCATCGCGCAGCGGATTGTGCGTGCGGTCGAATTCAACGACCGGCTCGTTCTGCAGCGCGATCGGATTTGCGGTGTGCGGCGCCGGCGGAGTGGCGGCGAGCGCATGCAGCGCGGCGGCCAGCGCCACGCCCGACCCCCAGACATGCGGGATCGTCATCACCCCGAAGCTCGACGCCAGAACCTGGATTTTCAGCCACTCGGAAGAGCCGCCGCACACGCACAGGTCCGGCTGCGCGATGTCGACGCATTGCCCGACGAACAGGTCGCGGAAGCCGTAGCGCGTGTATTCACATTCGCCGCCCGCGATCGGGATCGCCAGCGCGTCGCGCACCTTGCGATAGCCCAGACGGTCCTCCGGAATCACTGGCTCTTCAAACCAAAGCACGCCGTGCTCTTCCAGCTCGCGGCCCATGCGGATTGCGGTCGCGGCGTTGTAGGCGTGATTGGCGTCGGCGAGCAGCCTGATGTTCTTGCCGACGGCATGCCGAACTACGGCGACGCGTTCGGCATCCTGCTCCACCGATAAGAGGCCGACCTTCATTTTGAGGATGCCGAAGCCGCCGGCCGCATAAGCGGCGGTCTCCTTTTCCAGGTCTGCCAGCACGCGCGCGCCGTCGCGGAAGTCCGCGCCGTAGTAACCCCCGGTCGCATACGCGGTGACGCGGTCGCGGAACGCCCCGCCGAGCAGTGCATGGACCGGCACGCCGAGGTGCTGGCCCCATAGGTCCCACAAGGCGATGTCGATCGCGCTGATCGCCTCGACATAAGCGCTCTGACGGCCGAAGTCGCGTGAGAACGCATAGAGCTCTTCCCAGATTTTTACCGGCTGATCGGCGCGCCCGTGAAGGAGCAGCGGCGCCAACACATCGTTGATGCATGAAGCGACCGGACCGGGCGGGCCGTACTGGCCGCCCTCGCCCCAGCCGACGAGGCCGTTGTCAGCCTCGACCCTGACCAGCAGGCTATTGCGCTCCGGAAACGCCGCCTGGGACGAGTAGAAGGTTCGCTCGGGGATGGGCGCGCGAAGGATGTGAGTTGTTATTCGGCCGATGATCATCGCGCGCATCCTTCAAGCGTCGGCGCCGGGCGGAGGTGAGGGAAAACGATAGCCTGCCGCCTTTCCCTGTCAAAGAGTGCGAAATCGGCGGCGAAGAGCTTGTTTCGCTCAGGTTTCGTGGTCGCGCCGATCGGACGCGCCGCTGTACCGGTGATCTACCGAACCCGGAACGGAGCACGGAAAATTGACGATGATCAGCGCCGAGCAGCGGCTATCGTTGCAGAAGGGCTATTCGAGAGCTGTCCCTAGATGTTGAGCGTCGTGCCGTGGCCAATGCAGTAGTGCTGTACGTTACCATCGACCATCAGGTTATCCGCTCGTGGGCGCAGCGCCTAGATGCGCGTCCGTCGACATTCGAGGGCGACGAGCATCCTTGGCCTCTCCTCTTCAGTTTCGGCTCCGCAGGCATCGGGGTGCAAGAAATCAGCTGGGAGCGGTTTTTCGCCGAGTTTGAGCGGGCAGACCTTGCCTTCATCTATCGAGACATCGGGCCGGGTGGCGAAGTGGACGATTTCCACGAGTTCGTCAAACGGGCTGCGATGGCGAAATTGGTCGCTTCCGGCCGATCGACGATTGCCGAGCCGGCGCTGTAGGCCGGCCTCGGACGCTCGCACTGGGAGCGCGCCGGCGACGCAATGGTTCATGCAGCGTGCCGAGTTCGCTTTCACTTCAACGGTTTCACCGCTTCAAATGAAGCGCGCGAGTCGTGGCCTCAATCCAGCGGCTCGACCTTCACCAGCGCGTGGGCGTGGTTGCTGCCCACCCAGAACGTAACCGGCGTCGTCGAGTCGTCGACGTACACGGTGCGCATGTTGGTGCCGCTCGGCATCAGATATTCGGTGGCTGTGCCGCTTTTGGGATCGAGACGTATGACGCGGTCGGAGCTCATGCCGCCGGTCCAGAGCTCGCCATTCTTATCGACCTGCGCCCGGTAGGGGTATGTCCACGGCGGCAGATCGTATTCGGTGAATTGCTCGGTCTTCGTGTCGAAGAGTGCGATCTTGTTGGCCCGATACTCGGTCAGCAAGATGCGGTCCTGATCGTCGATCTCCATTCGGCGCGCCCGCCCGTGGGGCGAAGGCAACGGAAACCACGTCACCTTGAGCGTCTTCGCATCGATCTTGCCGAGATAGCCATCCTCGAATTCGGCAACCCAGGCATTGTTCGAGGAGTCGGATATCAGCTGGTAGATGCTGTAGCGGCGACCGGGCGGGAGAAGGTCGGTAGGGTGGAAGCGCTCCCACTTCCCCGAGGCGAGGTCGAGCCGGAAAACGTCGACCGTGCCGACGTTCTTGGTCCATACTTTGCCGTCGACGTCATGTCGCAAGCCGACGAAATTGAGCTGAACCCGGTGATCGTTCCATTCCGGAGCGAGCGGGTAATATTTGATCTCGCCGGTCTTCGGATCGATGCTGGCGATGGCGCCCTGGTGCATGGTGTCGAACCAGAGCTTGCCCTCCTTGTCGAATTCGAGGCTCAGATTGCCGACCGGCGCGCCGGGCTTGAATTCCGTGGTGGGATACTCGGTGAGCTTCAGCGTCTTCGGATCGAACTTGGAGATGAACAGCTCGCCGAAATCGGAATACCAGACGTTGCCGTCCTTATCGAGCAGCACGTCGTGCGGCTGGGTCGTCGGACGTTTCATGTCGTATTCAGTCACGATCGCGCGCGTCGCTCGTCCGGAGGGACGCGGGAGCGTCTTGAGCGGATATTCCCATCTGTCGACCGCGCTCAGATTGATGGTCGCCAGGTATTCGGCGATCTTGCGGTAATCTTCCGGCTTGCCGGCGCGCGCCTCGTCGAGCATGCGCTGGGGCTTGATCGGCATGCTCACGAAGGCATAGCCTTTCATCCGCCTGACCACGTGCGTCCACTCGTCGGCGTCATGCGTCGAGCGCACGACACGCTCCAGCGTATGGCAGCCCGTGCAGTCGAGCAGCATGGCTTTCTGCTCCTCGGTGCCGGGGATGCTCATCATCCATTCTGCGTTGGTGAGCTGGCTCGCGAGATTGCGGGCTTTCTTGAGCTTGATATCCGCCGTCGCAGTCTTCTCGGCCACGATCTCTGCCGTGGCCGGCGCACCGATTTCGTAGCCCACCGCGCGGATGGAGAGCTTGTACTCGCCCGGCTCGAGCCTGTTCTCGGGAAAGGCGTAGTGGCCGCGCGCATCGCTGGTGACGCTGACCGAGACGATCGATCCATTCTTGCGGGCCGTGATAGCAACGCCTTCCATCGGCCCTTCGGCGTCCGAACTCACCTGGCCGGCGAGCGCCGCCGGCATGCGATCGTCCGCGAGCACGTTGGACAAAGTAAATTGGGCGAAGCCGACGGCGAGCGCTGCGGTCATCAGCGGGCATGTCGCTTTCATCGATGCGCTCCCTCGAAGTATTTTCCTTCAAGCAGCGGACCAGTACCCCTCGAAAAATCGCGAGGCAAGGTGTGTCCGCGTTTCGGATATCCTGCCCCTGACGGCCGCCGACGGCAACCGCCATGTGCGCTTCGTTCTGCAGACCCCATTAGTTTGTGTCGGCTAGCATCCCCGCGAAGAGGATCAGGGCTGCGGCGACCGGGCTAGGTCCGTTGGTGGAACCTGTGTTACGCTTTGCGCGGACCCGAGAAGCAGCTGAAGATGGCGGTAAAGTCGATCAAAGCCACCTTGTGGTGCCTGGTTCTGGCGATCGCAATGGGGTTCACAGCCACCCTTGCGTGGGCGCTGGGAGACGAACCCAGGTCAGGTCCGACCGTCACCCAGTACCTCACGCCGGAGATTCTTCAATCGATCTTCCCGGGAGCCGACAAGGTCGGCGAGGTCGAGGGGACTCCCCCGGCGGTCTCCATCTCCAAGGGCGGCCGCCAGTTGGGTTATGTCTTCTCGACCTGGGACGTGACCCTGTCGAAGGGTTTCTCCAACCGTGTGCTGATCCTTCTCGTGGGCATCGATCTGGCCGGCCGCATCACGGCGGCGCGGCTCGTCCATCACACCGAGCCGATCGGCATCCTCGGGATCAAGGACGATCTGTTCCACCGCTTCGTCGAAAACTACAAGGGGCACAACCTCAACGATGGAGTCGACATCGTCAGCGAGCTGTCGTCCTCGGTCCTTGGGCCGGGAAGCTTCTCGCAGCGTTCGGCTCCCGGAACGAGTGACGCCGTAAAAATCGACGCCGTTTCCCGCGCCACGACAAGCTCGGTGCTGATGAGCGATGCGATCGTACGCGGCGGGCGCATTGTCGCGCGCAGCCGGGGAATTCTCGGCGCGCCGAAGACCGGCGCCGCGCTCGATGTCGATCGCTTCGCACCTGCCGACTGGGCGGAGCTGGAGAAGACCGGCGTGCTCGCGCATCTGCATCTCGACTACGCCGCGCTTCGCGACAAGATTTCCGTGCGCGCCAGCGGCAAAATCGGCGATCCGCAGGCGGCTCCGGGCGACACCTTCCTCGATCTCTACGCCGCGCTGGTGACGCCGGCGGGCATTGGAATCAACCTGCTGGGCGAGACCTGGTACGCCCAATACACGGCCGGACGCGGCATCGACGAACAAATTATCCTGATCGCCGTGAACGGCCCATACTCTTTCTTGGGCGCGGACTGGGAGCATGCCGACGCCATCGCCCCCATCCAGTTGGTTCAACGCGAGCGGACGATCCGGCTATCTCCAAAGCAGATCAAGACCCTGCCTTTCCTCCACGCCAAGAATGCGCCCGACCTTTCGGAACGCGCGCTGGTCTTTTTCAAGGACAAGAGCGATTTCGATCCGTTGGAGCCATGGCAGTTGCGCATGCTTGTTGGGAGCGACGCTATCAGTCCGCCAAGCTTTGCAAGCTTCGATCTTCCGTATCACCTTCCCGAAATTTACGTCATCAGAGCCGCCGCAGCGCCGGCCGGCAATCGCCTGCCCGAGACCGCAAATGCCGGCGCGGCCCCGCGCAGCGAAACAGAAACCCCTGAGAAGGGTTTGCCCTGGCAGGCGATCTGGTCGTCGCACCGGGTAAGCATCGCCATTCTCGGCGCGGGTCTCGCCGCGCTGACCATCATCCTGTTCCTGCAGGACGTGATCAGCAGGCGGCGCAGACTGCACCGCGTTCTGCGGGTGGCCTTTCTGCTGTGGACGCTTGTCTGGCTCGGCTGGTACGCGGGCGCGCAACTGACGATCGTCAACCTGCTGACCTACATTCACAGTCTCGTTGTCGACTTTCGCTGGGACTATTTCCTGGCCGACCCGCTCGTTGCGATCCTGTCGGCGTTTACGCTGGTCGGGCTGTTCCTCTGGGGCCGGGCCGTGTTCTGCGGCTGGCTCTGCCCGTTTGGCGCCCTCCAGGAGCTGACGAATGACGCCGCACGGTGGCTTCGCGTCCCGCAGCTGACGATCCCGCCGTCGCTGCAGAGCCGCCTCATCGCTCTCAAATATCTGTTGTTTCTCGGACTCGTCGTTACCTCGTTCTTTTCGTGGGAACTGGCGATGACGGGCACTGAGGTCGAACCGTTCAAAGCAGCCATCATCCTTCGCTTCATGACCGAATGGCCGATGGTCGCCTACGCGCTGGTCATTGTCGCGGCAGGCGTGTTCATCGAGCGCTTCTATTGCCGTTTCGCCTGCCCGCTTGGCGGTGGTCTCGCCATCCTGGGCCGCGTCCGCATGTTCGATTGGCTGCACCGCCGTCCGGAATGCGGAATCCGCTGCCACCATTGCGAGACCGTCTGCCCGGTCGGCGCGATCAAGCCCAGCGGCGTCATCAACATGAATGAATGCTTCTATTGCATGGACTGCCAGGTCGCCTACTACGACGATCATATCTGCCCGCCGCTGGTCTGGCGCCGCAAGCGCCGCGAGTCGGCAACCGCGTCCGCGGGTATACTGGAGCACGCGCTGGATAGCGGAGCCGCCCAATGAAGCGCGCGCACCACGTCGCACGAATGACGTTTGAACGCGCTGTCCGCGCGCCGACGCTCGAGCATGGAACCGGTGTGTCGCGCCGGCGAGCGCTGACGATCGTGGCGGCCGCGGCCGGCATGCCTCTACTTTGCGGCGCTGATCGTTCGCACAGCGCGCCGCTCCTTCATCAGTGGACCGGCACCTCCCTCGGCTCGCCGTCTCAGCTGCTGCTCTATCATGGCGACGGCGCGACGGCGGCTCGGATCGCACGTGAATGCGCCGCGGAGATTGAGCGGCTGGAGCGCATCTTTGCTCTCTATCGAGCCGACAGCGAGATCGCTCGGCTCAACCGCAACGGTCGCCTCGATTTCCCGTCGATCGATCTGCTCACGGTGCTTTCGCAATGCCAAGCCTTGTCCGCGCTCAGCGAAGGCGCCTTCGATGTGACCGTGCAGCCATTATGGACGCTCTATGCGGCGCATTTTTTCGGCAATGACGCGCCGCCGCCTGAAGGGCCGCCGCTGCAGGTGATCGAAAGCACCCGCAAGCTCGTCGATTGGCGCGCGATCGAAGTCGGCCCGCGACGGATTGCCTTTGCGCGCGCGGGAATGGGTGTCACCCTCAACGGAATCGCGCAGGGTTACGTCACCGACCGCATTACCGACATCCTGCGCGCGCATGGCTGCGATCGTACTTTTGCCAATTTGGGCTGCAGCGAAATACGTGCGCAAGGCAGCCACGCCGATGGACGGCCCTGGCGCGCCGGTCTTGCCGATCCGCGTCAGCCCGAAAAGGTCGGCATTGCGCTCGACCTCCGCGACCAGTCGGTGTGCACCTCGGGCGGATACGGCACGAAATTCGAGGCGACCGGGCGGTTCCACCACCTTTTCGATCCCGCCACTGGAACGAGCGCGCACGGCTATCTCGCGGTATCGGTCTTTGCCGCCCGCGCGATGATCGCTG
>DATMNV010000160.1:0-21773 GCA_035568535.1 Bradyrhizobium sp.
GAACACCAACGCCTTCACGTTCGGGGCGTTGGCGGAAGCAACGCTTATCACCGAGCCGCCGTATGAATGGCCTGCCAGAACAACGGGTCCGGCGACGGATTTGAGATACGTTGAGATGACGGCAGCGTCTGCGGAGAGTCCACGCAGAGTATTCGGTAGGGCTCGGACGGTGTAACCGTCTTTGAGCAGGAGATCGACGACGCCGTTCCAGCTTGAGGCATCCGCCCATGCGCCGTGGACGAGAAGAATCGTAGGCTTGGTTTGTTGCTCGGCCGGCTGATCCTCAGCCCTGACGATTCCGGCCCATGTCAATCCGAACATGATCACTGCGATCTGAAGCTTGTGTTTCTTCATGGACGTCTCTCCTTTCGTCATCGAACGCCTGTTGGCCAGGGGCCTAACCAAACAGAAGCGTATGCCGATGGTATCGCGGGTCAATGTCCGCTTTGGGTGGTGGGCTGTATGCCAGAAATGGAAGTCGCGTTCACAGCCCAAACCCGGCGTGACGTGATTGGGCGGATTGCAGGCTCGCGAGCAACGCTGATTGCAAAATGTGATTGCCCTCTACTGGTGGCGAGGAGCCGCTCGCGGCACAGAAAGACAAACCTCCCTTGGAGCGATCCTTGGAGCGATCTTTGGAGCGATCCCTGGAGCGATAGTCGTCCGCGCTCAGCCCGCCCGCCGGACGAAATTCGGGTTGAGTTCGGCAAGCGAGCGCACGCCGCATTGCTGCATGGCGGCGCGGGTCTCCGTGCGCATGATCTCGAGCACGCGCGCCACGCCCTCCTCGCCAAAAGCGCCGAGCCCCCAGAGGTAGGGCCGCCCGATGCCGACGGCCTTGGCGCCCATCGCCAGCGCCTTGACTGCATCCGTGCCGCGGCGAAAACCACCGTCGATGAATACGGGTATCTGCCCCTTCACGGCGGCGAGGATTTCCGGCAGCGCATCGATGGTGGAGCGGCCATTGTCCTCGCCGCGCCCGCCATGGTTGGAGAGCAGGATGCCGTCCATGGCGTTCTGCACGGCAAGCTCGGCATCCTCCGAGGTGACGATGCCCTTGAGCACGATCTTCATCCGCGTGACGTCGCGCATGCGCTTCACCGTGTCCCAGGTGAGGTTGGAGGACTCGCCGCTGCCGGTGACAGCGGAGAGATCGATGCCATCGTAATTGTGCCGGCGCACCGAGCGCGCCGCAAAGCTGGAGCGGTCGTGACAGCCCGAGCAATCGCGGGTATCGCTTTTCATCAACCGGAAGAGTGTCTCCTGGTTTCGTCCGCCGACGCGATCGGTGGTGACCATCAGCACCGGACAGCCGGCAGCGTCGGCCTTCTTGATCAGCGCCTGTGCGACTTCCCAGCGCGGCGAGGCATAGAGCTGGAACCAGATCGGCGCGCCCCGCGCCTTGGTCACGTCCTCGACGGAAAAATTCGACGACGTCGAGAGGATCTGCAGATGATTGCCCGATCGCGCGGCTCTCGCGACCGCCTCCTCCCCGTCGGGATGGAAGAACTGGTTGCCGCCGGTGGGGGAGATGAAAATCGGCGAGTCGTATTTGGTGTCGAAAATCTCCACGCTCGTGTCGACCTTGGAAACATCGTTGAGACGGCGCGGCCGGAGCTGGAATTTCAAAAATCCCTCGCGGTTGGCGCGCAGCGTCACCTCATCGTCGAGGCCGGAGGCCATGTAGCCGAAATGCGCCGGCGGCACGTTTTTAAATGCGGCGGGCTCGAAGTCGAACACATTGATCGCTTCCTTCGGGCTCTTGATCGGCTCGGTGCCCGGCCCGGTCCAGATCATCGGATCCGGCCATTTCGAAGGGGCCTCGTTTGCGAAGGCGGGCGAGCCCGTGGATTTGAAGAGCGGGCTAGCGGCGAGGTATTGCAGGAAACGGCGGCGGCTCGTGGCGCGAATGAACTCCAACTCCATCGGTCTCTCCCCTTTTCAACTTTTCTTGGTTCTTGAGGGAGAGCATAACATGCCCCGGACGGAAACATCCGGACATTGCGTGTCGCGATGGCGGAGATTGCAGTTTCGTCCTTCGGTATCTTAGCTGCTGCCGACAAGTTTGCCTGGCTGTCGGGTAAAACGATCTGCGTTAACGGCCGCTACCAGCTTTCGAACTGGATTTCTTCTTTCCAGTCACATTTGCAGGCTCTGGGGTCGGTGCGATAACCAGCGGATGAGACGGAACCTTAAGCCGATTTGTGCTGACATCGTCTCTGAGCGCATCGGTGTCCAAACGATCGCCGCGATCAACGGAATCGCGAGGGTCCGCGGCGGCGCCCGAGGCCATCGCCATGCCGATTACGATAACCATCAGTACGAGTGCACGTCCCTTCATCTTGCAGTCACCTCTCAGAACGCAAAATCAAGTCTCGGACCGACACGAAGGTCCCTGTACCGTCGCGCCGCAACGTTCGACGTTCGCACCTCGTATAACACATCAGTCGTAAGCGACACATTGCTTGCGAAGCTATACCTGAGGCCTATATCCGCCGAATAGAGCTGATCCTGGCGGCCGCTATTCAGCCCGTCGTTGAACCAGTAGGCTTCGAACAGCGGCGTGCTCACGATCGACCATTTGGGATCGAGCTTGACCTCGATGCCGAGAACGGCGTCGAAGCGCCAACGGCGAGCTTCCGCAAGGTCGGAAAACCGATAGGTCAGCAGAAGCAGCGGAGACAGCGTTACATTGTTGACGCGGAAGTCGCGAGCCACGGAACCCATCACATCGTGCGAGATGAAAGCGAGATCGCGATAAACGCCGTCAAAGTCATAGCGGTTTTCGTAGATGACGGAGAAGCGCCAACCGTCCCAATTCTCGGTCAGGCGCCCCCCCAGGCGCGCGACTGCTGCATTGCTATCCTTCTCCGTCGCGAAGGCTTCATATTGGGAGCGCGCGTAGAGCCGGTACGACAAGTCGTTGGTCAGATAACCGTCCAGCCTGACGCTTACGTCGGGTTCATAGTAGACGTCGGGTCTGCGGTCGTCGCGGCTGAACAGGGCATTGTCGGTAAAGGTTGGCGAGACCGAACCAACCACGCTCCAGGAAGGAACCGAGACATTACTCGTCGTCATATCGGCAAGCTTGAGCTCAGCCGCCCAAACGCCGCTTGCGCTGGCCAAACCAAGAACCGGCAACAGTGCAATTGAGCTTCGCATGGCTTTCCTCGATGGTTTCCTTGTGCGGACACCGGGAATCAGTTCACGCTAGCTGGCGTGCTGATATCGTAATTCTAAATCAGCGGTTGAACCAGAAAAATCCTCATCTTCCGAAAGGCTGCGCGGTCGTGGCACAGCCGGCGAGTGGAACCGTGCTGCCATCCGGCGCTGTTTGATCGATCGCATCGACGAGGATCTGGAATGGCGTTCGGTCAGTCGATCCATCCTAGTAGTCCACTGCGTCCCGGATGATCGGGCATGTCATGCAATGACCGCCACCACGACCACGCCCCAGCTCTGCGCCGACAATGGTGATCACCTCGATTCCTTCCTTGCGCAGCAAGGTGTTGGTGTAGGTGTTGCGGTCATAGGCGAACACAACCCCCGGGGATGCGCAGACAAGATTGGCGCCGCTATCCCATTGCGTCCGCTCCCGCATGTAGGCGTTGCCGCCCGTCTCGACGACGCGCAGCTTCTTCAGGCCGAGGGCTTCAGCCACGACGTCCACGAACGGCTTTTCGTCCTTGCGCAGCTCGACGCCGGCGGAATTGTTGGCCGGCCGATAGGAGAATGCCGTGATGTTGTTGACGATGTCGGGATAGAGCAGCACGCAGTCGCGATCGGCGAAGGTGAACACGGTATCCAGGTGCATTGCGGCGCGTAGTTTGGGCATGGCCGCCACGATCACGCGCTCGGCCGCTTTCTTCTTGAACAGGGCCGCGGCGACCTGGCTGATCGCCTGCCGCGATGTGCGCTCGCTGAGGCCGATCAGCACATTGCCCTTTCCGATCGGCATCACGTCGCCACCTTCGAATGTGGCAAGACCATGGTCTTTCGTCGGATCGCCCCACCACACGTTGACCTTGCCGGCGAAATCCGGATGGAACTTGTAGATGGCAGTGGCGAGGATCGGCTCTTCATGCCGCGCGGGCCAGAAGAGCGAGTTAAGCGTGACACCGCCGTAGATCCAGCAGGTCGTATCCCGCGTGTACAGCGTGTTCGGGAGCGGCGGCAGCAGATACTCGGTCATGCCCGCGGCCTCGCGAACCAGCTTGAGCATCTCCCCGCCATGAGCATCCGGAAAATCATGGGTCGACACGCCGCCGATCAAAGTTTCCGCCAGATCGCGCGGCTTGAGACTTTCGAGATAACTGCGAAGCTCGTCGACGAGACCTAATCCCACCTGGTCGGGAACAACCTGGTTGTCGAGGATCCATTTCCTCGCCTCGGGAATGGCCGCGGTCTCGGCAAGCAGGTTGTGCATCTCGACGACCTCGACGCCGCGGTCTCGCATCTTCTGCACAAAGTCGAAATGATCGCGCTTGGCGTTTTCCACCCACAACACGTCATCGAAGAGCAAAGTATCGCAATTGGAGGGCGTAAGCCGCTGATGGGCACGGCCGGGCGAGCAGACCATCACCTTTCGGAGCTGGCCGACCTCAGAATGAACGCCAAAGGTCGTGGTGGATTGCGTCACGTGCTTTGTCATGGCGATTCTCTTGAGAGTTTGTCTTGCCTAGATGGTGATATAGCCGGTAGCCAATCCATGAACTCCGACGGCCGCGCCGACGATGGCTGCGATGAAAATTCCCCACTCGATCGGCGTGAACAGGCGCGCCTTCCGCTCCAGGCGCGCCCAGAAATACAGCACCGTGCCGGGTCCGTAGAGAATGCAGGACAGCAGCAGGAACTTCGTTCCCGCCGCGTAAATGAGGAACAACGTGTAGACAGCCGCGATGCCCGCGAAGATCAGATCGCGGGTCCGCTCCTGCGGTCGCGTCTCATAAGTCTCGCCGCGCCTGTTCATCAGAACGCCGTAGGCAGCGACCAGAAAGAACGGGATCAGCGCCATCACACTCGTCAAATTGAGCATCAGCGAGAACGCATCATTTGACCAGTAAGTGCTGATGACGAAGAGCTGGACGACAATGTTGGTCAGCCAAAGCGCTGCCGCCGGCACCTTGTTCTCGTTCTCGGTCGCGAAGATCTTCGGCATATCCTTGGTTCGACCAGCGGCTGAGAGCACCTCGGCACAAATCAACGACCACGCCAGGTACGCGCCGAGTACGGACACGAGAAGCCCGATACTCACAAAGACCGCGCCCCAGTGGCCGACGACGGCCTCAAGCGTAGAAGCCATGGACGGCTGTCGCATGCCCGCAATATCTGCTCGCTGCAAGACCGCGTAGGGCAGCATGGTGACCAACACCATCAGTGTCGTGACGCCAAGGAAACCGAGCACCGTCGCCGTGCCGACATGGGACCGCTCTTGCGCATAGCGCGAATATACGCTCGCGCCTTCGATGCCGAGGAACACGAAGACCGTGACCAGCATCGTCGCCCGAACCTGCTCGAACAGGCTTTTGTCCGGCATGCCCGTGCCACCCCAGAAATTTTCCCGAAACAGATCCAGTTTGAACGAAAACAACAGGATCAGGATGAAGATGACGATCGGAACGATTTTCGCGACCGTCACGATCGTATTGATGAAGGTTGCCTGTTGAACGCCCTTCAAAATCATAAAATGGAAAAGCCAGATGCCGATCGAGGCGACGACAATCGCGACAACCGTGTTGCCGTCTCCAAACACCGGAAAAAATGCGCCGAGGGTTGATTTGATCAGGACCCAATACGAAACGTTGCCGATACAGCTGCCGATCCAGTATCCGAGCGCAGAGAGAAATCCCGGATAGTCGCCGAAGCCCGCCTTCGCATAGGCGTAGACACCGGCATCAATGTCCGGCTTGCGCTCCGCGAGAAACTGAAATACCCGAGCCAAGGTGTACATGCCGCCCGCTGCGATGCACCATGCGATGATGGCTCCGAAGGGGCCGGTGGCGATGCCGAAGGTTCGAGGCAGCGAGAAGATGCCCGAGCCAACCATGGATCCGACCACCATCGCGGTCAGCGCGAATAGCGAGAGTTTCTGGGTCGCTGGCGTCGCACTCATGTAAGGACCTCGAGCGGGAGGCATGTTGGCTGGTCAGTTCGTCCGCAGCCTGCACGATGCGCGTTGCGAGCGGCTTGGAATATCGGGTGATTACCTAGTCGAGGATGAGGATTCCCCTAGTCGGCATTGTCCTTGTCATGGCGTCCGCGGAGCGATGCCGACCAGGACGCTGTCGTTCTCCGCATCGCGGTCGAGCTGGCGAAGGCTGGTGAATTCCTCCGGTCGAGCTCCGTGCTCGTCGCGGGCTGCCGTCCCCGAAACGATGTCCGGACATGACATGCCGATTTCCTGCCCCTGCTCTGTACAGAGAATCCCTGATTTGCCGAGAAGAAGGCTGCCTCTAAGGTCGCCGCGATTAGGGCTGCCTGTCGCGCTCGCCCATGTCCGACTGGAAGGCCATCCTCCGTCATGGCTCCTTCGCCGAACGAGGCCGATCAGAAGCTCTCGCGCAGCGCGCTCATCGCACTCGTGGTCGGGTCGATGGTCGGATCCGGCATCTTCGCGTTGCCGGCGTCGTTCGGACAAGCCACTGGAGCGCTCGGGGCGACAATCGCCTGGATCATTGCGGGCGCCGGCATGCTCATGCTGGCCCTCGTTTTCCAGACGCTGTCTCGTCGCAAACCGGACCTCGATGCCGGCATCTACGCCTACGCAAAGGCGGGTTTCGGGGAGTATATCGGTTTTGCGTCGGCGGCCGGCTATTGGATCGGCTGCTGCCTCGCCGACGTCGCCTGCCTCATTCTTATCAAGGCAACAATCGGGCAGTTCTTTCCCTTATTCGGTGACGGCACGACGCCGACGGCCATCGTGTCGGCATCCCTGTTGCTGTGGGGCGTGCATTTCCTCGTGCTGCGGGGCATCAAGGGAGCGGCCGCACTCAATACGATTGCAACCTACACCAAGATTATCCCGATCCTGGTGTTCATTGTCGTGGCCATCGTCGCCCTGGACCCCCAACTGTTCTCGCAGAATTTCTGGGGAACGGAGCAGCCGGGCGCGGGGGCTGTTGCTGCACAGGTACGCAGCACGATGCTGCTCACCGTGTTCGTCTTCGTCGGAATCGAGGGAGCAAGCGTCTACTCGCGCTATGCCAAGGATCGCTCCGACATTGGAATCGCGACTGTCGTTGGCTTCCTGGCCGTTCTCTCACTTCTCGTCCTTGTGACGCTACTGTCCTACGGCATCCTGCCGCGGCAAGAGCTCGCAGGCCTGCCGACACCCTCGATGGCCGGCGTGATGGAAGCAATGGTCGGGCGTTGGGGAGCAATCTTCATCAGCGTCGCGCTGCTGATCTCCATCCTCGGCAATTACCTGTCATGGTCGCTTCTGGCGGCCGAGATCTTGCATTCCGCTGCCGTCAACCGCACCATGCCCTCCTTTCTCGCAAGTGTGAATGCGTACCAGGTTCCGGTCGGTGCGCTCTGGCTCACCAATTGCGTTATCCAGGCATTTCTTCTTGTCACATGGTTTGCCGAATATGCGTTCACGCTCGCGTTAAAGATGACGAGCGCGATGACGCTGATCCCGTATTTCTTTGTTGCGGCCTACGGCTTAAAGCTGGCGTATCTCGGCGAGACCTATCACGCCGGCGAACGCGCCCGCATCGTCGACTGGACCCGTGCCGCGCTGGCGACGATCTATGCTGCCGCCATGATCTATGCGGGCGGCCCCAAATTTCTGTTGCTGTCGGCGATCCTGTACGCGCCTGGGACATTGCTCTTCTTTCTCGCCAGGCGCGAACGCAAGGAGACGATCTTCAAGCCGGTCGAAGCCGCCTTGTTTGCAACGCTCGCGATCGCCGCGTGCGCCGGCATCTATGCGCTGGCGGTCGGAGCGATCTCGATCTGAAGTCTTCTGGTTGCCAAGCCGGTCTGTCCGGCGGCCGGGGGACGAACGGAAGCAACTGGCGCTCAAAAAAAGCGGTTTCTGCTTGGCGCTTATCGCGACCGCGAATTCGACGATCGTGAAATCAAGGCTTGGCTTTGTCGTCTTTCGCATTGACTGCCACCGAAGCCTCGGTCGTCAGCAGCAGGAACGTGAACGTCTCCTGCAGATAGAGTTTCACCTTCTTGTCGTCGTGACTGAGATAGCCGATCGACACATCCTCGCCGAGATGCAGGGCGAAATCGCCGCCGCGCGTCGTCAGCACGAAGGCGCCCGTGATCGCGGGCGCCCAGATGACCTCGCCGTCCACGAGCTCCTTGATGTGGCGCATCACGGGATAGCCGTGGTCGCTGCTCTCGCTGAGCTTGGTGTAGGCATCCGCCCCCAGCAACACCGAATAGGGACCGTTGACGCCCTCGAGCCGCAACTGGCTGAGCGCCTGGGCAATGACGTCGGGATAGGCGCGGACATCGGCCGGCAGCGTCAGGATCGGATTGCTGGTGCCCTCGCGGATGCCGCCGATGCCGGCTGCGGCATAGCCGACGAAGATCGCGCGGTCCTCGGCAAAAGCCAGAATCTTCGCGGCGTCCTTGGCAGGCTGCCAATCGGAATCGTCGGAGCCGCGTTCGACGTCATCGATCTGCTGGCGATCGAGCTCGAAGGGAACGCGCAGCTCGACCAGCGGCTTGACCTCGCGCTGCCGCGCCAGGATTCCATCTCCAGGCGCCTTGAGATTCTGCAAATGGCCGGTGCCGACAGCGGAAAGCGCCATTCCGCCCGGCCCCTCCACGTCGACGACGCGGCGCCCGGCCAGATAGCGCTTGAGGGTGCGCGAGGTTTCTTCCTCGATCTCTGCCCATGCCTCATCCGAAATCGGGGCAAGCTCACGGTGAAGATTGTTCATGAGGCGGCGTCTCCTTTAAGCGAACCAATGTCGAGCGAACCTTTGCGTTTTGGCGCCGGCGTTGAAGCGGCGGGCTCGTCCGGAACTGCCGCGGCCGGCTCGTCGTCCGCGACGTCGTCCAGGAACGTCGCCGACGGCACGAAGAACAGATTGCCGGTCTTGGCCACGCTGAAATCGAGCAGGCGATCGTAATTGCCGGGCGGTTTGCCGACGAACATGTTTTCCAGCATCTGCTCGATTGTTCGCGGCGAACGCGCATAGCCGATGAAATAGGTGCCGAACTCGCCGTCGGCGACACGGCCGAACGGCATGTTGTCGCGGACGATCTTGATCTCCCTGCCGCCCTCCTCGATGATCGTGAGCGCGTTGTGCGCATAAGAGGGTTTGACGGCGTCGTCGAGCTCGATGTCGGAAAGCTTGCCGCGGCCGATGATGCGCTCCTGGGTTTCGGTGGACAGCGCATTCCAGCCGGCCATGTCGTGCAGATATTTCTGCACGACCACGTAGCTGCCGCCGGCGAAGGCTGCGTCCTCGTCCCCGACATAGGCGGCGTCGACCGCGGCCTGCGCCGTCGGGTTCTCGGTGCCGTCGACGAAGCCGAGCAGGTCGCGGTCGTCGAAATAGCGAAAGCCGTGGACCTCATCGACCGCCGTGACGGCGTCACCGAGCTTGGCCATGATCTGGGACGCGAGCTCGAAGCAGAGATCCATGCGCCTGGCGCGAATGTGGAACATGATATCGCCCGGCGTCGCCACGGCATGGCGCGCCCCGGCCTTGATCTCCCGAAACGGATGCAGCTGCGCCGGCCGCGGCCCGCCAAACAGCCGGTCCCACGCCTCAGACCCGATTCCCATTACGCAGGAGAGGTTTCCCTCGATATCGCGGAAGCCAACGGCGCGTAACAATCCCGGGAGGTCGCCGCAAAACGACCGGACGGCCGCGCGGTTCGTGCTGCCGGGGTTGACGGTCACGACCAGGAAGATCGCGGCGCGGGTCAAGGCCCCAATCACCGACTGCGGCTCGGGAGGCTGGCCGGATGGCGAAGGCGGCGCATTCATCGGATCGTCCCTGCCCGTCGCGCCCTGTCAATAGAAGCCATTGGTGATGCGTCCAATTTTCCGCGAATTGCCCTAGCACTGTAGCGGCGGTCCGTCTTTCGTCTACGCACTAATTCGTGGAAGTGGGTCCCGGAAACAGCTCGTCGGTCCGCCCCGTCAGCCGATAGGCGATCAACCCCAGCCACTCCCTAACCGCGAGATTGGTGTGCTGCAGGCCCTCCTCGGATTGGGCCGGAAAATGCGTGAGGTCCCTCTCTCCCGCGAGCCGCCAGTCGACCGGACAGGCCTCGACGGCAAAGCCGACCTTGCGGAAAATCCCGATTGAGCGCGGCATGTGAAAGGCAGAGGTCAGGAGCAGCCAGTGCTCGCCGGGTTTCGGATCGGCCAGCTTCTTCGAGAATTCCGCGTTCTCGAACGTGTTGCGCGACTCGCGCTCGATGATGAGCCGCTCTTTGGGGATGCCGAGGCCCTCGAACACCTTCACGGCGTAGTCGGCTTCCCTGGCGGAAGTGTCGTTGAGAAAATTGGCGCTGCCGCCGGAATAGAGGATGCGCGCGCTCGGAAAGCGATGCGCCAGCTGAGCTGCCGAGATGACGCGGCCGGCCGAACTGGAGAACGCCGCCTCGCCATGGGCGGCGGCCGGATCCGGGTCGATGCCGCCGCCGAGCACGACGATGCCGTCGGGCGCGCCGCGCGAGGCGTCCCAGGGCGGAAAGCGTGACTCCAGCGGATACATCAGGAGACTTCCGAGCGGCGTAAATCCGCAAAGCGCCAGAAGCAGCGTGGACGCGACCAAAAGCCTGCGGCCGAACTTCGCCCATCGTGTCAGCAACAGCAACACGCCGAGCAACCCGAGCTCGATCAGAAAATTGATCGGCAGCAGCATGATGCCGAGCGTCTTGGAGAATGCGAAAAACAAGAGAAGCCTCTTGGGATATCTGGCAGTGCGTCATACGCTGTCCTTCCGCGCAGCCCAAGTGCTTCAGTTCAAGTCTTTCCCGGAAAGTCCCGCCATGGCCCATCACCATCTGCATTCGAGCCCCGAAACCTGCCATTGGGGCTTTTTTGAAGCGAAGCTGAAGCCGGCCCTGACCATCGACAGCGGCGATGAGGTGACCGTCGATACCATCTCCGGCGGCCCCGATCAGGTGCCGGACAAGAACAAGTTTCACGTCCCGCCCGAGCTCTTCGAAGTGCATGCCAAAAGCGAGCGCATGGTGCCCGGCCACATCCTGACCGGACCGGTCGCGGTGAAGGGCGCCGTACCTGGCGACGTGCTGGAGGTCGATATAATCGATGTGAAGCTCAGGCAGGACTGGGGCTACAACCTGATCCGCCCGCTCGCGGGCACCCTGCCCGACGACTTCCACGAGTCGCGGCTGCTCAACATCCCGCTCGATACAAAGCGCATGGTCGGCCACCTGCCCTGGGGGCTGGAGCTGCCGCTCGCACCGTTCTTCGGCGTGATGGGCACAGCACCCCCGCCGGCCTGGGGCCGCATCACCTCGCTGATCCCGCGCGCGATGGGCGGCAATCTCGACAACAAGGAATTGGGCGCAGGCGCCAAACTCTATCTGCCGGTGTTTGTCCCGGGCGCGCTGTTTTCCTGCGGCGACGGCCACGGCGTGCAGGGCGATGGCGAGGTCTGCGTCACCGCGATCGAGACCGCGCTGCAGGGCCGCTTCCGACTGACGCTGCGGAAAGACATCAAGCTCGATTATCCCCGCGCGGAGACGCAGACACATTACATGACCATGGCGATGGACCCCGACCTCGACCAATGCGTGGTCAGGGCGCTGCGCGACATGATCGTGCTGCTCGGTGAAAAGCGGAATCTGTCGCGCGAGGACGCCTACACGCTTTGCAGCCTCGCCGCCGATTTGCGGGTGACACAAACCGTGAACGGCTCCAAGGGCATTCACTGCATGATCGCCAAGAACATCGTCCACGGTTGACTTTTGCGCATCATCTCTTCGGAAAACCGGTTCCCACTTTTCCGGATCATGCGAGCCGCATTTTCGCTGGCATCCCAGACGCTTCCGCCCCCTGCGGCAATCCGCCGTGGCCATACTGTCATCTGACTGTCATGAATCCATTTCAATCCGGCTCTAATGGTTGGAGGCGCGGCGACATTTTTTAGGCAATCAGCACAAAGGGGCATTAGCGATGTCTACAAGCCACAATGGTCACGATACCTCGCATGCCGAGCACGTCGATGAGGCTGCTTCTGCCCCGCATGACGACCAGGAAAATGGCGGACTGAACAAGACGGTCGCGACCGTGGTCGTCGTGGCCGCGGGTGCAGCCCTGTTCGAGGCCGCCCTGCTCCCGGGCATCGCCATCGGCGTCGCCGCGATGGCAGCTCCGAAATACCTGCCGAAGCTCGCCGGCGCGCTCAATCCGCTGTTCAAGTCGACAGTCCGCGGCACCTACAAGTTCGCGCAAAAGTCCCGCGAGATGTTCGCCGAAGCCCACGAACAAGTGCACGACATCGTGGCCGAGGTGAAGGCCGAAGCCGAGACCGCAAAGGACGCCGCATCCGAACAGCGGCCGGCGGCCTAGAGCACGATGAAGCTCATCGCGCTCTAGATTTTGGATTGAGCATGATCTTTCGGAAAACCGGTGGCCCCCTTTTCCGGATCATGCTCCAGGGCGCGAGAAGCGCGAAGCGAAACAGGCGGCTGGCCGGCGCATGCGCCGGCCGGTGCTTTTGAGAAGCCGCGTAGTTTTAACCAGCGCCGGCCACCGCCATGGATACCAAAGAGTTTTCGATGACCAAGATGAAATTGCAGATCGCGCACCAGGTGCCCGGTCGCGTTCGCATGAAAGTGCCCTCGGCCAAGGACAATCCGGAGCTGCTCGAGCAGATCAAGCAGACTTTCAGCGTGATCCCGGGGATCGACCAGGTCACGGTCAATCCGACAACCGGCAGCGTGGTGCTGCATTACGACACCGACAGGCACGACGAATTTCACGGCCATCTGCATCACCACACCGGCGGTCATTACAAGCCGCCGACCAACGAGATCGACTCGCTCGCCAGCAAGATCGAGCAGGAAGCCGAATATCTCGCGGAGCATTCGCACACCGCCAAGGTCGTGGTCGATTTCTTCAAGGACGTGGACAAGCAGATCAAGGTCGCGTCCGGCAACGTCGTCGACCTCAAGATCGTGCTCGCGGCCGGCATCGCCGGCTTCACGATCTTCGAAGTGGGCGCGAGCGCCGCGACCCCGGTCTGGGTCACGCTCTCGATCTTCGCGCTCAATCACATGATCCAGGCCAACATGCCCGGCGAAGAAAAAGAAGATGAAGGAGAGGAAGCGCTCGCGACGGCCTGAATAGCAGGACCGGCGGAGAACTCACCTGAATGGAATATTCCTTTAGACATTCGATGCCGGGACGGATCAGGCTCAACGTCCCCGCGCTTTGCCGCAACCGCGGCGTCTCCCAGAACTTCCTGGCCTGGCTGAAAGCCCAGGCCGGCGTCCGCTCCGCGCGGATCAATTACGACTGCGCGAGCCTGGTGCTGGAATATGATCCGGCGCAGGAGACGATGCTTCGGCTGCTGCTGCAGCGGGTCAAGGGCGCAAGCCTTGCCGACGTCAAGGCGCTCTGTGCCAGCTCTTCCGGTGCAGCGGCGCCGGCCAAGCCGGAAACATCGGTGCTGTCGGCGCGCTCGCCGCTGGCGCTGCCGACGCTGTCGCTGCTGATGGCCTTCAGCGCCAATCCGGTCGTGGCCGCCGCCAACATGCCCCTGATGTTCTGGAATGCGATTCCGATCGCGAAGCGCGCCTGGAAGGTCTGGTCCAACGAGAGCCGGCTCAATATCGACGTGCTCGATACGCTCGCCATCACTTCCTCGGTGCTGCAGGGCACTCCGCTCGCCGGCTGCATCGTCACCTGGCTGATCAAGCTCGGCGACTGGATCCGCGACCTCACCGCCGCGGGGCAGAAGCGTGCCATCAGCGAGCTGCTGGAATTCCAGACCAAGACCGCCTGGGTACTGCGTGACGGCAATGTGGTGCAGATTCCGGCCCCGCAATTGGCAGTGGGCGATCTCGTCGTGGTCTATCCCGGCGAGATGATCCCGATCGACGGCGAGATCATCGAGGGCCAGGCGACCATCGACCAGAAGACCATCACCGGCGAAGGCCTGCCGGTGAACCGCGGCGTCAGCGAGGCCGCGTTCGCCGCGACCGTGATCCGCGAAGGCCAGATCACCGTACGGGCGCTCCGCGTCGGCACCGCCACCACCGCCGGCCAGATCGTGCATCTGGTCGAGTCCGCGCCGATCGGCGATACCCGCATGCAGAACCATGCCGAGCGCTTTGCCGACCGGCTGGTGGCGCCGACGCTCGCGCTCGCCGCCAGCACCGCGGCGGTCACCGGCGACTTCAACCGCTTCCTGTCGTTAGTGATCGTCGATTACGGCACCGGCATCCGCGTCGCCGCGCCCACTTCCGTGCTCTCCTCGATGACCCATGCCGCACGCGCCGGCATGATCATCAAGAGCGGCGGCCATATGGAAAAGCTCGCCGACATCGACACCATCGTATTCGACAAGACCGGCACGCTCACCCACGGCACGCCGGCGGTGATCGATATCCTGTCCTATCAGGACTCGATCACGCCGAATCATCTGCTCGGGCTTGCGGCCGCTGCCGAAACCAGGCTGCAGCATCCGGTCGCCGAAGCGCTGCGCACCAAGGCGCGCCAGCTCCAGGTCAACATCCCCGCCTGCAACGAGACGACCTACCGGATCGGGCTCGGCGTCGAAGGCCAGGTCAATGGCTATTACATCCATGTCGGCAATGAGCGCTTCATGCGCCAATGCAACATCGCAACCGGAAAGGCGGCGTCCGACCGCTCTGCGCTCGACCAGCGCGGCTATTCCAGCCTCTACATCGCCGTCGACGGGACTCTTGCGGGTCTCGTCCCCTATTCCGACGAGATCCGGGGCGAGAGCCGGCCGGTGATCCAGCGCCTGCATGAGATGGGGATTGCCAATTCCATCATGCTGACCGGCGACAATGGCGTGGTCGCGCGCGCCGTCTGCCGCAATATCGGCCTGACGGAGCATTTCGCCGACATGCTGCCGGCCGACAAGGCGAGCGTGATCCAGGAGTTGCAGCGCTCCGGCCGCCGCGTCGCCATGGTCGGCGACGGGATCAACGACTCGCCGGCGCTGAGTTTTGCCGACGTCGGCATTGCCATGAAGCACGGCGCGGAAGTGACGCATGAATCCGCCGACGTCATCCTGATGGAGGATTCGCTGTGGAAGCTCGTCAAGGCGGTCGAGATTTCGCAAGGCGCGGTACGCCTGATCAGGCAGAACTATGCAATCGTCGCAGGCCTCAACACGCTGGCGCTGGGTCTGGCGCTGCCCGGCGGCCTGATCACGCCTGAAGTTACCGCGCTGATCAGTAACGGTTCGGCGATCCTCGCCAGCATGAACGGAATTCGGCCTATCCTGCGCTATCAATGAACAAGCAACTCGCCCCGCTCGTCCTCACCCCGGCCGATCTCGCCGCGTTGACGGGCGCCGTCAGGCAGCTTGAAAACCCGAACTTCGCCGCAAGGCTTGCCGACTATGCCGGCGCGCCGATCCACCGCATCATGAGCATGCTGCCGAGGACCGTGAACCGGCGGATCAGCGGCATGGTGCGGGACGCCGTGATGAAGGGGCTGGATGTCGCCGTCGACACGCTGGAGGAGAAGCCGCCGCCCTCGCCGGCGACGAAGTTCTCCTCGTTCCTCGCAGGCGTCGCCGGCGGCATCAGCGGGCTGTTCGGCTTTGGCGCGCTCGCCATTGAGCTGCCGCTGACCACGACGGTGATGCTGCGCTCGATTGCGGAGATCGCCCGCCACGAGGGCGAGGATCTGTCGACGCTGGAGGCCCGCCTCGCCTGCCTCGAGGTCTTTGCCTTCGGCACCAAGCGGACGGATCAGAATGTCGACGTCGGCTACTACGCCGCCCGCACCCTCATCAGCAAATACACCAGCGATGTCGCCGCGTTGTTTCTCGAACGTGGCGCGATCGACGCGTCTGCGCCCGTCGTCTCCAATCTCGTCACCGAGATCGTCTCGCGCTTCGGCGTCGTCGTCTCCGACAAGGTCGCCGCCGGCGCGGTGCCGATCATCGGCGCGCTCTCGGGCGCCACCGTCAACGTGATCTTCATGGATCATTTCCAGAAGATCGCGAAGGGACATTTCACCCTGCGCCGGCTGGAAAGAACCTATGGCAGCGCCCATATTCGCCAGCATTATGCGACGCTGGCGACAAGACTGCCGAAGATTGCCGGTTGAGATGATCTCTTTCCGTGCGTGCCGGAAGATACGGCCGTGAGCGAGGTCGCCGATACGCGGCTGCGCGACTTGCGGCGGATGCGCTTTCTCGCGACCGCGCTCCTGGTGCTGATGTTTTTGATCTTCGTCGCGACCTCCTACGCGGAGCAGCAATGGCCGTGGCTCGCCTACCCCCGCGCCTTTGCGGAGGCCGGCATGATCGGCGCCTGCGCCGACTGGTTCGCGGTGGTCGCCCTGTTCCGCCATCCGCTGGGCCTGCCGATCCCGCACACCGCGATCGTGCCGCACAGCAAGGAGCGCATCGGGATCGCGATCGGGCGCTTCACCGCCAACAATTTCCTCTCGCCGCGCGTGCTCGCCGAACGCATCCGGGAGGTGGACATTGCCGGCTGGATCGCGCGCTGGCTGAAAAAGCCCGGCAACGCCCACAGCGTCGCCCAGCGCGCGGCCTCCGTGCTGCGCGAGGTGTTGCGCGCGCTGCCGCGCGAGGATGTCAACGCGTTCCTCACCCGCGCGGCGCGCTTCGGCATCGAGACCATGCCGGCCGCCCCGCTCGCCTCGAGGCTGCTGGCGCTGGTCTGGGCCCATGGCGAGATGCAGACACTGATCGAGCATGGCATCTCCTCAGCCAGCGCGGCGCTCAAGCGAAACCGCGAGACCATCAAGCAGAAGGTCTCGCAACGCTCCTACCGCCTGATTCCAAAATGGATCGACGGCATTCTGGCCGACAGGATCGTCGCGGGGCTGACGCAAACGCTGGAAGAGATGCGCGAGCCGAGTCACCCCTGGCGCATCGAGCTTTCGACGGCGGTCGAAAAGCTGATCGCCGACCTCGCCGAAAACCCCGACATGCTGGCGCGCGGCGAGGAATTGAAGGCGCGCATTCTGGAGAATCCGGTTGTCGCCCGGCAGATCGACGCGATGTGGGGCGAGATCGAGGACAAGCTCGATTCGATCACTTCTTCCAACCGCCTGTTCGAGATGATCGAGCAGACTCTGCTCACGGTCGGCGACCGCCTGGCCAATGACGAGCGCATCGGCGAAGGCATCAACCGCTGGCTCCGCGTTGCCGTGCTGCGCACGGTCGCGCCGCGCCGGGCCGAGATCGCGGCCTTCATCCGCAAGGTGGTCGAGAACTGGGACGCCGAGACGCTGGTGAAACGGATCGAGCTGCAGGTCGGCCGCGACCTGCAATATATCCGCATCAACGGCACGCTGGTCGGCGGCCTGGTCGGCCTCATAATCTTCAGCGTGGCGCGCTGGTTCGGTGCGGCCGGCTAGGCCGTATACTCACAAATCGGTTTGGTCGAACAGCCGACATAAAAATAAGGAATATCTCGGAAGGCATTCGCCGACAATCATCAACTTCTAAAGCGCGATGAGATTAGATTGAATCGTCATCGCGCTTTAGCTTTTTGATTGAGCATGATCTTTTCGGAAAACCGCTACACACTTTTCCGGATCATGCTCTAGTGCGCCATCGCGATGTCACCCGACAATTGCTCGCGCCTTGCATCGATCCGTAGAATCACGACAACGATCGCGCCCACCAGCGCGCAACCCGCCAGCAATAGAAGGCCCGCGGTAAAGTTGCCGGTCAAATCCTTTAGATAGCCCATCGCGTACGGACCGGCGAAACCGGAAAGATTTCCGAGCGAGTTGATCGCGGCAATGCCGGCGGCGGCCGATGCTCCCGTCAGGAAACTTGACGGCAGCGGCCAAAACATCGGGGGTACCGCGGAGACGCCGATCTGTGCAAAACAAAGCAACGCCATGATGATGACGGAGTTGGAAACGAGACCTGCCAATCCGATCCCAACCGCAGCCATCAATAGCGCCACTGCGACGTGACCTTTTCGTTCCATCGTCCGATCGGAATGACGACCGAGCAGCACCATGCCCACGGCCCCGAAAACAAAGGGCAGCGCCGCGAGCAATCCGGTCTGGGTATCGCTGACGCCAAAACCCTTGATGATGGTCGGCAGGAAGAACGCCACGCCGTAACTTGCAGCATTCAGGCAGAAATACACCAGGGCGCAAAGTAAAATGCGGGGATCCGTGAGCGCCTGTACCAAGGACAGATGTTCGACCTTCTCCTTGTTTTGCTTCTCGGTGGCCTGCACGTTCTCCAGCCACGCAATCTCATCTTGTTGCAGCCAGCGGGCCTGGCGCGGGAAATCGGTCAGGTAGATCAGGACGCCGATGCCCACCACAACCGACGGCAACGCCTCGAGAATGAACAGCCACTGCCAGCCTTCCAGCCCCCATCCGGTCACGCTCAGCAGCATCCCGGAGATTGGCGATCCGATGATGGACGAAATCGGGATCGCCAGCATGAACAGGCTGACGACCCGGGCGCGGTAAACCGCCGGGAACCACAGGGTCAGATAGAAGATGATGCCCGGAAAGAAGCCCGCCTCGCAGGCGCCGAGCAGCAAACGGAGAGAATAGAAGACGCCCGTCGTCGGAATTCCGGTCGATGACGATATCGATGGGATGAATGCGAAAGCCGCCGAAACGATCCCCCACGTAATCATGATGCGGGCGATCCATACGCGCGCGCCGACTTTTTCCAGCAAGATGTTGGAGGGCACTTCAAACAGAAAATATCCGACGAAGAACAAGCCGGCGCCCAGTCCGAAGGCTGCTTCACTCAAATCAAGCGCCTGGTTCATGTGCAGCTTGGCAAAGCCGACATTGACCCGATCGAGATAGGCCACGAAATAGCAGACGATCAGGAACGGTATGAGCCGCCACATAACCTTGCCGATGACACGTTTCTCTACGTCTTGCACGGCGCGGCCTCCCGCTTGGTCATTAAAGGCCCGTTCAAAAAACCGGGCGGAGGTTTATGAAACTATGACGGTCGGGCACGATGAGTGCAAATGGCATTTTTTTTGATGTTCATTTCAACAGCACCATGGTGCACTGCGGCCGATAGCGAAAATAGTGACAGCCATTCTGTCATGCTCTGAATTGAACGGCACTGCGCGCGCGACACGTTCAATCTGATGTGGGAAGAAAGAGATGGCCCATCCATACGCCCGTGGCTGCGCGTTAATGAGTCCACGTCCTGGATGAACAAGGCGAGCGAAGGTGCCGTCGTCTCACGGTCAAATAGCCGTTAACCTCGTGCGGCTTCATTGAGCCACCTCCTGCGCCGTGCTATTGACTGTGTCACGATTTTAGGTGGCAGAGATCTTCCATGCCGCCGAGCCTGCTGGTTTTTCGATTGCGTTTGACATCGACCAGGTGGAGCGAACAGCGACCGCCTGCAAATCCCGGCCCGAAATCAAGCTACTTCTCTTTCAAGCTTACTGCCTTCAAGATTGGTGCAGATCGAAGTAATTGGACGCCTGCGTGGGGTCTTATGAAACTTGCTCGCCGCCGGTTCTTGCATCTCGCCGCCCTGGCGCTCGGAGTTCCCGCCATCGCTCGCGCGACCGCGCAGGCCTATCCGGCTCATCCGGTACGCATTGACGTTGGCTTCGCCGCCGGCGGCGCGCCCGACATCGCCGCGCGCCTGATCGCCCAATGGCTGTCCGAACGGTTCGGCCAGCAGTTCATCATCGAGAACCGGCCCGGTGCGGGGGGCAATATCGCGACCGAAGCCGTGATCGAGGCACCCGCCGACGGCTATACGCTCTTGATGGCGGGCTTGCAGAACGCGGTCAACGCGACGCTCTACGAAAAGCTCAAATATGATTTCGTCCGCGACATGGTGCCGGTCGCGAGCGTGGACCACGAGAACTACTGCATGGAGGTGCACCCGTCGTTTCCGGCGAAGACGGTCGGCGAATTCATCGCCTACGCCAAGGCCAACCCCGGCAAACTCAACATGGCCTCGCCCGGCAATGGCACCGGGCCTCACATGGCCGGCGAGTTGTTCAAGATCATGGCCGCCGTCGATATGGTGCACGTGCCCTATCGCGGCTCGCCGCCCGCCCTGACGGACCTGCTCGCAGGTCAGGTGCAGATGATGTTCAGTCCCATGTCGTCGTCGATCGAGTACGTCAAGGCAGGCAAGCTTCGAGGGCTGGCCGTGACCTCGGGGACACGCTCGGAGGCGCTACCCGATCTGCCCACGATCGGAGAATTCATCCCCGGCTATGAGGCAACCGGCTGGTTCGGCATTTGCGCGCCGAAGAAAACGCCTGCCGAGATCGTCGACAGGCTCAACCAGGAGATCAATGCGGGCCTCGCGGACCCGAAAATCAGGGCGCGCTTTGCCGACCTCGGCGCCACGGTGTTTGCCGGCTCACCGTCCGGCTTCGCAAAGCACATCGCCGATGAAACCGAGAAATGGGGCAAGGTGGTCCGCACTGCCAACCTCAGGGCCGATTAGCAACGCCCGTTTGCCACAATCCGTGATACCATGGCGTCCATCAAGCGGCGCAAGACTGCAATCGGAGGCAACGATGACAACTGCGGCAGAAGGACGAGAGCTCACCCAGGTCGGACCCGGAACCGTCATGGGCGAGCTGATGCGGCAGTACTGGATCCCCGCAGCACAGTCCACCGAGCTCGTGCGCGACGGCGCGCCGATCCGGCTGATGCTGCTCGGGGAAAAGCTGATCGCGTTTCGCGACACAGCGGGCCGCGTCGGCGTGATGGACCATCGCTGTCCGCACCGCTGCGCCTCGCTGTTCCTCGGACGCAACGAGCAAGGCGGCATCCGCTGCATCTATCACGGCTGGAAATACGACGTCGCGGGCAATTGCATCGACATGGCGAGCGTGCCGCCGCACCAGGATTTCAAGCACAAGGTGAAGGCCAAGGCCTACCCGGCCGTCGAGCGCGGCGGCGTGGTCTGGGTCTATATGGGATCGCGCGCCGCGGCGCCGCCGCTGCCGGCGTTTGAAATCCTCGACGTGCCCGATGACGAAGTCAGCGTCACCTTCATCCAGCGCGACTGCAATTACCTGCAGGCCATCGAGGGCGAGATCGATACCTCGCATTTCGGCTACCTGCACGCCGGCCATGTCGACCCGGACGACGTCGCCGAGGACCAACCGGTCTACCACACCATCACCAACCGCGCGCCGGAGTACCATATCGCCGATGCGCCCTGGGGCACGCAGTATGCCGCCTACCGCTCCGCCGGTGGCGACAGCACATACTGGCGCTTCGCCAACTTCCTGTTCCCGTTCTGGAGCCAGGTCCCCGCCGGCGAGTTCGCCAGCCACGTGCATGCGCGCGCCTGGGTGCCGCTCGACGATGGGCATACGATGTTCTGCTTCCTGCGCTGGAAGCGCGGCATCTCGGCGCAGACACAGCCGCAGCCCGCCTTCAAGGACGGCCGGCCGATCGGCGGCACCGGACGCGGCAACAAGTTCGCGCCCAACACGACCGACTGGCTCGGACGCTGGCGTCTCGCCGCCAATGAAAGCAACGATTGGGGCATGGACCGCGCGGCGCAGCAGAGCAACGCGATCTACAGCGGGATCGACGGCGTCCATTTGCAGGACCAGGCGATCACCGAGAGCATGGGACCGATCACCGACCATGC
>DATMNV010000161.1:0-55871 GCA_035568535.1 Bradyrhizobium sp.
CGACGACGTCATCGGCTTCGCCCATGCCAATAACGTCACGCAGATCATCATCGGCAAGTCGACCCGCTCGCGCTGGTTCGAGATGACGCGCGGGTCGGTCGTGCATGATCTGGTCAGGCGCGCAGGCAACATCACGGTTCAAGTGATTGCCGGCGAGGAGCTGCCGGCGGGGCCGGGGCCAAGGCCGACGGTGCAGACCGCTGCGCGGAGCAAACCGTTCAATCCGCAGCCCTATCTGATGGCACTCGTGATCGTCGCGGTGGGCCTGGGCGCCGCCGAGCTGATCCGTCCGTGGTTCGGCATCGAGAACGTCGACCTCGTGCTGCTGACCGCCGTGGTGGGGGTCGCCGTCCGCTATGGGTTGGGGCCCTCGCTTCTGGCCACGGTCGCGGCCTCGCTCTGCTACAATTTCTTTTTCCTGCCGCCGATCTACACCTTCACCATCACCGATCCGACCAATATCGCGGCCTTCGTCCTCTTCATGGTGGTCGCGATCCTGGTCTCTAACGTCGCGGCGCGCGTGCGCATCCAGGCCGACACCGCGATCGGCCGCATCCGGACTACCGAGCAGCTCTATGCGTTCAGCAGAAAGCTCGCCGGCACCGCAACCCTCGACGACGTGCTGTGGGCGACCGCCTATCAGACCGCCTTGATGCTGAAGGTGCGCGTCGTGCTGTTGCTGCCTGAAGACGGCGTGTTGACCGTGAAAGCGGGCTATCCGCCCGAGGATGAGCTCGACAAGGCCGACCTCGCCGCGGCCAACTGGGCGTGGAGCAACGACCGGCCCGCGGGGCGCGGGTCGGACACGCTGCCCGGCGCCAAGCGGCTGTTCCTGCCGATGCGCACCGGGCGCGGGCTGATCGGCGTGATCGGCATCGATGACGACCGCAGCGGGCCGCTGCTGACACCGGACCAGCGCCGCCTGCTCGATGCGCTGGTCGACCAGGGCGCGCTCGCGATCGAGCGTGTGCTGCTGGTAGAGGATATGGACCAGGTCAAGCGTACCGTGGAATCGGAACGGCTGCGCTCCGCGCTGCTCACCTCGATCTCACACGACCTGAAGACGCCGCTGGCTTCCGTACTCGGCGCGGCTTCCACCATGCGCGATCTCGCCAGCAATCTGTCGGACACCGAAAAGCGCGACCTGCTCGCCACCGTGATCGACGAGTCCGAACGGCTCAACCGCTTCATCGCCAACCTGCTCGACATGACCAAGCTCGAATCCGGCGCCATCGTACCCATCACCGCCCTGCACGATGTCGGCGAGATCGTCGGCAGCGCGCTCCGGCGCGCCGGCAAGATTCTGGCGCGGCACAAGGTGTCGCTGGAACTTGCCGCCGATTTGCCGATGCTGGAGCTCGATGCCGTGCTGTTTGAGCAGGTGCTGTTCAACCTGTTCGACAACGCCGCGAAATACTCTTCGGCCGACACTACGATCTCGATCCGGAGTTTTCGCGAGCGGGATTTCGTCTCGCTGCAGGTCGCCGACGAAGGCGAGGGCATCCCACCGGCCGAGCTGGAAAGCGTGTTCGACAAGTTCTACCGCGCGCAGAAGGGCGATCATGTCCGTCCCGGTACGGGACTGGGCCTTGCGATCTCCCGCGGCTTTGTCGAGGCCATGAATGGCCGGATCACGGCCGCCAACCGCACCGACCGCAGCGGCGCGGTGCTGACCATTCGCCTGCCGATCCCGACAGGCTCCCGCGCTCTGGATACCGCCGCATGAACGCCAACCCGATCAAGGTGCTTGTCATCGACGACGAGCCGCCGATCCGCAAGTTGCTGCGGATGGGACTGAGCACGCAAGGTTATGAGATCCTGGAAGCGCCGAACGGCAAGACCGCGCTGGAGCTGCTCGCGCAAAATCCGGCGCTGATCATCCTCGACCTCGGCCTGCCTGATATCCAGGGCCACGACCTGCTCCGCACCATCCGCGGCCGCAACGAGGGGGTACCGATCGTGGTGCTGTCGAGCCGCGGCGACGAGGCCGGCAAGGTGCAGGCGCTCGATCTCGGTGCCGACGACTATCTGACCAAGCCGTTCGGCATGGACGAGCTTCTGGCCCGCCTGCGCGCCGCGCTGCGGCACCAGTTGCAGGTTCATGGCGAGCGGCCGGTGTTCCGCTCCGGCGATCTCTCGGTCGATCTGGTCCGCCGTATCGTCAAGGTCGGCGAACGCGAGATAAAGCTGTCGCCGAAGGAATATGAGCTCCTGCGCGTCTTGGTGCAGCATGCCGGCAAGGTGCTGACCCACCGCTTTCTCCTGAAGGAGCTGTGGGACGAGCTGACCGATGCGCAATATCTGCGGGTCTATGTGCGCCAGCTCCGGCAGAAGATCGAGGCCGATCCCGAGCGCCCGCATTTCGTGCTGACCGAGACCGGCATCGGCTATCGCCTGCGCGCGGCGGACTAGGCCGACCGCGGAACTTCCGGCGTGATTTGTGGGTTCTGGTTCCGGCGGCGCGTGCTAGGCTGAAGCGCCCCTGAGCAGCATGGGATCGATCGTGCCGTCGCGGAAACTATCAACCTACCGAAAAAAGCGCGATTTCGAGAAGACCGCCGAGCCCTCGGGCGAAGCGGAAGTGACGCCGTCCAAGCGGCGGCGCTTTGTGATCCAGAAACACGCCGCGACACGGCTGCATTACGATTTCCGGCTGGAATGGGATGGCGTGTTCAAGTCCTGGGCGGTGACGCGCGGGCCCTCGCTCGATCCCCATGACAAGCGGCTGGCGGTGGAAGTCGAAGACCACCCGCTCGACTATGGCGATTTCGAAGGAACCATTCCGAAGGGTCAGTATGGCGGCGGCACCGTGCAACTCTGGGATCGCGGCTATTGGGATAGTGACGATCCCGACGCCGGCTTCAAGAAGGGTGATCTCAAGTTCACGCTTGATGGCGAGAAGCTGCATGGCAGCTGGGTGTTGGTGCGCATGCGCCACGACCGCAATGGCGGCAACCGCACCAACTGGCTGCTGATCAAGCATCGCGATGAATACGCCAAAGAGGGTGAGGAAAATGACATCCTCGAGGAGGATCGGTCGGTCGCCTCCGGGCGGTCGATCGCTGAGATTGCCGCCGGCAAGGGCAACGCGCCAAAGCCGTTCATGATGGCGAAGAACGGCGGCGGCAAGGCCGACGCGGTCTGGCATTCCAATCGCGGCGAGGCGGCGGAGGCGCGCGCGAAGCGCAAGTCCGACCCGCCAGCCAAGCGCGTGGAAGCCAAACGGATCGATTCCATTCCCGACTTCGTCGCGCCGCAACTCTGCGCCGCGGTCGAACGTCCGCCGGGCGGCGAGGGCTGGGCCCATGAGATCAAGTTCGACGGCTACCGCATGCAGCTGCGCGTCGAAGGCGGCAAGGTTTCCTTGAAGACCCGCAAAGGACTGGACTGGACCGAAAAATTCTCGGCGATCGCCAAAGAGTCGAAGTCGCTGCCGGACGCGCTGATCGACGGTGAGATCGTTGCGCTCGACGACGACGGCGTACCCCATTTCTCCGCCCTGCAGGCGGCTCTTTCCGAAGGCAAGACCGGCAAGCTGATCTTCTTCGCGTTCGATTTGCTGTTCGCGGAGGACATGGATTTGCGTCGCCTGCCGCTGCGCGATCGCAAGGCGCGGCTGAAGGAATTGCTGGACGCGCATGGCGGCAAGACCATTCGCTATGTCGAGCATTTCGAGGTCGACGGCGAGGCGGTGATGGACTCCGCGCGCGAATTGTCGCTTGAGGGCATCGTCTCCAAGAAGCTCAGTGCGCCCTATCATTCCGGGCGCACGGATAGCTGGACCAAAGCCAAGGCCCGAGCCGGGCAGGAGGTCGTGGTCGGCGGCTGGAAAACCACCAACGGCAAATTCCGCTCGCTGATGGCCGGCGTCTATCGCGATGGTCACCTCGCCTTTGTCGGCATGGTCGGCACCGGTTTCGGCCAGGACAAGGTTAAGCGCATCATGCCTGCGCTGAAGGCCGCCGAATCCGACGAGAGCCCGTTCGGCGGCAAGAACGCGCCGCGCAAGACCCGCGACGTGCACTGGCTCAAGCCCGAGCTTGTCGCCGAGATCGAGTTCGCAGGGTGGACCGGGGATGGCAACGTCCGGCAAGCCGCGTTCAAGGAACTACGGCAGGACAAGGATGCGCGCGAGGTGCGAGCGGAAATGCCGACAATGACCAGTGTGGCGCAGCCCGCGGCAGCAAAGGCCGAGGTCAAATCCAAAAAAGTCGCTGCGGCGCGAGAGAAGGGGGCCGACAAGAAAGCCAATGAGGTGATGGGCGTCGTCATCTCTCATCCCGACAAGGCGATGTGGCCGGATGCGGACGATGGCGAGGCCGTCACCAAGCTCGACCTCGCGCATTATTTCGAGGCGGTCGGCGAGTGGATGATCGAGCATCTCAAGGGCAGGCCGTGCTCGATCGTGCGCGCGCCCGACGGCATCAAGGGCCAGCAGTTTTTCCAGCGCCATGGCATGCAGGGCACCTCAAAGCTGTTCCGGCTTGTCAAGGTTTCGGGTGATCGCAAACCCTATCTTCAGATCGATCGCGTCGAGGGACTTGCAGCAGTGGCGCAGCTTGGCGGTCTCGAGCTGCATCCCTGGAACTGCGCGCCGGACGAATACGACGTGCCGGGCCGGCTGGTGTTCGATCTCGATCCCGATCCGGATGTGAAATTCGCCGACGTGATAGAAGCCGCCAAGGCGATGCGAGTGCATCTTTCCGATCTCGGCATGGAGAGCTTTTGCAAGACCACCGGCGGCAAAGGCCTGCATGTGGTGGTGCCGTTGCTGTACGGCGCAAAGGACAAGGTGAGCTGGAAGGAAGCCAAGGCGTTTGCGCAAGGCGTCTGTCAGCTGATGGCGAGCGAGAATCCCGACCGCTATCTCCTCAACATGTCGAAAGCCAAGCGCAAGGGAAAGATATTCCTCGATTATCTTCGCAACGACCGGATGTCGACCGCGGTCGCGGTGCTCTCGCCGCGTGCGCGTAGTGGTGCGACCGTCTCGATGCCGCTGACCTGGGCGCAGGTGAAGGGCGATCTCGACCCGAAACGATTCACCGTGCGCACCGTGCCGTCGCTGCTCGCCAAGACCAGGGCATGGCTGGGCTATGACGACGCGGCTTCGTCGGTCAAGGCGGCGATGAAGAAGCTGGAAAAGAAGTAGGAGTGGTGGGCACGGCGCAATTGCGCCTTTGCCCACCCTGCTTCGCAGCGACGATTATAACCGCCCGAGCAGAAGCAGGATCAGCAGGATCACGACGATCAATCCAAGGCCGCCGCCGCCGTAATAGCCCGTGCCATAAAACGGTCCGCCGCCGATGCCGCTGAAGCCGCCGAGCAGCGCGATAATAAGAATAATCAGGATGATGGTGCCGATTGACATTTAACCTCCTCAGCCCCTCAAGGGCGCTTGTGTTCGTCTGGTCCGCCGGGGAAACCTGCCGGAACCGCTAAAGTTCCTGCCTTTGCGTCGCGATATTCGCTCCGCTCTTTCGCTTTGAATGCTGCGTGCCTAGATGGAGTTGGTCTGGCAGAGGATTTCTCGATGTCCGCACCGCTCGTCGTTTCCATTCCGCATCGCCTTGGCCGCGAGGAAGCTTCGCGCCGCCTCAAGCAAGGGCTTTCGCGCGCCGCCGCGAGTGTGCCGATCCTGAAAGTTGACGAGGAGCGCTGGGAGGGCGACCACATGTTCTTTCGCGTGCGCGCACTGGGACAAGCGGCGTCAGGGCATCTCGATATCGCCGACGATCATGTGAGGGTCGAGGTGATGCTGCCCTGGCTGTTGCAGCGCTTTGCGGAGATGGCGCAGGTCGCGATCCGCGATCGCGGCACGCTGCTGCTCACCAAGCAAAAATGAATCGTCTTCTGCATCGCAGCAACGAAACTTGGTGAAAATCCTGCGCGAGGCGAGCGTCGTCAGCTTGCTGGTAACGAATTCGGCGGACCATCATCGCAAGCGCGGAGGAGGGAACCGGCCCCTGAGTCGGCACGACATCCGCCGGGCCGTCCGGCCGTTCGATCCCGGACGGCCTTCGTGCGTTCAGGCCTGCGCCGACACGCGCTTTCGAGCCGGCTTTTCGGTGGCGACAAATTCCGCTTTCAGCACCGCGGCCGGCATGTCGCGAAACAGCGCCGATAACGAGAGCTGAGCCGCGTCGATTCCTTCAATCGCATATTCCGGAAAACTGACCGCTGCCTCGAACGCTTCGCCGCGCGGCCAGACCCGTCCGCCATCAGAGAACGCGGCGAAGTGTCTTGCGATTACGACAATCGCGGCGTCGCGGCCATGTCGCCGCGCAAAGGCGACGACATGGTCGCGGTGCGGTCCGCTCACCTCAAGCGGCTGATAATCGCCGAGCGTAAACACGTCGGCAAGCTCCGTCCGCCGCTTCAGGAGGTGCGCGGTCCAGGCGAGCTTGAGACGGCCGTTTGCCCAATTCCGCGCAAGCATGTCCCAATCCGGCTTGTGCAACGACGCAAGCGCGGCCGACCGCGCAGCAAAATCGACTGGTCTGCGGTTGTCAGGATCGACCAGCGACAGGTCCCAGAACTCCGTACCCTGATAGAAATCGGGCACGCCGGGCAGCGTGGCCTTCAAGGTGAGCTGGCTGATCGAATTGAGCGCGCCGAGCAGCGCAACGCGCTGCGCCAGGGTTGCGATCGATTTCAGGAACTCGCCTGACCTCGCGGGATCGAGAATGCGCTTGATGAATGTCTTGAGGCCGGCCTCGTAATCCTCATGCGGATTGAGCCAGCTCGTCTGCACCTTGCCCTCGCGTGCAGCCTTCAGCGCGTAGGCCTGGATTCGCTCCGCGAATGTAGCTTCCGGCCCTTCCAGCGGCCACGCGCCGATCAGCGTCTGGTACAGCATGTATTCTGCGGCGGCCGAAGGCGCGCGCATCTGGCCACCCGTGACCACTTGCGGCGCGTTCAACACTTTCCAGCGGGCCACCGCGCTGGTCCAGTCGTGCGGAAATTCCGTCAAAGCCATCAGGCGCGCGCGGGCGTCCTCGCCGCGCTTGGTGTCGTGGGTCGCCGTCGCGGTCATCCCATACGGCCATTCCTTCGCCCGCGCCTGCATCATGTCATGGAAGTCCGGAACGGACAGCGCATTTGCGGCGGGATCGCCGCCGACTTCGTTGAGCGCCAGCAGGCGGTGGAAACGGTAGAACGCGGTGTCCTCCAGCGACTTCGCCATCAACGGCCCGGTGAACTGCTGCAGCTTCAGCGCAAAGCGACGCACCCGTGGCGCGCTGTGCGGCGGCCGGCCGGGCTTGATCAGGTCGAGCGTCAGCGCATCGCGCAGAAAATCGAAGATGCCCTCGTCGGCGGCGTACCATTCGGCCCGCGCCCGCGCGATGGTGATCTCGATCAGCGCGCGGTCATGAGCGGTCGGGCCCGCGGCCGTCAGATAGGTTCGATAGACCGGGAAATGCAGCACGTAGAGTTCGAGCGCCTGACGCAGACTGTCGGCGGAAAAATCGCGCGTCGAATAATGGCCGCTGGCGATGCGCGCGAGCAGGCGCGTCAATACGGTGAACTCGCTGGCGAGCAGCGTCTCCAGCACACGGTGCTTGGCGGCCTTCAGTACCGGCTCGAGTTTGGGCGCCTGGTTACTGATCTGCCGCCATACCTCATCAAGCGGATCGAGGCCCTTGCCATCAATCAGGAGCTGCGCGATCGCGTTCATCCACTCATAACCAGTGGTGCCGTGGACGCCGGAAAAGTCGCGAAGCCTCTCGCCTTCGCCCAGGATCTTTTCGACCACGACATAAAACGGTTTGGCTCCGCCGCCCTGCGCCTCGCGGATCAGGCGACGCAGGCGCTGGAAATATTGTGCGGGATCGCGCAAGCCGTCGATATGGTCGAGCCGCAGGCCCTGCAATTTGCCGTCGGCAATCAAGGTCTTCACCAGCCGATGCGCCGCCTCGAAGGTGTTGGTCTCCTCGACGCGCAGGCCCGCCAGCGAGTTGACGTCGAAGAAGCGGCGATAGTTGATGTCGCTTGAGGCGAGCCGCCAATGGCCGAGCTTGTAATGCTGACGTTCGAGCAGATGATGCAGCGTCAGCGTTTGGGCCTTGCGGTCGGCGCCAGCACGGTACGCTGACAGTCCACGCGCGATGATGTCGGCGCCGCCGGCAATCTCCCTCAGTTCCTGCTTGAGGCGCGGGGCTTCCTGCCGATTGGGATGGCGCAATCCCTTGTAGCGCGAGGCGAGGGCGAGGATTTGTTTTCCCGTGTCGCCTGGCTCGGCGCCGGCTTCCTTCACCAGCATCCGCAAGATCTCGCCATAGCGCTCCGGCGCGATCGGCAGGCGGTGCTCAAAGTACCAGCAGGAGAAGCTGCCTTCGTCCACGTCGTAGCGCAGTTCGATATCGCCGCGCTCCAGCGCCTCGCCATAGGATGAACCGAGGATCGGCAGCAATACGCCGCCGCGCTTGCGGTACGGCAACTGCTCCCAATCGATGTCGAACGCGCTCGCATGTGGCGAGGCCGGTCCCCACTCCAGCATGTCGAGCCACCAGGGATTGTCGGCAAAGTGCACGCCGACATGGTTGGGGACGAAGTCGAGGATCAGGCCGAGATCATGCGCGCGTAGCGCCTCCGAAAGCTTTGCAAAACCGGCCTCGCCGCCAAGCTCCGGATTGAGCTGGGTGTGATCGACGACGTCGTAGCCGTGGGAAGAGCCTTTGCGCGCCTTCATGAAGGGCGAGGCGTAGAGATGCGTGATGCCAAGCGCTTTCAGATAGGGGACAACCTCCGCGGCCTTCTCGAAATTGAAGTAGGCGGTCAGCTGCAGGCGATAGGTCGCGATCGGAATCGAGGGAGGCATGTCATCCTCCGAGGTGCCAGTACACAGACCAAGGCGGCAATCGGTCGCTGGGGTCGCCACCCCATATCGGTGTGCCGGCCGCGAGCAGTGATGCGTGGCCGATTTCCTGCGATGACAGGTTGGCGATCAGCCGCAGCGTCGCCCCATCGCCGCCCAGGCGCCAGCGCGCCGTGAGCAGGCCGTCGTCTGCCGCATCGGCCTCGCCAAAGCGCGCACCGGTCAATCGTGGTGCGATCTCGCGCCGGCGGATGGTGAGCAGCTCCCGCACCAACGCCAGACGCTTGGCGCCGACTTGACTCTCTCTCGACAGCCAATCGAGCTTCGCGGATTCGAATGTCGACGGCCCGAGCGGATCGGGCACCTCATCGCCATATTTGTCGTACGCCCATTCGTATTCCTGCTTTCGACCCTGGCGAACGGCATCGGCGAGATCACCCTCGAAGTCGCAGAAGAACGGGAAGGGCGCTTTCGAGCCCCATTCCTCGCCCATGAACAGCATCGGGATCATCGGCGCCAGCAAAGTGACCGCGAGCGCGGCTTCGATTTGCTCCGGCTGGGCCAGGCTCTCGAGCCGGTCGCCAAGCGCGCGATTGCCGATCTGGTCGTGGTTCTGCAGGAAACCGACGAATGTCGCCGGCGGCAGTGCTCCGCTCGGCTCGCCGCGCGGCTTATTGCCCCAGAAGGCCGAGGTTTCGCCCTGGTAGACAAATCCCGAGGCCAGCGCGCGGGCGAGGTCGCTTCGCGGCGAGCGCTGGTAGTCGCCGTAATAGCCGTTGCTTTCGCCGGTGAAGAGCACATGCCAGGCATGATGATAATCGTCGTTCCATTGCCCGCGGTATTTGCCGCGCGGCGGCTCCTGGGCGGCATCGAGCAGGCTGGCGCGGTTGTCGCCATTCTCCAGCACGAGATGAATGTGCCGGCCTGTCGCCGTGGCCAGCCGGCCCGCTGCGATGCTGAGATCATGCAGCATCGACGGCATGCCGGGCTCCGAGAAGATATGGTTGGCGGCATCGAGCCGCAGCCCGTCGAAGCGATAATCGCGCAGCCAATACAGCGCGTTCTCGATCGCGAACGCGCGCACTTCCGGCACGCGATAATCGATCGCGCTGCCCCAGGGCGTGTGCGCCTCGGTGAAGAATTTGGGCGCATAGCGGCCGAGGAAATTCCCCTCCGGGCCGAAATGATTGTAGACCACGTCCAGAAACACCATCAGCCCGCGCAGATGCGCTTCGTCGATCAGCGCTTTCAATTCCTCGGGCCGGCCATAGGCGCTGTCGGGCGCATACCAGAGCACGCCGTCATACCCCCAGCCCCTGCAGCCTGCGAAATCCGCAAGCGGCATCAGCTCCAGAGCGGTGATCCCGGTGCTTGCGAGATGATCGAGTTTTTCGACCATCGCGCGATAGGTGCCGCCCTCGGTGAAGGTGCCGACATGGGTTTCGATCAGCACGGTTTCGGCCCAGGGCCGTCCGCGCCATTCTCTCGTGCGCCACTGAAAACTCGCGTGATCGATCACCTCGCTCGGGCCGAACACGTCCTCCGGCTGGAAGGCGGAAGCCGGATCAGGCACGTCGATCTCGTCATCGATGCGGAATTTGTAACGCGCGCCGGCGCCCGTTCCGGGGACATCAAGGCCAAACCAGCCGCGATTATCGCGCCGCATCGTGTGCGGCTTTTTCTCCAGCACGAGATCGACGCGCCTGGCCGCCGGCGCCCACAGGCGGAACGACGTGCCGTCCTTGGCTGGCTTGGCGCCAAACTGCGCGTCGCTCATGCCGCGCCCGCAAAGGCCAGCACCGAGCGGGGCGGGGCCTTTGTATCGGCGCCGGAGGCAAACGCGGCGCTCTCCTGCTTGACCTCGGTGGTGTTCAGCACCTGCTGCCAGCTCCTGTATTCCGGCGTGTTCGGCAGTTTGAACGCGATCTCTTCCGGCGCAGCGTTCAGGACAATAAAGATCGGCGCCTGTCCTTGTTCCATCGGACCCAGCACATAGGCGAGAAAGCGCCCGTCCGGAAATTTCCAGTCGGCCTCCTGCATCTCTTCGGCCGCCGGTGTCAGCCACAGCACGCCATAGGAGCCGTCCGTACGTCGTCCGTCGAGCCAGCGCTGGCTCTTGATTTGCGGAAATTTCTCGCGCAAGGCCGTCATGTGGCCGACGTAGTTGGTGAGGTCGTCGCCCTCGCGACCGAGATTTTCCCAAGAGACCCAGCCGGTCTCGTTGTCCTGGCAATAGGCATTGTTGTTGCCGTTCTGGGTGTTGCCGACCTCGTCGCCCGCCAGCATCAGCGGCAGCCCTTGCGCGAGAAACAGGCACGCAAGCTGGTTCTTGCGAAGCTGGCGGCGCAGCGCGACGATGACGGGATCGTCGGTCGGGCCTTCATGGCCGCAATTGTTGCTGTGGTTGTCGTTGGAGCCGTCGCGATTGTCCTCGCCATTGGCCTCGTTGTGCTTCTGGTTGTAGCTGAACAGATCGGCCAGCGTGAAACCGTCATGGACGGTGATGTGGTTGACGCTGGCGCGCAGCTTGCGGCCGTCGTGGTGAAACAGGTCGGAAGAGGCCGTCATGCGGCCCGATACTTCGCCGATCAGGCTGCCTTCGCCGCTCCAGTAGCGCCGCATGGCGCTGCGATAGCGGTCGTTCCATTCCGACCATTGCGAGGGAAATCCGCCGACCTGATAGCCGCCCATGCCGAGATCCCAAGGCTCGGCGACGAGCTTGGCGCTGGCCAGCACCGGGTCCTGCCGGATCGCGGTGAGGAAGGCCGCATTGCGGTCGAAGCCGGTTGGTGTGCGCGCCAGCGTAGTGGCGAGATCGAAGCGGAAGCCGTCGACATGGCAGACTTCCACCCAGTAACGCAACGAGTCCATCACCATCTGCAGCACGCGCGGATGGGTGAGATTGACCGAGGAGCCACAGCCGGTGAAGTCGTCGTAGTAGCGCTTGTTGTCGGGCTTCAGCCAGTAATAGGAAGCGTTGTCGATGCCGCGGAACGACAGCGTCGGGCCGAGATGATTGCCCTCGGCGGTGTGGTTATAGACCACATCGAGCATCACCTCGATGCCGGCATCGTGCAGCCGCGCCACCGTGGTGCGGAATGCATCGAGCGGATTGTCCTGGGCGTAGCGCGGTTCCGGCGCGAAGAAGGACAGCGTGTTGTAGCCCCAGTAGTTCGCGAGCTTCTTCTCGACCAGGATGCGGTCATCGACAAAGGCATGGATCGGCAGCAATTCGACCGTGGTGACGCCGAGCTTCTTCAGATGCGCGATCATCGCGGGTGACGACAGTCCGCCATAGGTGCCGCGCAGATTCGGCGGCACGTCTGTCCGCGTCTGCGTCAGCCCCTTGACGTGGGCCTCATAGATGATGGTGTCTTCCCAGGGGATGCTCGGGCGGATCTCGCGCCGGCCCCAGTTGAAGGTCTCGTCGACCACGACGGCCTTCGGCATGCCGCGCGCATTGTCGCGGCGGTCGAAGGAAAGGTCCTCGCGCGGGCTGCCGGTGCGATAGGCGAAATGCGCGTCGCTCCACACCAGCCGTCCCATCAGCCGCTTCGCATAGGGATCGAGCAGCAGCTTGTTCGGATTGAAACGGTGGCCATGCTCGGGATCGTAGGGACCATGAACGCGATAGCCATAGAGCTGGCCCGGCGAGACGTCGTTGAGATAGCCATGCCAGACGTCTTCGGTGCATTCCGGCAGTTCGACGCGTTCGAGTTCGCGACGGCCCTGATTGTCGAACAGGCACAGCTCGACCTTCTCCGCGTTTGCCGAAAACAGCGCAAAATTGGTGCCGCGGCCGTCCCAGCTTGCGCCAAGACGCGAAAAGGTTCCAGCGGTGAGGCGCATGGACTAGTGCTCCGTTTCCGAAGTTCGTAATCTCTTGCGGAGCCCCCTACACGAACTTCGGAAACAAAGGAGCACTAGCATTAATGATTCCAGTGCCGCTTTCGATTTGAAGTTCCCAACGAGAGCTCGCGGCATCTTCTGCAGGAACTTCAAATCGGCGGCACTAGCCTTCGGGTACGAGAAATACGGCGGCCAGCGGCGGGATCGTGAGATCGAGTTCTGGAGCCGCAGCGTCCCAGGCGTGGACTCCGCCGAAATTGCCGACATTGGTGCCGCCATATAGAGCGGAGTCGGAATTGAAGGCCTCGCGCCAGTGCCCTGCGAAGGGAACGCGGACGCGGTAGTTGTAATAGACATTCGGCGAAAAATTCACGATCACCACGCAGCGCGCGCGTTCGTCATGGCCATTGCGGATCCAGGCGAACACGTTGTGGCCGGCATCCTCGGTGATGATCCATTCAAAGCCCGCAGCCTCGCAGTCGAGCTCATGCAAGGCGGGCACACTGCGATAGAGCTGGTTGAGATCGCGGATCAGGGTCTGGATGCCCTGATATTTCTTCTGCTCCAGCAGATGCCAGTCCAGCGAATGGTCGTGATTCCATTCGCTCTCCTGGGCGAGCTCGCAGCCCATGAACAGGAGCTTCTTGCCGGGATGGCCGAACATGAAGCTGTAATAGGCGCGCAAGTTGGCGAAGCGCTGCCAGTCGTCGCCGGGCATGCGCCCCAGGATCGAGCGTTTGCCGTGCACGACCTCGTCATGCGACAGCGGCAGGATGAAGTTTTCCGAGAACGCGTAGTGCAGGCCGAACAGGATATCGCCGTGGTGATGTTTACGGTGGATGGGGTCCTTGCCGATATATCTCAGCGTGTCATGCATCCAGCCCATGTTCCACTTGTAGCCGAAGCCGAGCCCGCCATGATCGACCGGGCGCGACACCTGCGGCCAGGCGGTTGATTCTTCGGCGGCTGTGGTCGCCTGCGGGAAGCGCGAAAACACCTCGGTGTTGAAGCGGCGCAGGAACTCGATCGCTTCGAGATTTTCTCTCCCGCCATGCTTGTTCGGAATCCAGCCGCCATAGGGCCGGCTGTAATCGAGATAGAGCATGGAGGCGACCGCGTCGACGCGCAGGCCGTCGATGGCGTAGCGCTCCAGCCAGAACAACGCGTTCGACACCAGGAAGTTGGTGATTTCAGTGCGGCCGTAATTGTAGATCAGCGTGCCCCAGTCGAGATGACGGCCCTGCATCGGGTTGGCGTGCTCGTAGAGCGCCGTGCCGTCGAAATGGCCGAGGCCGTGCGGATCGTCGGGGAAATGTCCGGGCACCCAGTCGAGGATCACACCCAAGCCTAGCGCATGGCAGGCGTCGACCAGCGCACTGAAATCCTCCGGCGAGCCGAACCGGCTGGTCGGTGCAAAAAGCCCGGTCGGCTGATAACCCCACGAGCCGTCGAACGGATGTTCGCTGATGGGCAGGAACTCCACATGCGTGAAGCCCAGCTCGCGCACATAGGCCGGCAGCTGCTCGGCCAGCTCGCGATAGCTGAGCCATTCATTGTCGTCCTTGCGCCGCCACGAGCCGAGATGGACCTCGTAGATCGAGATCGGCGCGCTGCGTGAATTGATGCCGTCCGGCGCCGGGCGCGGACGCGGCAGTTTGGTCTCATCGAGCACGATGGAGGCGGTCTTCGGGCGCACTTCCGCGGCAAACGCCATCGGATCGGCCTTCAGCGGCAGATGCTGGCCGCCCGGGCCGATGATGTCGAACTTGTAGTGATCGCCGGCCTTGGCCTGCGGGACGAACAATTCCCAATAGCCCTGACCGCGCGAGCGCATCGGATGTCGCCGCGCGTCCCAGAAATTGAAATCGCCGACCACACTGACCCGCCGCGCATTCGGCGCCAGCACCACAAAGGCGACGCCCTCGACGCCATCCGTCACCCGCGGATGCGCGCCGAGCTTGTCATAGAGCCGCTGATCGGTGCCTTCGCCGAGCAGATAGAGGTCGTACTCGCTGAGAACGGGCGGAAAACGGTAGGGGTCGTCGAGCTGCACGACATTGTCGCCGAACTGCGCGCGGAGCTGATAGCGTTTCGAGTCGCCCGGCATCGTCCCGGTGAACAGGCCGGCATCGTGGATGCGCGACAGCTTGGCAGTCTCGCCATGCTCGCCGACGGCTTCGACGGTGGACGCCTCGGGCAGGAAGGCGCGCACTACCGTTTTGTCGCCCTCGGTGTGAACGCCGAGATAGCGGAAGGGATCGGCGTGGCGGCCTTCGACGATCGCATAGGCCTCGGCGGACAGTTTATTCATTGGGACTCACCTGAAAGCTCGGAAAGCATGCGCAGCAGGCCGGCCACCGGCAGGCGCAGCCATTCTATCCGGTGAGTCAGCTCATATTCGATCTCGCGAACGGCTTTTTCCAACAAAAAGAAATTAAGCATTGCATCTGTTGCATGCGGATCGGCAGGCCAGAGTCGCGTGTTTGTCATGCTCTCGCGATAGGCGGCCAGGAACGCCGCCGCGGCGCGATCGCGCCATTCGCGAAGTGCGGCCGCGAGCTTGCCCTGTTCGTCCGGCGCGACCTTCAGTGCGCGGTCGAAAGCGGCGATGACGGAGTAATCGATCGATCGGATCAGGCCCACGACGTCGCGCGCCGGCGGTGCCTTGCGCCTCCGCTCGGCGAGCGGCAAGTCGGCATCGCCCTCGAAGCCGATGATGAAGATGTCGTCCTTCACGATCAGCATCTGCTCGAGCCGGAAATCGCCGTGAATGCGGATGGAGCGCCCATCGATGTCGGGCGGCAGCAACGTACTCAGCCGCTTATGCATGGCGTCGCGCTGCGCCAGCAGCTTATCGACCAGTGGCCGGTCGGCCTCGCGCACGGCGTCGCGCTGGCTCAAGACATCGAACAGGCGATCGGCGCGGGCGATGAGCTCACCGGTCCAGCGCTGCACGTCCTCCGATATGATCTCCTCCGGCGCGAAGTCAGCGAGCTCGGGATGGCCGGCCAGCGCCTGGTGGAATTCGGCCATGCGCCGTCCTGTCTGGGACATGATGCGCAAATACGGGATCTGCTCCTCGTTCTTTCCGCTGTGACCGTTGGCGGCCAGCATGCGCTCATCGTCGACGAAGCGGTCGAGATAGGCCGATGTCACCGTCCAGCCGTCACCCTGATGGGCCACCTGCGCATGGACGGTGGCGATCGTGCTTCGCTGCTGGCCCTCCAGGAATTCGACGGTGCCGAGCAGGGCCGGCGCATTGGCAAAATGCGCAACGTCGGTCAGGAAGCGGCCGACCTCGATGACGGGATTGATTCCAGCCTCCGTCGTCCGGTACACCTTGACGCAATAGTCGCCGTCCACCAGCGCCGTGCTGTTGGATTTGCCGGTTTCGACGGTACGAATGCTCTCGGGCTGCCGCACCTGCTTGTCGGAGAATTGGCTGGTCGGCCGAAATTCCAGTTGCAGGTTGTTCTCGGTGACCGTCAGCGATTCCCGCAAGTTGCGCAGCAGGAGCCCGATGAAGATCGGATCGGTCGCAACATCGAGCAGCGTGCCTTCGCGCGCGCCCTGGCGCACGGCGGCAAAGGCGCGCGGATTGTAACGCTCGCGATCGAAGCGCACCCATTCGATCTGCATCGGCAGCAGATAGCGTGCGGTCTTGTCGTTCCGTGTCGATTCGAAGAAGGCCAGCCACGGCCGGTTGTCACCGATGTCGCAGAATGGAATCGCGGTGACGAGGGTGGGACGGATTTTTTCGGGCGAACGCTCCGGATACCAGCGCGTCCGCGCCAGATGCCCCGGCAGCACGTCGCGCTCGAACACGCCGCGGGTGCGGGCGAGCGAGACCCAGGTCGAGTTAAGCGGCACCACCAGCGTTTCGAATTCCGGCACCGCGCGCGGCGTCACCGGCTCCGACTTGTCGCGTTCCTGCAGCTGGAACCAGTAGAAGCCATAAGGCGCGAGCGTGATCATGTAGGGCAATTCGCCGATCGCGGGAAAACGCGTGCGGCCGAGCATCTCCAGCGGAATGCGATCCTTCCACCCTGACAAATCAAGCTCGGTCGCCTGCGCCGAGCGCGACAGATTGGCGACACAGAGAATGGCCTCGCCCTTGTACTCCCTGACATAGGCGAGCACGGCGCGGTTGGCGGGGCGGATAAAGGTCATCGAGCCGCGGCCGAAGGCGAGGTTCGATTTGCGCACGGCAATGAGCCGCCTGGTGGCGGAAAGCAGCGACGACAGGCTGCGCGACTGCGCCTCCACATTGACGGCTTCATAGCCGTAGACGGGATCCATGATCATCGGCGCATAGAGCTTGGCCGGATCGGCGCGCGAGAAGCCGCCATTGCGGTCCGGCGTCCATTGCATCGGCGTGCGCACGCCGTTGCGGTCGCCGAGATAGATGTTGTCGCCCATGCCGATCTCGTCGCCGTAGTAGATGATCGGCGTGCCCGGGAACGACAGCAGGAGCGAGTTCATCAGCTCGATCTTGCGCCGGTCGTTGTCCATCAGGGGCGCGAGCCGGCGGCGGATACCGACATTGATGCGGGCGCGCGGATCGTTGGCATAGGTCGACCACAGATAGTCGCGCTCGACGTCGGTGACCATTTCCAGCGTCAGTTCGTCATGGTTGCGCAGGAACAGCGCCCATTGGCAATCAGTGGGGATGTCCGGCGTCTGCCGCAATATGTCGGTGATCGGGAAACGGTCTTCCTGCGCGATCGCCATGTAGATGCGCGGCATCAGCGGGAAGTGATAGGCCATGTGGCATTCGTCGCTCTGGCCGAAATATTCCTGCACGTCCTCGGGCCATTGATTGGCTTCGGCGAGCAGCACCTTGTTCTTGGCGTAGGCGTCGAGCTCCTGACGCAGCTTCTTGATGATGGCGTGCGTCTCCGGCAGGTTCTCGTTGTTGGTGCCGTCGCGCTCGCAGAGATAGGGGATCGCGTCGAGGCGGAAGCCGTCGACGCCGGTATCGAGCCAGCGCTTCATCACCTGGATGATCGCGCTCACCACACGCGGATTGTCGAAGTTCAGGTCCGGCTGGTGCGAGAAGAAGCGGTGCCAGTAGAATTGGCCGGCTTCGCGGTCCCAGGTCCAGTTCGACTTTTCCGTGTCCGTGAAAATAATACGGGTGCCGTGGTATTTCTGGTCGGTATCGCTCCAGACATACCAGTTGCGCGCACTGGAGCCCGGATGGCTGCGGCGGGCGCGTTTGAACCAGTCATGCTGGTCGGAGGTGTGGTTGACGACCAATTCGGTGATGACCTTGAGGCCGCGCTTCTTCGCCTCCTGGATGAAGCGCTTGAAATCCTTCATGGTCCCGAAATCGGGATTGATCGCGCCGTAATCGGCGATGTCGTAGCCGTCGTCGCGGCCGGGCGAGGGATAGAACGGCAGCAGCCACAGCACGGTGACGCCGAGATCCTGGAGATAGGGAAGCTTCTCGCAGAGCCCGGCGAAATCGCCGATGCCGTCATTGTTGCTGTCGGCGAAGGCTTTCACGTGCAACTGGTAGATGATGGCGTCCTTGTACCAGAGCGCGTCGCCGTCGAAATCGGTGACCGGTAGTTCAGCCGTGTCGATGGAAGACATCAGGTTCATCGCGCCGCCCCTTTACGCCCGGCCGCGATCCCGCCCGCTTCGGGCGCAATAAGGAAGCTGGCGCCGGTCCCGGCGCTTCCGACAGTTCGAGCTGATCTGATCACGGTGATGCCATTGACATGGAACTGACGTCCCGTTTCGTTAAGCGGGAAAGGAGACGCTGTACCTCAATAGAAAGCCGCTCGCTTGCCATTGGTTCCATTTGGAACTGCCCTGTGGGCGACGGCGTTGGAAATGTTTATCCTGTTCTCATATCTGGACAATTTCGCGACATTATCTCTCCCCCGTCGCGTGCAAACTGCGTGCCGAATGGACCTTTTCAGCCAAGCTCAAAGTCTGGGAATCCTGACCGAATTCACCGACGGCCAGGGCCAGCGCCATGTCACCGACGAAAATGCCCTGAAAATCATCGTTGGGGCCTTCCCGGCGCTGGTGCCGCGCCGGTTCGTCGACGGGCCGGTGGTGATCCGCACCTTGCTGCCGGCGCGGACCGAACTGCACGAGGCTGTAAAATTGCCCGTGCACTGGAAGATCGAGGCGAGCGGAGGGGTGATCGCGGAGGGCGCGACGGATGATCGCAGCCTGATCTGGCCCGAAAACCTGCCGGAAGGCGTCTACCGGCTGCGGCTCAGCGACGCCGCCGGCAAAACCGAGGAGGCGCCGCTGATCGTGGCGCCGGAGCGGGCTTTCGCCGGCGATTTCGATCGCGGCTGGCTGATCGCCGTGCAACTCTACAGCGTCCGCTCCGCGGGCAACTGGGGTATGGGCGATTTCAGCGATCTCGAACGGCTGATCCGGCTGGCGAGCAGCCTTGGCGCCGACGGCATCGGCCTCAATCCGCTGCATGCGCTGTTCGACGATCGCCCCGGCGATTGCAGTCCCTATGCACCGAACAGCCGGCTGTTCCTGAACGCGCTCTATATCGATGCGGAGAAAGCGCCGGGCTACCCGGGCGGCGTGGATGACGCGGCCGTCGCAAAATTGCGGCAAACGTCCGTCGTCGATTATCCCGCCGTCGCCGCCCTGAAATGGCCGGCGCTACGTTCGGCCTTCGAAAAGTTCAGCGCCAATCCGGATCCGGTATCGCACGCGGACTTCGAGGCCTTCCGCGTCGAGCACGGCACGCTGCTGTTGCGCTTTGCCTGTTTCGAAGTGCTGCGCCATCGCTTCGACAAGCCGTGGTGGGAGTGGCCAAAGGAGTGGCGCGAGCCGGATGCCGCGAAGTGCGCGGAGCTCCGCGTCGGTCCCGGCAAAAGCGAGGTCGAATTCGTCGAATACGTGCAATGGGTCGCTGACCGCCAGTTGGGGGCCTGCAAGAAGCTGGCAGAGAGCCTTGGCATGAAGGTCGCCCTCTATCTCGACGTGGCCGTCGGCGTGCAGTCCGATGGATTCGACGCCTGGAACGAGCAGGTGGCGATCTCGCGCCATCTCGCGGTCGGCGCGCCGCCCGATCCGCTCAATACGCTCGGCCAGAACTGGGGCCTCGCAGGCTTCAACGCCGCGGGGCTGGAGATGAAATCCTTCGAGCCGTTCCGCGAGATGCTGCGGGCCTCGATGCGCCATGCCGGCGCGATCCGGCTCGATCACGTGCTGGGATTGAAGCGGCTCTATCTCGTGCCGCACGGCTTTCCCGCCCGCCAGGGCGCCTATGTGCAGATGCCGCTGGAGGCGCTGTTTGCCGCCACCGCGCTGGAAAGCGTCGCGCAGCACTGCGTCGTGATTGGCGAAGACCTCGGCACCGTGCCCGAGGGCTTTCGCGAACAGATGGCCGATTGGGGCATCTGGTCATATCTGGTCGTGATGTTCGAGCGTAACGATGATGGACAATTCCGCGGCATCGACCGCTACCAGCCCAATGCGCTGGTCACCTTCAACACCCACGATCTCAGCACCTATGCCGGCTGGCGCTCCTTCGGCGATCTGAAGATGAAGCGATCGCTCGGGCTCGATCCCGGCGAAACCGACGAGGCGCGCTGGCACGCGCTCGGCATGCTCGACGAGGTGCTGCGCCAGAATGGCATCCAGCAGAACGACCTTTATTCGGTCGCCAGATTTCTGGCACGGACCAAATCGCGGCTGATGGCGATCTCGCTGGAGGATCTGCTGGGCGTCACCGATCAGCCCAACATTCCCGGCACCGTGAACGAGCATCCGAACTGGCGGCAGCGCCTGCCGGTCGCGATTGAGGACATCGGCGCGACCATCGACGCGGACGCGCTCAAGGATGCGACCCATGAGCGGATGCGCGTCGCGGGCTGACTTTCGGCGGGTGAGATGAGTTGCCACTAGCGATCGAAGATTATGGCCTGATCGGCGATTGTGAGACCGCGGCCCTCGTTGGCCGCGATGGATCGATCGACTGGCTGTGTTGGCCGGCCTTCGACTCCGACGCCTGTTTTGCGGCCATCCTGGGCACCAACAGGCACGGCCGCTGGCTGATCGCGCCGAAGGCGGAGATCAAAAAAACTTCGCGCCGTTATTGGGACCAGACGCTGATCCTCGAGACGCGGTTCGAGACGGCGGATGGCACCGTCGCGCTGACCGATTTCATGCCGCCGCGCGGCAAGGCTTCCGATGTCGTCCGCCTGGTGCGCGGCGTCAAAGGCCGGGTGAAGATGCGGATGCAGCTCGTGATCCGCTTCGGCTTCGGCGTCGATATCCCCTGGGTGAAGCGCACCGAGGACCGCTCGGCGCTGCTGGCGATCGCAGGGCAGGACATGACGGTGCTGCGCACGCCGGTCGAAACCCGCGGCGAGGACATGACCACGGTCGCCGATTTCGACGTTAGCGAAGGCGAGACCATTCCCTTCATGCTCGCCTATGGCCCCTCGCATCTCGATTTGCCCGAGCCGATCGATCCCGAAATCGCGCTCAGGGAGACCGAGGCGTTCTGGAAGGAATGGTGCGCTCGCTGCCGCTATGAGGGCGAGCATCGCGCGCTCGTGCTGCGTTCGCTGGTCACGCTGAAGGCGCTGACTTTTGCGCCGACCGGCGGCATCGTGGCCGCGCCCACCACGTCGCTGCCGGAAAAGCTCGGCGGCTCGCGAAACTGGGACTACCGCTTCTGCTGGCTGCGCGACGCCACCTTCACGCTGCTGGCGCTGATGAACTCCGGCTACACCGAGGAGGCCTCGGCCTGGCACAACTGGCTCTTGCGCGCAGCCGCCGGCGCGCCCGACAACATGCAGATCATGTACGGCATCTGGGGCCAGCGGCGCCTGCTGGAATGGGAAGCCGACTGGCTGCCGGGCTACGAAGGCGCCCAGCCGGTGAGGGTCGGCAATGCCGCGCATGCACAGCTGCAGCTCGACGTCTATGGCGAGCTGATCGACGCCTTCCACCAGGCGCGCATGGCGAAGCTGAAGCTCGACGACGGCAGCTGGGATCTGGAATGCGCGGTGCTGAGCCATCTCGCCGAGATCTGGGATCATCCCGATCACGGCATCTGGGAGCGGCGTGGCGAGCCCAGACACTACGTCTTCTCCAAGGTCATGACCTGGGTCGCCTTCGACCGTGCCATCAAGAGCGTGGAGAAATTCGGCTTCAAGGCGCCGCTGCAGGAGTGGCGTGCGCTGCGCGACACCATTCACCGCAACGTATGCGCCATGGGTTTCGATGCCGGGCTCAATTCCTTTGTGGAGTCCTATGGTTCGAAATTGCTCGATGCCAGCCTCCTGCTGTTGCCCGCGGTCGGCTTTATCCCGGCGACCGATTCAAGGATGCGCAGTACGATTGCGGCAATCGAAAAACACATGATGCGCGACGGCTTCGTGCTGCGGCACGATCCGCGCGAAATTTCATCGGAGGAGAAGCAGCCGATCGAGGGTGCGTTCCTGGCTTGCGGCCTCTGGCTTGCCGACGCCTATGTGCTGGCGGGCGAACTCGCGAAGGCGCAAGTGCTGTTCGATCGCGTGGTCAATATCGCCAACGATCTCGGGCTCCTGGCAGAAGAATATGATTCGATCGCGCGGCGTCAGACCGGCAATTTCCCGCAGGCGCTGACCCACATCGCGCTGATCAACACCGCGCATAACCTCGACGAAGCAACGAAGGCGAGTGAGAAGCCGGCGATGCAAAGGTCGAAATAGCGGTGGAGCATTTCATGGAGAATGTTCTTATTTTGTTCTATGGAGCCTTCATTCGCCGCATGTGTTGCGGGGAAAACTCTTGCCTCTGCGGTGAATAACGGGCATATTCTCCGCACATGGTGCGGTGAATGATCAGATATATCCGCGAACTTGAGGATTGGCCCCACTTCAAATGGGATTACGCCAAGCTGGCTCAAAAGCTGGCGGCCGTCCGCAACAGGCAGGGGCGTCTCTCCGGCCGTATGGAAGAACTTGGCTTCAGGCTGCGAAGCGAAGCCAATCTCGAAGCCCTGACTGAGGAAGTCACGAAGTCGAGCGAGATCGAAGGTGAGGTGCTCAACCGGGAACAAGTGCGCTCGTCGATCGCGCGCCGTCTCGGTGTTGATATCGGTGCCCTGACGCCTTCCGAACGCGACGTTGAAGGCGTTGTCGAAATGCAGCTCGACGCCACAGGAAAGTTCAGCGCGCCTCTCACCTTCGAACGGTTATTCGGTTGGCATGCCGCTCTGTTTCCGACGGGACGCAGCGGCATGGCCAAAATCACGGTTGGCTCCTGGCGCACCGATGGGACGGGGCCGATGCAAGTCGTCTCAGGCCCAATCGGACGCGAGCGCGTTCACTACGAAGCCCCCAAAGCGGCTGCGCTTTCCAATGAAATGAAAGCCTTTGTCGATTGGTTCAACGGCAGCCGGGATATTGATGCCGTGCTCAAGGCTGCCGTCGCCCATCTTTGGTTTGTGACCATCCATCCCTTTGATGATGGCAATGGACGCATCGCCCGTGCGATTGCCGACATGGCGCTTGCGCGCTCGGAAGCCAGCTCGCAGCGCTTCTACAGCATGTCCGCTCAGATACGACAGGAGCGCAACATCTATTACGACATCCTCGAAGCCACGCAGAAAGGCGATCTCGACATTACGGCGTGGCTGGGATGGTTTCTGGACTGTCTCGATCGCGCTTTCGACCGTGCCCAGACAATACTTGCATCGGTTCTCAGGAAAGCGCACTTCTGGAAAGAGCACGCCGGCGAGGCGTTCAATGAGCGGCAGCGCGCGATGATCGATCGTCTATTCAACGGCTTCGAAGGCAAGCTCACGTCGTCAAAATGGGCACAGACTGCAAAATGCTCGCAGGACACCGCCCTCCGAGATATTGACGATCTTGTTGCGAAGGGTGTCCTGGCCAAGGACCCAGCGGGCGGTCGCAGCACGAGCTATTCGCTTGTTGACAACGAAACCGGGGCGGAACGTTAGCTTTGCCCGTTCTCCTTCAAAACCACGTCCATCGCCTTGGCAAATCCATCCTCTTCATTCGAGGCTGTGACGCGCTTGGCGCGCTGCTTGACGTCGTCGTTGGCATTGCCCATCGCAAACGACAGCCCGCTTACTTCGAACATCGCGACATCATTGTGCATGTCGCCGATTGTGGCCACTTCATCCGTCGAAATCCCGAGCCGCCGCGCCATCGCCTGCACGAAGGTGCCCTTGTTCTGGCCGGGCGGGGTGATGTCGAGATAGTAGTCCTGTGAGCGCACGGCTGTCGCCTGCGTGCCGAGCGCCTTCTGCATCTCTTTCTCGCAACGGGCGAGTAGCGCGAAATTCGACGACGAACCGACCACCTTGCACGCGCGGGAGACATAGGGCGTGAAATCGTCGATCACGGTCGGGTCGGCCCTGATCGCGCGCTTTTCGTTCGGGACATATTCGCCATCGGGATGTTTCGCGAGCCACTCCTCGTTGGTGAACAGCCAGATGTCCACGCCGTATTCGTTGAGCAGGTCGAGGCTCTTCTGCACGGCGGAGGTCGGGATCAGGTGCTGCTCGACGGGATTCATTTGCGGATCCACGATCGAGCTGCCGTTGAAGGGGCCGACCGGAAGCGTAATTGCGAGTGGCTCGGTCAGAAAACGCATGCCGATGGCGGGCCGGCTCGACGTGATGGTGAAACCGATCCCGGCCTCGTGCAGCCGCTGCACGGCGGCCTTGTTGACGTCGGTCAGGCGTTTGTCCTTGGTCAACAGCGTGCCGTCGACATCGGAAACCACGAGTGCGATGCGGGTCATGTGTGACTCGATTTCAATTGGCGCAGGACATCGTCGACGATGGCCTCGACCGGCGCATCGATCGACACCGTCAGCGCATGTTCATCCGGTGTCGGCGGCTCCAGCGTGTTGAACTGGCTGGCGAGCAATCCTGATGGCATGAAATGGCCCTTCCGCCGGCCGAGCCGGTCCGCGATCAAACCTTGCGTGCCATCAAGATAGACCAGACGGATGTCGGTCCGACGGTGCACCAGGATGTCGCGATAGACCCGGCGCAGTGCGGAGCAGCCGATCACGACGCGTTCGTCGGCCTCGCAGACGCGGTCGATCTCGGCGGCGATCGCCTCCAACCAGGGCCAGCGGTCCTCGTCGGTCAGGGGATGGCCTGCGCTCATCTTGGCGACGTTGCTTTTGGGATGGAATTTGTCGGCGTCCTCGTAGGGCCAGCCGAGGCGCTTCGCGAGGCTCTCGCCGATCGTGGTCTTGCCCGAGCCGGAGACGCCCATCACGATCAGCGCGCATGGCGTCGCGTCAGCTGCCACGAAAACCCTCCGGAAGCGCGGCCTTGTCCACCAGCCAGACCGTCTGGCCGTTCGACCTCGCACGAGCAGCCGGCAGGTTCTCGCCGGAAAACACGCGCGTCAAGATCGCGCGCTTGCCGGCGCCCGCAGCCTCGAACAGCATTTCGTGGCAGGAAGCGAGCGTGGGGAGGGTGAGCGACACGCGCGGCACGAACGGCTCGACATTGGCCTGGGGCACGCCAACCACCCAGCGCCTCGTTTCTTCCACAGCCGGATAGCCCGGAAACAGCGAGGCGGTGTGGCCGTCGGGGCCTGCGCCCATCAGCACGACATCGAACAGCGGCCGGCCGCCATCAAGCGCGTCCGCGCCGTAAAAGGATTTCAGCTCGCGCTCGTAGCGCGCCGCGCTCTCGTCGGGGCTCGCGACATCAGTCGGGATCGGATGAATATTTGACGCGGGCGCGAGCCGATCGAGAAACATGCAACGCGCCATCGCCATGTTATTCCCTGCGTCACTCGTCGGCACGAAGCGCTCATCGCCGATGAACCAGTGCACGCGGTCCCACGGGATCTTGCTTCGATAGGCCTCGGTCGCGAGCAGCTCATAGAGCTGCTTCGGGCTCGATCCGCCGGTGAGGCAAATTGCGATCCGACCGCTGTTCGCGGCGATCCGCGCCAGCACGCGATCGGCGGCCGTCCTGGCAAGCGTAGCCGCGTCAGCAACCGCAATCACCTCGCCTGGATCGAAGGCCGTCATCGTCAGGTCAGCTTGCGCCAGCTGCGGCCGTCGCGGGCGAGCAAGTCGTCCGCCTCTTCGGGGCCTTCGGTGCCGGCGTCGTAGATCTTGAGCCCCTTGGCGCCGGCCTTCTTCCAGGTGTCGAGGAAGGGTTGCACCGCCTGCCATCCCGCCTCGACGCTGTCGGCGCGCTGGAACAGGATGTTGTCGCCGATCATGCAGTCATAGATCAGCGTCTCGTAGCCCGTCGACGGCTCGGCCTTGAAGTAATCCTTGTAGCGGAACTTCATTTCGACGCCGTCGATGTCGATCGCGGGCCCCGGCACCTTGGTGTTGAACTGCAGCTCGATGCCCTCGACCGGCTCGGTCGAGATCACCAGAAAATTCTGCGACAGCTTGTCCACCGGCGTGTCGCGGAACATCGCGAACGGCGCCTGCTTGAACTTGATCGCGATCTCGGTGCGCTTGATGCCGAGTGCCTTGCCGGTGCGCAGGTAGAAGGGCACGCCGGCCCAGCGCCAATTGTCGATGGTGAGTTTCAGCGCCGCATAGGTTTCCGTGGTGCTGCCGGGCTTGACGTCCTCGGTCTTGCGATAGTCCTCGATCTCGGTGTCGCCGACCTTGCCGCCACGATACTGTCCGCGCACGGAATTCTTCAGCGCCTCTTCCTCGCTCTGCAGCTGGATCGAGGACAATATCTCGGCCTTTTCGGAGCGCACCGCCTGGGCGTCGAAGCGGGCCGGAGGCTCCATCGCGACCAGCGACAACAGCTGGAACAAATGGTTCGGCACCATGTCGCGCAGCGCGCCGGTTGAATCATAAAAGCTGCCGCGATGGCCAACGCCAAGCTTTTCGTCGACCGTGATCTGGATATGGTCGATGTGGTTGCGATTCCAGATCGGCTCGAACATGCCGTTGGCAAAGCGCAGCACCAGGATGTTCTGGACGGTTTCCTTGCCGAGATAGTGATCGATCCGGTAGATCTGCTGCTCGTCGACGAGCTTTTGCAATTCGTGGTTCAGGTGCCTGGCGGATTCCAGGTCGGTGCCGAACGGCTTCTCGACGATGAGCCGCCGCCACGAGCCGTTCTCGGCCAGCATGCCGGTGCGACCGAGCTCTTTGGCGATCGGCAGGAACGCATTCGGCGGGGTCGCGAGATAGAACAGCCGGTTGCCGCCGGTCTTGCGTTCGGCTTCGAGCTTGTCGAGCTGTTTGCTCATCGCATCGAACGAGGCAGGGTCTTTCGGGTCGGCCTCGATGCAGGTGACGCAGGAGAGCAGCTTCTTCGCCAGGGCGTCGTCGATCTTCCGGGCCGAGAACTGGTGCAAGCCCTTCATCAGGCTTTCGGTCAGCTGTTCGCTCGTCATGCCCTTGCGGGCGATGCCGACCACGCAGAAATTATCCGGCAACAGATTGCCGGCCAGGAGATTGTAGAGCGCCGGCACCACCAGGCGATGCGCGAGGTCGCCGGTGGCGCCGAAAATCACGAAGGAACAGGGTTCGGGCTTGTGACCGTTGGGCATACGATTGGCCTTTAACCAGGCTTCTTGGGCTCGCGATGGCCGCCGAAGCCGGCGCGCATCGCCGAGAGGATTTTTTCAGCGAAGGTGTGTTCTTTGCGCGAGCGGAAGCGCGCAAACAAGGCGGCGGTCAAAACTTCGGCCGGCACGGCCTCGTCGACCGCGGCATTCACGGTCCAGCGGCCTTCGCCGGAATCCTCGACAAAGCCGGAGTAATTGTCGAGCGTATGATTCTCCGCCAGCGCAGACGCCGTGAGGTCGAGCAGCCAGGACGGGATCACGCTGCCGCGCCGCCAGACTTCCGCGATGTCGGCGATGTCGAAGTCGAAGCGATGGTCCGCCGGCAGCGCCTCGATATTGGCGTTCTTGAGGATGTCGAAACCTTCGGCATAGGCCTGCATCAGGCCATATTCGATGCCGTTGTGGATCATCTTGACGAAATGCCCGGCGCCGACGGGGCCGGCGTGGATATAACCTTGCTCCACGCGCGGATCGCTGCTTTCGCGATGCGGCGTCGGCGGAATATCGCCCGCTCCAGGAGCCAGCGCCTTGAAGATCGGATCGAGCCGGTTGACCACGGCCTTCTCGCCACCGATCATCATGCAGTAGCCGCGCTCAATGCCCCAGATGCCGCCCGAGGTGCCGACATCGAGATAGTGGATGCCGCTTTCCCTGAGCTTCTTGCCGCGGCGGACGTCGTCCTGCCAGAAGGTGTTGCCGCCATCGATGATGACGTCGCCGGCTTCCATCAGTTTGGCGAGCGCCTCGATCGTTTCTTCCGTGATCCTGCCCGCCGGCAGCATCACCCAGGCGGTGCGTGGCTTCTCGAGTTTCTTGACGAAATCTTCCAGCGCTTTCGCGCCGGCTGCGCCGTCGGCCGCGAGGCCCGCAACCGCCTTTTCGTCCTTGTCGTAAACGACAGTGGTGTGGCCATGCTTCATCAACCGGCGAACGATGTTGCCTCCCATCCGCCCCAGGCCGATCATTCCGAGCTGCATTGGTCTATCCCACCTAGTTCAACGCTTCGGTGATGGCGGCATCGAGCATCTTCAGGCCGGATGCGAGGTCGCCTTTTAGATGCACCCGCAGCGCGCGCCGGCCGCGCTCGGTCAGCACGTCGAAATCGCCGCGCGCCTGCGCCGCCTTGATCACGCCGAAGCTCGCCTTCTGGCCGGGCACGGGCAGGTCCTTGGCGTCGTCGGCCGTGATCTGCAGGAACACGCCGCTGTCGGGGCCGCCCTTGTAGGCCTGTCCGGTCGAGTGCAGGAAGCGCGGGCCGAATTCGGCGCAAGTCGCAACGTGACGCCGTTCGCCCACTTTCAGTCGCATGTCCTGCAGCATGTCGATGTGGTCGGCATCGCGTTCGATATAGGCGAGGAGCGCGACGTAATCGTCGGCATGGATGCGGGAGAGATGCGCCTTCAGCCATGAGCCGAGCGTGCCGTCGGCGCCGAGGCCGCGCAGGGCTTCGACGTTCGCTTCGTCGGTGTAGAGATCGGCTTCGCTTGAGGACATCGCCGGCTTCTCGGGCGGCAGCTTGCCGGTCTTCTCGAAGGCGGCGGTCAGCTCGCGAGTCTTGATCTTGGCGGACTCGACGTCCGGCTGGTTGAACGGATTGATGCCTAGCACCGAGCCGGCCACCGCGGTCGCCATCTCGAAGCGAAAAAACTCCTGCCCGAGATGATCGATCGACTTCATCACGATGCGGACGACGGGATGGCCGGCATGCTCCAACGCGGAGAGCTTCTCGTCATGCGCGGCATCATCTTCGTCTTCGGTGCGGATGTCGATGAAGAAGCGGTCATTGCCGTAAAGCGAGACATCGCCAAGCGGCTCGCCGTCGATCGGAATCAGCCCCTTGCCTTCCTTGCCCGTGGACTCCGCGATCAGCTGCTCGGCCCAGGCGCCGAAATCGGCGATCTTCGGCGAGGAAAGGATCGTCACCTTGTCGCGGCCTTCGAGGCCGGCGGCACCCATCGCGAGCCCGAGCTGCGCGCCGGGATTTTCATGCGGCGGCACGTCCGCGCCGCAGGAGCGCACCATCGCGAGCGTATGGCTGATCAGGCTCTTCACGTCGATGCCGGCGGCCGCCGCCGGCACCAGGCCGAACGGCGACAGCACCGAATAGCGGCCGCCAATCGTGGGCTCGCCATCGAAGGTGCGGGCAAAGCCCTGCCTGGCCGCGACCTTCTCCAGGGACGAACCGGGATCGGTCACCGCGATGAAGCGGTGGCCGGCCGCCTCGGCGCCGATCGCCTTGGAGACGCGCTCGAAGAAATAATCCTTCATCGCATTCGGCTCGGTGGTGCCGCCGGATTTGCTGGAGACGATGAACAGCGCCTTCTTGATGTCGATCTTCTTTTCCATCGCGCGGACCTGCGCCGGATCGGTGGAATCGAGCACATGGAGCTTCGGGAACCCGTTCTTCTTCGGGAAGGTTTCGGCCAGCACCTCGGGCCCGAGGCTTGAGCCGCCCATGCCAAGCACGACGGCGTCGGAAAAATTCTGGCCCTTCACGCGCTGCGCGAAGTCTTCATAGTCGGCGACATCGGCGTCCTCGGCGCTGGTGAGCCAGCCCAGCCATTTGTTTTCATCGTCGCCGGTCCAGACCGATTTGTCCTTCGCCCACAGCCTTCGGATCTTGGCCGACGCGCGCCATTCCTCGGTGCTCTTCTCGACCGCCTTCTCAAGGCCGGCGCCGAGTGTCAGTTTCTGGGGATCGATCCCTTCACCCAGCACGGCCGCGCGCTTATTCGCGACGGCGCCGTAGAGCTTGTCGGCGGCATCGGCGAACTGCTTGACGCCGTCCTTGACCAGCGCCGTGGTGATCGCGTCGAGCGAGACGCCGGATCTCTCGAGCTCCTCCAGCACATGCCGGGCTTCCTCGATATTCTCCTCGAGGCTGTCGCGGACCTTGCCGTGATCGCGGAAGGCATCGAGGGTGGCGGGCGGCACCGTATTGACGGTGTTCGGGCCGATCAGCTCCTCGACATAGAGCACGTCGCTGTAGTCCTTGTTCTTGGTGCCGGTCGAGGCCCAGAGCAGCCGCTGCGGCTTGGCACCCTTGGCGGCCAGTTTCTCCCAGCGGTCGCCCGCGAACAGGTGCTTGTAATCCTGGTAGGCCATCTTGGCATTGGCGATCGCGACCTTGCCCTTCAGCGCGGCGAGCCGCTCCTTCTCGCTGGGGTCATTGGCCTTCGCGATCTTCTCGTCGAGCTGCTTGTCGACCATGCTGTCGATGCGGCTGACAAAGAAGCTTGCGACGCTGGCGACATGCGAGGGATCGCCGCCCTTGGCGACATATTTCTCCAGCCCCTTCAGATAGGCCTCCACGACCTCGCGATAGACGGCTTGCGCGAACAACAGCGTGATGTTGACGCTGATGCCCTCGCCGATCAGACGCTCGATCGCGGGCAGGCCCTCAGGGGTCGCGGGCACCTTGATCATCAGGTTCTTGCGATGGACGTGCTTCCAGAGCCGCTTGGCTTCCGCGATCGTGCCTTTGGTATCCATGGCCAGATAGGGCGATACTTCCAGGCTGACAAAACCGTCATTGCCGTCGAACTGGTCGTAAACCGGGCGCAGCACGTCGGCGGCATGCTGGATGTCCTCGACGGCGAGCTGTTCGAACAGATCGGCGACCGGGCGGTCGCCGCCTTTCAGTGCCTTGCCGATCGGGCTGTCATATTCGTCGGAGGAGCCGATCGCCTTCTCGAAGATCGAGGGGTTGGAGGTGACGCCTTTGACGCCATCGGTATCGATCAGCTTCTTGAGGTCGCCCTTGGCAACGAAGCCGCGGGCCAGAAAGTCGAGCCAGACGGCCTGACCATGGTTTTCGAGTGCTTTGACGGGGTTCATGGTGCCTGTCTTCCGTTCGAATGCGCCTGTTCCGCCGACAGTTCTGGCGGGAGCCCGGCTTTTGTCAACAATCCCTCAGGTGAGCTTGGTGCCCCGATTATGCGCACGTCCCCGAGGGATAACGCCAGTCACATCCTATCGATCCGCTATGTCGGGCAGATATCGGGGGCAGATGTCCGGGGAAAGGCTGTTTGGTCCAATTGCCAATGGCGGAAGTCTTGAAATTGCTCGAAATTTGCCGCGAATCACCTAATTTGGACGGAGCCGCTGCTCGGTTGGGGTGAATGCGGAGCGCTCGCAACATCCTCCGGGCCGCCGAGGTTGGCAATGATTCCTGAACTGCCTGACGATGTCGAGATCGGCTATTCGCGATTCCGATTGCTACCCCTGATCGTCATGGGGGTGGTGATGACACTGCTCAGTGCGAGCTTCGCCTTTCAGTGGTTTGCCTATCACGGCTACTATCACCTGATTGCAGGCTATGCGGGCATGCTCTTCTTCGGCCTGGCGACGGCGAAATTGGTCTGGACGATATTCGCTGCGAAGGGGCCGGTGGTGTTCGTCAGCCGCTACGGCATTCGCGATCTGCGCGTCGCGAACGAGTTCATCCTCTGGGATTCCGTCCTCAACGTGTCGGCCTGCCAAATTCGCAAGCAGAAATTTGTGGTGCTGGCGCTTTCGCCCGCACTCGAGAAGCGGCTGTTCGCCACAAGGAGCGGGCAGGCAATGCTGGCGGCGAACCGCGCGCTGGGCGTGGACGGCATCGCCATCAGCGCAAGCGGACTCGCCACGGAATTCGATGCGCTGCTGCGGAGCTGCGCGGCCCATCATAACGCGGCCCTGTATCCCGGCTGTTCGAAGCCCAACGAAGGCGTCGCCGCGTCGCGGCTGGTCGCGGGATTTGCGTAGTTGAAAGCGGTTGTCAGGGCCGCAGATAAAGATAGCCCTGCGACTGCAACTCGGCGATGCGCACCACGCCGCCTTTCTCCGCGGTGACGAAGCCGGGCAGGAGATCGGCCAGCGTGATTTTCTGCGAGCGCATGGTGTTGCCGCAGGCGGCGAGTGCGAGGCCCGCCTTGGAGAGGCGGCCGACATGCCGGGTGAGATCCGGATTGGCCTCGGACGAACGAAATGCCCGCAGCGCCGCGCCGTGAACCACGAGCGCGATCGTGACGTTGTCGGGGCCGCCGACGCCGTCATCTGGCGATGAGAATGAGCACGAGGCACTTCACGTGATTGACGGACGCGTTCTCAAAGAAGTTTGAGAACCATTGCCATGCTCTTGCGCTGTATTTGTTTTTCTACAACTTCTGGCGCGTTCAAAAGACGCTTGGCACTGCCCCGGCAGTGGCCGCCGGTGTTGTTGATCGCATCCTGGAGATGGAAGATTGCTTTTCCGTTATCGACGCCAGGCAACAGCAAAACCGCGCGGTCCCCACAGGAAGCGAGAGGCCGTTGAGATTTCAAACTGACGTCACCACCCTTCGCATTCACGTCACCGGCTGCAGGGGAGCGGCCCGTGCCCGTCAGACTCAGCGCAAGGACGCGTTGATCTTTTCCAGCGCTGATGTGCCGGGGCAGAGATCGCCGGCGTCGAGCCCGTTCAACGGGGTTTCCACCGTGTTGAGATGGGAGTGCAGGTCTTCCGACTCCGGATCGACATAGAGCAGGCCGGTGACGATCTGGCCCTTTGCCGCGTGCTTCTGCAGGAAGGCCTGGGCGCCGACCCGGTCATGGGCGTCGTAATCGGCGTCGAGCTTGCGCAGCGCCAGCCGCGTGCCGTCATGCTGCTCCACGATCTGCACCGAGCCCGGCGCATAGTCGACGGTGATCTCCTCGCGGCCGGTGATGACGTCGAGACGGTTGACCGCGTCATTGTGCTCGCGGACATAATCGAAACTCTTGGTTGAGCCGGCGTGGTTGTTGAAGGCAACGCAGGGGCTGATCACGTCGATGAAGGCTGCGCCCCTGTGCTGGATCGCGCCTGCGATCAGCGGCACCAGCTGGCTCTTGTCGCCGGAGAAGCTGCGCGCCACATAGGTCGCCCCCAGCTGCAGCGCGATCGCGACGAGGTCGATGGCGTTGTCGGTGTTGAGCACGCCCTTCTTGGACTTCGAGCCGCGATCGGCGGTCGCCGAGAACTGGCCCTTGGTCAGGCCGTAGACGCCGTTGTTCTCGACGATATAGGTCATGTTGACGCCGCGCCGGATCGAATGCGCGAACTGGCCGAAGCCGATGGAGGCGGAATCGCCGTCGCCGGAGACGCCGAGATAGATCAGATCGCGGTTGGCGAGGTTGGCGCCGGTGAGCACCGATGGCATGCGGCCATGCACGGAATTGAAGCCGTGCGAATTGCCAAGGAAATAATCCGGCGTCTTCGACGAGCAGCCGATGCCGGAGATTTTTGCCACCCGGTGCGGCTCGATCGAGAGCTCGTAGCAGGCCTCGATGATGGAGGCCGTGATCGAGTCATGGCCGCAGCCGGCGCACAGCGTCGAGATCTTGCCCTCATAGTCGCGGTGGGTGAAACCGAGCTCATTCTTCTTGAGGGCCGGATGATGGAATCTCGGTTTCGCGATATAGGTCATTTCGGATCGACTTGCCGGGCTGGTTGCGACAGTCCTTATTACCTGATCAGTTGCCAAATGCCTACAGCCAAGCGACCTTAGTGTGCGCTTGCTCAGCAATTTCAGGTAGATTTTCGTTGTTTCGCAACGTCTGCTGCCTCGATTAAGGGCCCTTCATGCCGATCAATCTGCAAGAATTCACCGAACTTTACGATCAATTTCTCAAGATCGATTTCACCGGAACCACCAGCGGTATTCGTCCTCCCTTGAAGAGCGAAAAGGATGTCCGGGCGGCGACCGCGAAGGGGGCGCCGTTCCTGCCGCTGATCTATCAACAGAACTTTCACGCGCCGATGGATGCTGCGCTGCCGCAGCTGATATTGAAGTTGAAGCACGACGTGCAAACCGGTGAGAAGACCGCGGAAGAGGCCACGACACGGCTGGAGCAGTTTTATGCGCCGATCTACCAGCACGGCCCGAAAGTAGCTTCGGTCAATGCCGGTCCGCAGTTGAAGCGCTTTCTGGCGGTCGTCTCCAACCTGTTCCGATCCTTCACCGACAGGGACAAGCGGGCGTCGGCCGGGATCGATCTCGTTACCGCGACGCCGCCACTGGCGTTCTTCCAGGCGGCGTCGGAGCAGGGGCCGTACACCATCGAGTCCGACCTGATGCGGCAGCATTTTGCGACATCGATCGGCATTGTCAGCCTGCCCGCGACCTACCGCGACCATCCGGTGGTCTGGAGCGTGCTGAGCCACGAGGTCTGCGGTCACGATGTCGTGCACGCCGATGACGGACTTTTGCAGGAGATGACCGAGGCTGTGCAGGCGCTGCTGGCGCCGGACTTCTCGCCGCGCAAGCGGCTCGGCACGGCTGCTGTGAATGCGCTGATCTGGTCGTACTGGATCGATGAGGCGGCCGCGGACGTCTATGGCGTGCTCAACATGGGGCCTGCCTTCGGCCCAAGTCTCGCCGCGTTCCTCGCCGCTTTCCGCGCCCGCATCCTGATGGATATCCAGGGCGAGAAGCGGCCGCAGAAACCCACCGTCGCGACCAATGCCCTGCAGCGTGGCGCTGACGGCGGCAATGCCGTCATCGAGGATCATCCAGTCGATATCTTGCGGCTTTATCTTGTGATCGGCGCCATTGAGGCGATGGCCAGGCTCGATGACAAGAAGCGCGCCGCCTATGCCGCCGAAATCGAGGAGGTCGCGCGGCTGGTGGCCGGTGGCGCGAGCTCAATTCAGCTCGACGGCATCGTCAATCTCGGCCCTGGCACACGGGTGCCGGTCAAGGCCGATATCCCGATGCCGGCGGCGGCCGACGCCGCCCGCAAGGTCGGCCACATGATCGCCACCCGCAAATTCAAGGCGCTCAACGGTCACAGCATCCAGGACATCGAAACCTGGGACGATGACGACGAAGCGGCGGCCGAGGCCATCGCAGCGCGCGTGCTGCAGCGGCAGGCGATTGCAGGCCACGGCGACGATGCTCAGCTGCTCGCCGGCGTGACGCTGGCGCTATTGCAGGATCCCGCGCTCTACGATGACGCGCAATCGCTGCTCAACGACGCGCTGGATGATTCCTATCGCACCGACCCGATCTGGCGCGATCCTCTCGCCGGCCACGCCTTTGCGCGCCATGGGTTCGAGCGGCCGACATCGAAGGCGAAGGCGGCAGCGGCGCGCGCGAAGCGGCCGGCAGGGAAGAAGTCAGCGAAGAAAAAAGGGGAGCGTCAGGATTTGTAGGATGGGCAAAGGCGCGTTGCGCCGAGCCCACCAACGAACAGCAATATTTAGAATGGTGGGCACGCTTTCGCTTTGTCCACCCTACTTCTTCCCTGCCTTACGACACCGCCTTGCGCAGCGGGGTGACCTTCAGGTGATCCTGGTGGTCGCCGATCGCTTTCGCGATGAAGCGCGCGGTGATCGGCGTACCATCATAATGAACAATAGGAATCAGCCGCACCGGATCGATGCCGTTCTCGTTGACGATGAGCTGGCGCAGCTGGCTGTCGCGGTTCTGTTCGACCACATAGACGAAGTCATGATCGGCGATAAAGCTCGCGACGCTGGAGTGGAACGGGAAGGCGCGGATGCGCAGGCGGTCGAGCTGATGCCCGCGCGCCTCCAATAGCCCGATCGCTTCGTCCATCGCGGGCGAAGTCGAGCCGAAATAGATCACGCCGTATTTGGTGGGCTTTGCCGCATTGGCCTGCAGCGGCCGCGGCACCATGTCCTGCGCGGTCTCGAACTTGCGCACCAGGCGCTGCATGTTGTCGGCGTAAACCGGGCCTTCTTCCGAGTAGCGCGCATAACGGTCGCGCGAGGTGCCGCGGGTGAAATAGGAACCCTTGGTCGGATGCGTGCCGGGATAGGTGCGGAAAGGGATGCCGTCGCCGTCGACATCGAGATAGCGGCCGAAGTCGCGGCCTTCCTCGAGCATTTCCGCGGTCATGATCTTGCCGCGGTCATATTGCCGCGCGTCGTCCCATTTCAGCGGACGACAGAGGCGGTGGTTCATGCCGATATCGAGATCGAGCATCAGGAAGATCGTGGTCTGCAGCCGCTCGGCGAGATCAAAGGCGGCAGCGGCGAACTCGAAGGCTTCCGCGGGATCTTCCGGGAACAGCAGCACATGCTTGGTGTCGCCATGCGAGGCATAGGCGCAGGCGATGATGTCGCATTGCTGGGTGCGGGTCGGCATGCCGGTCGACGGGCCGGCGCGCTGCACGTTCATGATCACGGCCGGGATTTCGGCGAAGTAGGAGAGGCCGATGAACTCGGTCATCAGGGAGATGCCGGGGCCGGAGGTCGCGGTGAAGGCGCGGGCGCCATTCCAGGACGCGCCGATGACAATGCCGATGGAGGCGAGCTCGTCCTCGCCCTGCACGATGGCGTATTTGGCTTTTTTGGTCTTGGGATCGTGGCGCAGCTTTTTGCAATGGCTGGCAAAGGCGTCCGCCAGCGAGGACGACGGCGTGATCGGATACCAGGCGCAAACGGTGGCGCCGCCATAGACCGCGCCGAGCGCGGCGGCGCTGTTGCCCTCGATGAAGATGCGATCACCGACTCTGTCGGCCTTCTTCACGCGCAGCCCGATCGGGCATTTCAGGTTCTGCAGCGCCCAGTCGCGGCCGAGATGCAGCGCATGGACGTTGGAAGACAAGAGCTTCTCCTTGCCCTTGTACTGCTCGCCGATCAGCTGCTCGATCAGCTTCGGGTCCATGTCGAGCAACGCGGACAGCGCGCCGAGATAGATGATGTTCTTGAACAGCTGGCGCTGGCGCGGATCGGTGTAGGTCGAATTGGTGATCGCGGTCAGCGGCACGCCGATGATGTTGATGTCGGGCCGGAATTTCGACGACGGCATCGGCTTGGTGGAATCGTAGAACAGATAGCCGCCGGGCTCGATGGAGGCGACGTCCTTGTCCCAGGTCTGCGGATTCATCGCGACCATCATGTCGACGCTGCCGCGTGCGCCGAGATGGCCGGCTTCCGTCACCCGCACCTCATACCAGGTCGGCAGGCCCTGGATGTTGGAGGGGAAGATGTTGCGCGGTGAGACCGGCACGCCGTGGCGCAGGATCGCGCGGGCGAACAGCTCGTTGGCGGAGGCCGAACCCGAGCCGTTGACGTTGGCGAAGCGGACGACGAAGTCGTTTACGCTGCTGATCGTTTTTTGCTCGGGCATGATGAACCTGCGTGAGTCATATCGATGAGGTATTTCTGCATGTCCCAGGCGCCGGTCGGGCAGCGCTCGGCGCACAGGCCGCAATGCAGGCAGACGTCTTCGTCCTTCACCATCACCCGGCCGGTCTTGAGATCGCTTGAGACATAGAGGTCCTGGTCGGGATGCACCGATGGCGCCTTCAGGCGCGCCCGCAGATCGGCTTCCTCGCCATTCTCGGTGAAGGTGATGCAGTCCATCGGGCAGATATCGACGCAGGCGTCGCATTCGATGCAGAGCGAGGTCGTGAACACCGTCTGCACGTCGCAGTTCAGGCAGCGTTCGGCTTCGCCGAGCGCGAGCTTGACGTCATAGCCGAGCTCGACCTCGGCGCGGATGTCCTTCAGCGCGATCACCTTGTCGCGGTGCGGCACCTTGAAACGCTTGTCGATGGAGATGTCGTTGTCGTAGCTCCACTCGTGGATGCCCATCTTCTGCGAGGTGACATGCACCTCGGGCAGCGGGCGCTCCTGGATGTCCTCGCCGGAGATCATCTTGTGAATCGACAGCGCGGCATCATGGCCGTGCGCGACGGCCCAGATGATGTTCTTCGGGCCGAAGGCAGCGTCGCCGCCGAAGAAGACCTTCGGATTGGTCGACGCAAGCGTCTTCGGGTCGACCTTGGGCATGTTCCACTTGTCGAACTCGATGCCGATGTCGCGCTCGATCCAGGGGAAGGCGTTCTCCTGGCCGACCGCGACCAGCACATCGTCGCAGGCAATGGTCTGGTCCGGCTCGCCTGACGGCACCAGGCTGCGGCGGCCCTTGGCGTCGTATTCGGCCTTCACCTTCTGGAACGTGACGCCGGTGAGCTTGCCCTTGTTGTGCACGAAAGCGACGGGCACCATGAAATTGAGGATCGGAATATCCTCATGCATGGCGTCTTCTTTTTCCCAGGGCGAGGCCTTCATCTCCTCGAAGCCGGAGCGCACGACCACCTTGACGTCCTCGCCGCCGAGGCGGCGCGCGGTACGGCAGCAATCCATCGCGGTGTTGCCGCCGCCGAGCACGATCACGCGCTTGCCGATCTTGTCGATATGGCCAAAGGAGACGCTGGAGAGCCAGTCGATGCCGATATGGACGTTCGCCGCAGCCTCTTTCCGGCCGGGAATGTCGAGCTCGCGGCCGCGCGGCGCACCGCTTCCGACAAAGATCGCATCGTAATTGCCGGCGAGCAGCTTCTTCATGCTCTCGATGCGCGTGCCACCCTTGAACTCGATGCCGAGGTTGAGGATGTAGTCGGTCTCCTCGTCGATCACGGAGTCGGGCAGGCGGAATTTTGGAATCTGCGACCGCATCATGCCGCCGGCCTTGGGATCGCCGTCGAACACCGTGCAGTGATAGCCGAGCGGCGCGAGGTCACGCGCGACCGCGAGCGATGCCGGACCACCACCGACCAGCGCGATGCGCTTGCCGTTCCTGGGCGAAGGTTTCGGCAGGCGATGCCTGATGTCGTCCTTGAAGTCGGCGGCGACGCGCTTGAGGCGGCAGATGGCGACCGGAGTTTCCTCGACACGGCCGCGGCGGCAGGCGGGCTCGCAGGGACGATCGCAGGTGCGTCCGAGGATCCCCGGAAACACGTTCGACCTCCAATTGATCATGTAGGCGTCGCTGTAGCGGCCTTCGGCGATCAAGCGGATGTATTCCGGAACTGGCGTATGCGCGGGGCAGGCCCATTGGCAATCGACCACTTTGTGGAAGTAGTCGGGGGCCGAAATATCAGTTGGTCTCATTCCCACCTTCCGCGCCAGCTTCAAGGGCCGTGCGGCCTTTTCGCGTTTAGAACGCCTGGATCTTAGATTACCTGAATCGCGTTCTTGTCGTTTTTGAATTGGATCATAGGCTTACCTTATTAGAGCCATTCAAGATCACGCACAAAGGCAAATTTGCCTCATCGACGGTTTTCATCGTCGCGGTGCCGTAAAGTTTAACCTTCGTGAACCGCTTATGTGGCACTGCAGCAAACATCAGATGCGCGAAATTGCGCATTGATTTTTATTTTCAGCGCTTGATCCGGAACATTGGACAGCGGTCTTCATGCGCGGAAAAATCGAAGCAGGATGGCGATAGCCATCGCGCTTAGGGAATATCGCTCTTCGCGAGATCCCACATCAGGTCGTAGATGCCTGATGAGATCACCTGCGCGCCTGCGGGCGCAGCGGTGCCGATGAAGCGCGCGGCCAATGTCGAGGTGATCGCGCTGACATCGGTGCCGTCGATCAGCACGAACCAGTCCACGAAGCCGCTGCCGGCCGCCGGAATTTCCGCCGTGGGTCCGGAAAGTCTTGCATCGCTTTCGAGCAGATGCATCGAGATGATGCCGTCGGCGTCCGGCTCGAGCTTTGCTTTCAACTCGGCGCGCAACGCGTCTTCCTTGCCCGCTTCGGGGCGCAGCCGAACGATGCCGAGCTTTGCCCCGCGGCCGACGCCGCGGCTGACCGTGATGCGGGCGACCGCGCGGATCATGTGCTTGAACCGCGCCATGTTCGCCTTCGACCATTCGGTCGGATTGGAGAGCCGCGCGCGATAGGCGGGACTGTCGAGCACATCGATCGTTCTTGTCGAGTACAGGAACAAGTTTTTCGGGCTGCCGGTATGGGCGCGATAGCGCCGCGCCTCGAGGAAGCCCTCAATCGCGACGCGCTCTTCGAGATGCTCTCGGTCGTACCAGCGATTGAGCTCTTCTGCATGCTCCGGATCGATGTCCATCGACGTCAGCAGCATGCCCTTTCCGGCAATCGGCATTTCCAATTCCCTATTTGCTTATCTTCGACGCGATATCCGCAATGGCCTTCATCACGGCGTTGCGCACGCCGGGATCATATAGCGTATGTCCGGAGCCTTCGACGATGCGGATCTCCGAATCCGGCCAGCGCGCGGCGAGTGCTTGCGAGGTCGCCGGCGGGCAGAGCAAATCATAGCGGCCCTGCACGATGATGCCGGGAATGCCGGCCAGCTTCTCGGCCTCTTCGATGATCTGGTTCGGCCGCATGAAGCAGTCATTCACGAAATAATGCGCTTCCATGAACGGCGTCGCGGGCAGGGTGCCGCCGGATTTCACCGCGGCGAGATCGAGCCGCGTGCGAGAGGGCGTATGCTCGGACAGAATGCGTTCGGCGTCGTGCCAGGCACGTGCGGCCGGCGCATGTACGGCAGGATCGGCATCGAGGATGCGCCGCCAATAGGCATCGAGCGGGCGGCTGCGCTCCTCCTCCGGCAACGGGCTGAGAAAATCCTCCGACAGGCCCGGATAGAAGCACGGCAGCCGCTGGCAAAACCCTTGCTCGATCTCGTCATACGTGCCGAGAAAGGTCGCACGCAGCACGACGCCGGAGACGCGCGCGGGATGGGCTTGCGCGTAAGCCAACGCCAGGGTCGCGCCCCAGGAGCCGCCGACCACCATCCAGCACTCGAAGCCGAATTTTTCGCGGATCATCTCCATGTCCGCAATCAGATGCGGCAGCGTGTTGTTTTCGCGGCCGCCCTTGGGCCGGCTGCGGCCGCAGCCGCGCTGGTCGTAGAGCACCGCATGAAAGCGTTCGGGATCGAACAGCCGGCGGTGATCGGGCTGGCAGCCGCTGCCGGGCCCGCCATGCAAATACACGGCAGGAATGCCGCCGGCGCGGCCGACGCTCTCGACATAGAGGTCGTGGCCGTCGCCAACGATCAATTGTTCTGAGGTGATCGGCGCAAACGGATCGGCGCGCCCGGAGCCGGCGTCAGGCGCCATGGTCGCCTGCTTCCGGCGTCCCGCCGGCGAAATTGCGATAGAGGAAGCGGTTCTGCTCGCCGGCCGCCTCGCGCTCGGCTTCTTTGAATATCGTCTCATGCAGCGGCGACAGCGTGCAGGCGGGATCGGTATTGGCGGCGTCGCCGGTGAGCGCAAAGGCCTGGCAGCGGCAGCCGCCGAAATCGATCTCGCGAAACTCGCAGGACTTGCACGGCTCCTTCATCCAGCCGGTGCCGCGATAGCGGTTGAAGGCGTCCGAGTTCTGCCAGATCCGGGCGATCGAATGATTGGACCGCACCGATTCGAATTCGAGCCCGGTGATGCTCTCGGCGGCGTGGCAGGGCAGCACCTTGCCGGCCGGCGAGATATTGAAGAACTGCCGCCCCCAGCCGCCCATGCATTTCTTCGGCCGCAGCGCGTAGTAATCCGGCACGACATAGTCGATGGCGAGAACGCCCTTCAGCCGCACCTGTGCTTCCTCGACCAGCTGGCTGGTTTCCTCGATCTGCTGCAGCGTCGGCATCAAGGCCGCGCGGTTCTTCAGCGCCCAGCCGTAATATTGCACGTTGGCGACTTCGAGTCGGGCGGCATCGAGATCGACCGTCATCTGGATGATGTCGGCAAGCTGGTGCAGGTTCTGGCGGTGCATCACCGCGTTGACGGTGAGCGGCAGGTCAAGCTCGCGGGTCCATCTTGCGACTTCGAGCTTCTTGCGGTGCGAATCCTTCAGGCCCGCGACGCGGTCGGCGACAACAGGTTCGTTGCCCTGGAAGCTGATCTGCACATGGCAGAGCCCGGCGCCGTCGAGATCGGCAAGCTTCTCGCGCGTCAGCAACACCGCAGAAGTGATGAGATTGGTGTAGAGCCCGGCGTCATTGGCGTGCTTGACGAGCTCGACCAGGTCCTTGCGCGCGGTCGGCTCGCCACCGGAGAAATGCACCTGCAGCACGCCGATCTCGGCGAGCTCGCTCAACACCTTCTTCCATTCCTCCGTGGTGAGTTCAGTCGAGCCACGATCGAGCTCGAGCGGGTTGGAACAATAGGGGCATTGCAGCGGGCAGCGATGCGTCAGCTCCAGCAGCACGGCGACCGGGATGCCGTGGGTTTCCGCGACCGATTTCTGCCGCTCCAGCACGGAGAAGCTGTCGCCTGCATCGGTCGTTTTGTGGTTCGCGAGTTCGCTCATGTCGTCTTCTCGCGCGCCTCCGTCAAAAATCCCTTGTCGGCGAGATCCTGCAGCATGGCGATCACGTCGGTCGCGATCGCCTCGCGCGGTGCGGCATATTTGGCCGCCAGCTGCTCGACCATGTCGGACACGCTGCGCACGCCGTCGCAGAGCTGCAGCACTTCCACCGCGATCTCGTCCGGCGCCAGCACGCGTTCGGGCGCCAGGAGCACCCACACCTTGCGCGTCTCGTCGAATTTCAGCTTGGCATGCCGCGGCAGCACCGGCCGGCTTGCTTCGCTGACATTGATGTGGCGCGGCGTGGCCATGATTTCAACCGGTCCTAGTTCTCTTTGGGCACGAAGGCGCCGGGCGGAATGTGGCCCTCGACATAGGCGTGATAGAGCGCGTCGAGCTGCACCCACAGCACGTTGGTCTTGAAGATCAGCGCATTGCAGACCAGCTCGCGCTGTTCCGGTGTCGTGGCGTGTTCCCTGACATAGTCCAGCGCAAAGCCGGCGTCGCGCGGCGCCTGCTGCAGGCGGCGGCTGAAATAGCTCATGATGTCGGGGTTGACGAAGTCATAGTGCTGCAGCATGCCGGAGATGCGCTCTTCATGCAGGTTCGGCGCGAACAATTCCGTCAGCGACGAGGCGATCGCCTCCAGCGGGCTCTTGTCCCGGCAGAAATGCACATAGGCTTCCACCGCAAAGCGCGTGGCGGGGAGGATGCCTTCGGTCGATTCCACATAGGCACTGTCGAGGCCGAGGCCTTCGGTCAGCTTGAGCCAGCGCTCGATGCCTCCCTCCCTGCCGGGATCGCCGTCATGATCCTCGATCCGGTGCCGCCATTCCATGCGGATGCCGCGGTCGCGAAAGCGCGAGATCACCACCGCATCCTTGAGCGGGATGGTGCTCTGGTAATAATAGCGGTTCAGCGCCCAGGCCTGCACCTGGCCCTTGTTCAGCTTGCCGCCGTGCAACAGGCGGTGGAACGGATGCAGGCTGTGATAGCGGGTGGCGCCGATATGGCGCAGTGCCGCTTCGAGCTCGGCAGCGTTGTTGAGCGGCACGCCCTTGCCGACCGAATAGGCCGTCATGTCGGGGACGACGTTCACAGCACGATCTCCGTTCCATCGGCGGGTATCTGCCAGCCTGCGTTCTCCGCGATACTGCGCTCGGCCGAGCCATGCAGCAGCGCCGGATTGGAATTGTTGATATGCAGAAACACCTTCCTGTCGATATCGAGGCCGGCAAGGCTTTTGATCGCACCGCTATTCCCCGACATCGCGATGTGTCCCATGCTCTGTCCGGTCTTGGTGCCGAGGCCGGCGGCCACCAGCTCGTCGTCGCGCCAGACCGTGCCATCGAAAAACAAGAGCGGCGCGCCGGCAAGGCGCGATTTCAGCTCGTTACTGACATGGGCGCAGGCGGTGATGAAGTAGAAATGCTTGTTCGTGGCCTTGTCGCGGATGCGAAGGCCGAGCGTGTCGCCGGCGCCGTCGGTACCGCCGGGATGGGCCTGGCCTTCTAGATACCAGGCGCCCTTGCCGGGCACGGTGAAGGCCTCGACCTCGATGCCGCTAGGCCGGCCGTCGGGCAAAGCGGGCTCGAACGCCCGGTCGATCTCGATTCCGACGCGGGCCACGTTCTTCTCGCTCAGCACGTTGAAGATGCTGTTCGACTGCAGGATCGCCAGCACCTTCGGGTGTGCGTAGATCGCAAACGGCGAGCCCTCGCGCATGGACAACAGGCCCGCAACCGCATCGATCTCGCCATTGGTCAGGATCACGCCCGCGATCGGTGAGTGGCGCAGCGCGCCGTCTTTCGGATGGAGCTGGCGGGTGTTGATCAGTTGCTGGCGCAGGTCGGGCGAGGCGTTGACGAGGAACCAGTGCTCGCCGTCTGCGCTGATGGCGATCGATGCCTGCGTGCTCTGAAGCTCGGGATATTCGTTTCGCGCGGCCCGGCAGACCGGGCAGCCGCAATTCCATTGCGGTATGCCGCCGCCCGCCGCGGCGCCCAGGACGACGACGCGAAGCATGATCCGTCTCCTGGCAATCCAAGACTTGAATGCGCCCAGATACTACGAAGGTGGACTTCGATCCGGCCACGCCCCCTTGTCTATCAGGAGCATGTCACGCCCGAAGGTCCACCTGCGTTGAACGTCGTACGTTCGCGAACCGCTTACTTGCGGGTGGCGCTCACATACATGTTGATTTCCATGCCGCACGGCACTTCGACGATCTTCGGTGCTTTCCAGGCCATTTTGGCTCTCCTTGCAAATGGGACGAACTTCCGCCCTCGCTATTAAAGTACCCGTTGATGAAAAGTTCGCCAGTGAAATCTTTTATAATGAAACCTGCGCGTGCCTTGTTGCAGCGCAGCAGGCTCGCCCACCGGCCGCCGGGTGGGCCGACCAAACCGGAAGGGGATCAAGGGCCTCATTCCTGTTCCCGGGCGGGAAGGCGGTGGGCGAACGCTGGTATTGGGGGGAGACACCAAATAAAGAACTTGTGAGAGATGCCCCGCTTCCAATTCCGCCCTGCTGCCCTCATTGGATTGGCCATGCCGAGATATTTTTTCAACACGCGGATCGGCGATGAGCTGATCGACGATCCCGAGGGTGAGGAATTGCGCGACCCCGATCGGGCCTGGGAAGTCGCGCGCGCCATGATCCTCGAACTCCTGGAGACCGAAGGCGCCGATGGCGTGCTGCTCAAGGCGGTCATCGAGGTGACCGATGCCGAGGGCGAGATCGTGCTCGAGTTCCCGTTTGCGGAAGCCCTGCTCGACCCGCCGGACGCGTCGCTGACCAGGCACTGACACCACCGTTACCGTTGCAGCCCGCCCGATACACCGGCAAGGCGCCTCTATTCCAGCGCGAAGGATTCCAGCGCGAAGGCATCACCAAGCTTTGTCGATGATTCCGATTGCCAGCATCGCGGAAAATTTACAGAGTGTGAAAGCGGGAAGGCACACCCGCACCGGGATGGGCCCCGGCGCGAGGATGAAGGCCACCGCCTTTAACGGGGAGGACGACATGATCGCAAAAATGTCGCCGCGCAGCCTATGGCTTGTCGGCGTTTTTCTTGGTGCATTGACGTTGGGTGCCAACGCGCAGCAGGCCAGCCCGCCGGCTGCAGCGCCGCTGCCGCCCGGTTCGCCGCTGATCGGCCAACCGGACAATGAAGCCGCGCAAAAACTCAGGCCGCAGGTCGCGCCGCCGCTGGCGGCAGCAGCAGACAAGCTGCCGGTAGCCAAGCTGAAGGTGCCGCAGGGCTTCAACATCGAGGTCTACGCGTCCGGCGTGACCAACGCCCGCGAGATGGCGCTCGGCGACAAGGGCACGGTGTTCGTCGGCTCGCGCCTGGTCGACAAGGTCTCTGCCATCGTCAACAAGGACGGCAAACGCGAGGTCAAGGTGCTGGCCTCCGGCCTGTACCGGCCGAACGGCGTCGCCTTCCATAACGGCACGCTCTACATCGCCGAGCTCTCGCAGGTCTCCAAGATCGACAATGTCGAGGATCACCTCGACGACCCGCCGAAGCCGACGGTCATCTACGACAAGCTGCCGAAGGACGAGGCCCATGGCTGGAAGTTCATCGCGGTCGGGCCGGACAACAAGCTCTATGTGCCGGTCGGCCAGCCCGGCAACAATGTGCTGCATGACGATGCGCACGGCCAGATCCGCCGCATGGACCTCGACGGTTCGAACGCCGAAGTCTATGCGCTCGGTGTGCGCAACTCGGTCGGCTTCGACTGGAATCCCGAGAACAAGCAGATGTACTTCACCGACAACGGCCGCGACTGGCTGTCGGAGGACGTGCCCGAGGACGAGCTCAACCGCATCACCAAAAAGGGCGAGGATTTCGGCGCACCCTATTGCTATCAGGGCAATATCCCGGATCCCGAATTCGGCTGGGGCCATTCCTGCAGCGAGTTCGTGGCGCCGGCCGGCCTGATGGGACCGCATTCCGCCTCGCTCGGCATGCGCTTCTATACGGGCAACCAGTTCCCGAAGAGCTACAGGAACGCGATCATCGTCGCGCGGCACGGCTCCTGGAACCGCTCCAAGAAGTTCGGCGGCGACGTCGTCGTCGTGCATCTCGACAAGGACGGCAAGGTCAGGAACATCGAGCCGCTCGTCACCGGCTTCCTCGAAGACAACAAATATATCGGCCGGCCGAACGACGTGCTCTTGATGAAGGACGGCTCGATCCTGATCTCCGACGACTGGAACGGCGCCATCTACCGCGTCAGCTACGGCAAGGCGAAGATGGCGGCGCAGTAATAATGAAGAACGGAGGGTGGGCAAAGCGACTGCGTCCGCGGTAGCTCCTCGAGCGAAGGCGGAAGCGTGCCCACCGGTCTTGGACAAAGAAGATGGCGGTGGGCACGGGCGCGGTGCGCCTTTGCCCACCCTACAACTCTGTGATGTAGAAGCGTTGAGTGAGGCAAATGCAAAAAAGAAAAACAATCGTACCCTTTGCGTTTGCGCTCCTTGTCTCCTCTCTCCACGCCGAAACCATCGAAGAGCGCGCCGTGACCTGCTTTGCCTGTCACGGCGAGCATGGCCAGTCCGCAACCGAGAACACGCCCTCGCTCGGCGGCCAGCAGGCGCCTTATGCGCTGATCCAGCTCTTCATGTTTCGCGAGAAGCTGCGCACCTTCGATCCCATGAACGAGGTGACGAAGTCGTTCACCGACGACGACCTTCACAACTTTTCCGATTTTCTCGCCAAGCTGCCGAAGCCGCAGCCGCCAACCGACGCGCCCGACCCCGCCCGGATGCAGAAAGCGCTGGCGATCATCACCCAGAATCACTGCAATTCCTGCCACAACGGGGATTTCTCGGGCGCCGACAATGTCCCGCGCATCGCCGACCAGCGCGAGGATTATCTCGCGAAGACGCTGCGCGAATACAAGGACAACACCCGCCACGGCTATGACGGCACCATGGCCGATGTGATGGGCTCGGTGACGGCGGACCAGATTCCCGATCTCGCCTATTATATTTCGCACGTTCGGTGAGACGATGTTGAGCAAGGCGCGGCATGACCGGTGCGCCTCTCCCCTTGTGGGAGAGGCCGGAGCGCATCGAAAGATGTGCTCCGGGTGAGGGGTTTGTCTCCGCAAGCTAATATCTCTCGCTCTTCTTTCGGTGGTGTCCGCGGATAGAGACCCCTCATCCGTCGCGGACTGTCGTCCGCGCCACCTTCTCCCACAAGGGGAGAAGGGACAGATCCGCGAGTGGCTGGCTGGTCACGCTGCCCAGCTGGCGCTACAAGTCGGCCGTAACATGGAGTTGCTTATGACCGACCTCTGGCGCCTGCCGGCCGCCGACCTCGTAGCCCTCGTCAAATCGAAGAAGGTATCGGCCAAAGAGGCCGCCACTTCCGCGCTGGCGCGGCTCGATGCCGTCAATCCCAAGATCAACGCCGTGGTCGATCACAAGCCCGACGATGTGGTGAAGCAGGCGGCGTCCGTCGACGCCGCGATCGCGCGGGGTGAGGATCCCGGTATACTCGCGGGCGTGCCGGTCACGGTGAAGGTCAATATCGACCAGGAAGGCTTTGCCACCACCAATGGCTTGACGCTGCAGCGCGACGCGATCGCAACCGTCGGCGGCCCGGTCATCGACAATTTCCGCAAGGCCGGCGCCATCATCCTCGGTCGCACCAACTGCCCGGCCTTTTCCTACCGCTGGTTCACCACCAACCTCATCCACGGCGACACCAGGAATCCGCGCGACTCATCGATCACGCCGGGTGGTTCGTCCGGCGGCGCGGGTGCTGCGGTCGCCGCCGGCATCGGCCATATCGCGCACGGCACCGACATTGCAGGCTCGATCCGCTATCCCGCTTACGCCTGCGGCGTGCATGGCCTGCGCCCGACGCTCGGCCGCATCGCGGCCTTCAACCCATGCCTGCCGGAGCGCACCATCGGCCCGCAGATCAGCGCGGTCTCCGGCCCGCTGGCGCGCACCATCAAGGACCTGCGCATCTCGCTCGCCGCAATGTCGGCGAGAGATGCGCGCGATCCCTGGTGGGTGCCGGCGCCGCTCGAGGGACCTGCGATGGAAAAGCGCGCGGCGGTCTGCATCAACCCCGACGGTCTCGACCCCGTGCCCGAAGTGAAGGCCGCGGTCGCCGATGCCGGCGAGCGGCTGAAGCGCGCTGGCTGGACGGTGGAGGAAATTCCGAACACGCCGCCACTGCGCGAAGCCGCCGAGTGGCAAACCAAACTCTGGCTCGGCGATCTCTATGAAGCGCAGCTCGCGACCGCCGAAAAGGAAGGTGACCCCGGCGCGCTCGCCTGCCTGCGCGGCAACCGCTCCAAGGTGACGCCGTTCGACCAGGCCGATTTCTCCAAGGCGCTGACCCGCCGCGCGACGCTGGCGCGCGAATGGATCATGCTGCTGGAGAAATATGCGGTGCTGGTGATGCCGGTCTCCGGCGAATTGCCATTCCCCGACCATCTCGACCGCAAGGACGATGCGTCCTTTGCGCGGGTCTGGCGCGCGCAGCTGACGCAAATCGCTATTCCCTTCATGGGCCTGCCTGGGCTAACCGTCTCCACGGGACTGGTCGGCAAGGTTCCCGTCGGCGTGCAGGTTGTCGCGGGCCGTTTCCGCGAGGACCTTTGCCTTCTCGCTGGCGAGGCGATCGAGGCGGGCGGGGTGCCGCCGTCGCCGATCGATCCCGTGGGTTAGAGCATGATCCGGAAAAGTGGAAACCGGTTTTCCGAAAAGATCATGCTCAAACAAGAGATATGAGAGAACGATGTCAGGTGTCTACGAGTTCACCGCCAAATCGCTCGCAGGCGATGATGTGCCGCTGAAGCAATTCGAGGGTCAGGTGCTGCTGATCGTCAACACCGCGAGCAAATGCGGCTTTACCCCGCAGTATGAAGGGCTGGAAGCGCTGCATCGCGAGCTCAAGCCGCGCGGCTTTGCGGTGCTCGGCTTTCCCTGCAACCAGTTCGGCGGCCAGGAGCCGGGCGATGCCAGGCAGATCGCCGAGTTCTGCGACAGCAGATATGACGTGAGCTTTCCGATGTTCGAAAAGATCGACGTCAACGGCGCCAACGCGCATCCGCTGTACAATTACCTGAAGAAGGCAAGGACCGGCTTGCTCGGTTCATCCATCAAATGGAATTTCACCAAATTCCTGGTCGACCGCTCCGGCAAGGTGGTCGCCCGCCACGCGCCGACCGCGACCCCGCTGGGATTGAAGAAAGACATCGAGGCCCTGCTGTGAACGAGAAAAGCGAAGTAGAGAGTGACCAGTTGCCCGACCGTCTGTCGGTCGATCCGCGCAGCCCGTACTATAATGAGCAGGTCCTGGCGCGCGACGTCGGCATCCGCTTCAAGGGCGTCGAGAAGACCAATGTCGAGGAATATTGTATCAGCGAGGGCTGGGTGCGCGTGACCGCAGGCAATGCCAAGGACCGCCACGGCAATCCGCTGACGATCAAGGTGCACGGCCCGGTCGAGCCGTATTTTCGGGACAAGAAATAGCCCTCACCGTCATTGCGAGGAGCGCAAGCGACGAAGCAATCCATTCTTCCGCTTGCCGTGCCATGGATTGCTTCGCTTCGCTCGCAATGACGACAACAACAAGAGCCAGCCACATGTCCATCCGCATCGTCGACGTCTGCGAAGTCACAAAGCCGATCTCTTCGCCGATCCGCAACGCCTACATCGATTTCACCAAGATGACGACGAGCCTGGTTGCCGTCGTGACCGACGCCAAGCGCGACGGCAAGCGCGTGGTCGGCTACGGCTTCAATTCGAACGGCCGCTACGGGCAGGGCGGGCTGATCCGCGAGCGCTTTGCGCCGCGGCTGATGGAGGCCGATCCCAAATCGCTGCTCAACGAGGCCGGCGACAATCTCGATCCGGACAAGGCGTGGGCCATCATGATGTCGAACGAGAAGCCGGGCGGCCACGGCGAGCGCTCGGTCGCGGTCGGCACCATCGACATGGCGGTGTGGGACGCGGTGGCGAAGATCGCCGGAAAGCCGCTGTTCCGGCTGCTCGCCGAGCGCCACAAGCGCACGGCGAACCCGCGCGTCTTCGTCTATGCCGCCGGCGGCTATTACTATCCCGGCAAGGATCTCTCGATGCTGCGCAGCGAAATGCGCGGCTATCTCGACCGCGGCTACAATGTCGTGAAGATGAAGATCGGCGGCGCGCCGATCGGCGAAGACCGCGAACGCATCGAGGCGGTGCTCAACGAGATCGGCAACGACGCGCAGCTCGCCGTCGACGCCAACGGGCGTTTTGATCTCGAGACCGCAATTGCCTACGCCAAGATGCTGCGGGATTATCCGCTGTTCTGGTACGAAGAGGCCGGCGATCCGCTCGATTACGCGTTGCAGGCCGCACTCGCGGAGTTCTATCCGGCGCCGATGGCAACCGGCGAAAACCTGTTCAGCCATCAGGATGCGCGAAACCTGATCCGCTATGGCGGCATGCGGCCCGATCGCGACTGGCTGCAATTCGATTGCGCGCTGTCCTATGGCCTGTGCGAATATCAGCGCACGCTGCAAGTGCTTGATACGCACGGCTGGTCGCCGAGCCGCTGCATCCCGCATGGCGGGCATCAGATGTCGCTGAATATCGCTGCAGGCCTCGGGCTCGGCGGCAATGAGAGCTATCCCGACCTGTTCCAGCCCTATGGCGGTTTCCCTGATGGTGTCCGCGTCGAGAACGGCCACATCACCATGCCCGATCTCCCGGGCATCGGCTTCGAAGGCAAGTCCGATCTCTATGCCGAGATGAAGGCCCTGGCGGCGTGAAAGAAAGCCCGCCGACCGGGCGGGCACAAGTTTCAGGGAGGAAGCGCTCTGAAGCGCCGAGGCAATCTCCCCGATTCGGTTGCAATTGCGAAGAGCGTATAACTACTGTCATCGACGCCGTGCGAATGCTCCGGGCGCCGGTGAGTTCGCTAAGCCGGCGTCGTTGGAATGTGCGTGATTAACAGGGGAATAGCATGAGTTTTTCCAGCCTATTTGCGCGCGTGGTCGCGCTTGTCGGGGCCGGCGCGCTGGCGTGGCGCAAGATGCAGGGCGCACAGCCCAAGCCGGCCTGGGGCAACGCGCCGGAGATTCCGGTGGCGAAGCCGCAAGGCGCGATCCCGACGCTGAAGATGCCGACGGCAAGGGGATGGCACAACGGGCAACTGCCTGTCGCCGCACCCGGCCTCAAGGTCAACGCCTTTGCGACCGGCCTGGAACATCCGCGCTGGATCGAGGTGCTGCCCAATGGCGACGTCCTCATTGCCGAGGCGACGCAGGTCGCGGGAACCCCGCGGAGCGTGTTCCAATATGCCATGCAGGCGACGATGCGGCGTGCGGATGCGCTCGGCGTCAGCGCCAACCGCATCACGCTGTTGCGCGACAAGGACGGCGACGGCGTCGCCGAGACGCGCGGGACCTTCATGGAAGGATTGAACCAGCCGTTCGGCATGGCGCTTGTGGGCGACACCTTCTATGTCGGCAACACCGACGGCGTGGTGGCGTTTCCATACTCTGCGGGCACCGACCGCATCACCGCGGAAGGGAAAAAACTCGTCACGTTCAAGCCGGCCGGGCACTGGACGAGGAGCCTGCTGCCGAGCGCCGATGGCAAGAAGCTCTATGCCGGCGTCGGCTCGCTCACCAATATTGCCGATGACGGCATGGAGGTGGAGGAAGGCCGGGCCTGCGTCTACGAGCTCGATCTCGCGAGCGGCACCAGCCGCATCTTTGCGGGCGGCCTGCGCAACGCCGTGGGCCTCGCCTTCGAGCCAAAGACCGGCGTGCTCTGGACCGTCGTCAACGAGCGCGACGGCCTCGGCGACGAGACGCCGCCCGACTACCTGACCTCGGTCCGCGACGGCGGTTTCTACGGCTGGCCCTATTGTTATTGGGGCCAGACGGTGGACGATCGCGTGCCGCAGGATCCGGCCATGGTCGCGAAGGCCATTACGCCGGACTATGCGCTCGGCGGACATACCGCCTCGCTCGGCCTGTGCTGGATGCCTTCAGGCACCCTGCCGGGCTTTCCGGACGGCATGGCGATCGGACAGCACGGCTCCTGGAATCGCTCGACGCTGTCGGGCTACAAGGTCGTGTTCGTGCCGTTCGAGAACGGCCGCCCTTCGGGGCTGGCGCGCGATATCCTCTCGGGCTTCCTCGCGCCCGACGAGCGGGAATCCTACGGGCGGCCTGTCGGGGTGACGCTCGGTCCCGACGGCTCGCTGCTGGTGGCCGACGATGTCGGCGACGTCATCTGGCGCGTCACGGGTGCATGACGGGATCGAGCAGGCTAGCGAGAGGACTGCGTTGTGCGCATGACGCGTGGTCAATGGATGGTTGGTAGCCTCGTTATTCTGGGCGCGACCCTGGGCGGCGCGGTCTCCACGCCCTGGTCCGCTCGAAAATTTTCGCCGCCGGCGTCATCGGCGGCGGAATCCGGAGAGGCGAAAGGCGAGCACAAGCGCACCTGCATCACGCTCGGCGGCAAACGCTTCGAGTGGAATTTCCCGAACCCGCCGTTTGGCACGCTGAGCTGTTCGGAATGAGCGCGCAGCGTGCTAGGCTGGTCGGAACCAGAACCGATTGCCAGGGAGGTCGTCATGTCCGCAGCCGAACGCAAGCTTGTGCACTCCGACATCAAGCCGGAAAATCCGCCGGAGCGTGCGGCGCACTATCTTGATGTGCCCAACATGGCCTGGGAGGCCACGAAGTTTCCGGGGATCCAGATCAAGGTGCTCTATACCGACGACAGCGGCATTACCACGGCGCTGTTCAAGCTCGCGCCCGGCGCCGTCGTGCCGCTGCACGAGCACACCGCGCTCGAACAGACCTATGTGATCGAGGGCTCGCTCGAGGACCATGAGGGCAGATGCGGACCCGGCCAGTTCGTCTGGCGCCCGGCCGGCAACCAGCACGAGGCGGTGGCGCCGAACGGCGCGGTGATCCTCGGCTTCTTCCTCAAGCCCAATCGCTTCGCCTATGGTGAGAAGTTCTTCACCGCGCCCGGCGAGCGGTAGCAGGCAATCGATCGACCACTTCGCTGCAATGCACTTGCTCCGATCGAAGGTATCGGAGAATGGTCTTGTGCGGCTTACCCGACACATGGATTCGGCCGCGATCCCCTCCGCCTGTTGAAGCCACCTGCCGAAATGATATCGTCGCATGCGTTGTTCGGTCATGCGGAGAATGTCGGTGAAGACCATCACGGCATCGGCGGCGAAGCAACTGGGCAGATTCCTGTCGAAGGACTTTCGCAAGATCTTCGGTCCCACCTATGACGAGATAGCCGAACGACTGGGATCGCTGGCGCGCAGCACCATTGAATGCATCGGACGGAGCGACGCGCTCTACCACAATCTCGAGCACACCTTTCTCGTGACCCTGGTCGGCCGCGACCTGCTGCAGGGTCTTTCGCTCTCCCATCGCATCGAGCCGGACGAATACAGCCATCTCATCTGCGCCTGCCTGTTGCACGACATCGGCTATGTGCGCGGCGTCCTCAGCGGAGATACCGAAACCGAGTTTGTCATCAACGACGAAAAAAAGAGGATCCACCTCCCGCGCGGGGCGTCCGATGCCGCGCTGATGCCGTATCACGTCGATCGCTCCAAGATGTTCGCGATCGAGCGGCTGGGAAGTTCGCCGCTCGTGGATGCAAAACGGATTGCAAACGCAATCGAGATGACCCGTTTTCCTGCGTGCATCGATCACACGGTCGAAACAGTCGGGCTCGAGCCGAAACTGGTGCAGGCCGCCGACCTGATCGGACAGCTGGGCGATCCGATGTATCCGAAGAAGGCCAATGCGCTGTTCTTTGAATTCGAGGAAACCGGACTGAACCGCCAGCTTGGCTACTCGTCGCCGGCGGATTTGATCGACAGATATCCCTCGTTCTTCTGGAATTCCGTCTCCATGCATATCGGCGACGGCATCAAGCTGTTGAACCTGACGGTCTCGGGCCGGCAGTGGATTGCCAACCTGCATCATCATGTTCTTTGCGCGGAAAATTCCGACCGCATGATGGGACCGCAGCGATAGGCTCTCGCCGCGCGGAGATGGTTGAAGCCTGTAACCGCGGCTGGGAGGGGCGCAACTCGCGTGTCGTGATCCGGAAAAGCGGACACCGGTTTTCCCCCGCGACAAACGCTTGGCGTTTGCGCGGAGATCATGCGCAAACAAGAGTCCAAGCCGCGATGGTGCTAGATCCTGATCCCATCGCGCTTCAGGGCCGCATGAACATGAAATCGGTATCGGGATCGCAATTGTCGGCCACAAAGCGTAGTTCCGACTGAACGTCTGTGACGTCCCTGGTCTTCAGATATTCCGAGACGAGCAGGCCCAGCAGTGCGCGGCAGAGACCGTCGTGATCGAGACCGGCGGCTTCGGCCTCCTTCACGGCGGCAGCAAAATGGCGTTGCGCGATTTCCGATACGGACATTCCCGCTCCCTCCTTTGTCATCTCATCAGATGATGGCCTCGGCGCGGACGCCTTGATCTCCGTCAACTCGGCGAATTGAGCAGGCGTTCGGCCCGGCGGATTTTGTGACCGCTATCGTACTTGTATCGTGCCCGATTGTCATAGTTGTCACTGGCGTGACAATTGGAATGGCATGCACGCAATACACAGATCGTTTTTTGTAGCTGCCCCTCAAACGCCACCTTCGTGTCAATTGGCCGCAACACGCCGCGAACTAATCTGCTCTCGTCGGCATTTTTTTTATTTCACCCGCCGAACATGGGGAGAAAACGATGAAGAAATTAAGAGCTTCGTTGAGCGCGCCAATTGACCCGGCGCGTGGCCTGATTGGTAACGCGAATTGCGCGCGTTTCGGTCGCAGCCTGGTCGCATCGGCGCTGCTCGCCGGGGCCGCGCTTGCAATGGCGCCCGGCTCTGCTGAGGCAGCGGCCGCTCCGCTTCAGGCATCCTGCCAGCTCCACTCGCCGGGCAACAAGATCAAGCGGGTGGTTTACATCACATTCGACAACGTGCACCTGCGGCGCGACAATCCGAACGTTCCGTCCGACCTCGAACAGATGCCGAACCTCCTGAGCTTCCTGCAGGGCAACGGTGTCGTCAGCGGCAATCACTTTACGCCGCTGATCTCCCACACGGCCGACGACATTCTCACGGGCTTGACGGGGGTCTATGGCGATCGTCACGGCAGCCCGGTCTCGAACAGTTTCGGGATCTACAAGGCCGACAACTCCTCCGCCGTTTTCCAGACTTCCTTCGTTTACTGGACCACCACCACGGCGCAGAGCCATCCTGAAGCCGGCGAAAACCTGCCCGTCCTTGTGAACGAGAATGGAAAGAACGCGCCGGCGCCGTGGGTCGCCTATACCCGCGCTGGCTGCGATGTGGGCGCCTTCTCCCTGAATGGGCTGGCCATCGAAAACAAGACGGACATCACAAACATCTTTGGTTCGTCCGTTGCCAGTACGGCCGCGACCCAGGACTACGAAGGCGTGGCGGTGCACTGCGCGAAGGGCAGCTCCCTGTGCAGCAACTCCTTCGCCAAGCCCGATCTTCTCCCCGACGAGCCCGGCGGCTATAGCGGTTTCTCCGCGCTTTATGGCAACATCAACGTTGCCCCGGTGATCTCGCCGAGCGGTCCGGTGAC